>CAKUGT010000001.1 GCA_934654795.1 uncultured Collinsella sp.
ATCGCGTCATTCGGCGGCACGCGTTCCGTGTCGATGCCGAAAACTGGGTGTAACTGGAGTGACGGGACGGCAGAACCGACGCCATCGAGTGGGAATAGTCCACATTAGGCGATTGCAAGCCCCTGACCTGCGAAAACGGGTCGGGGGCTTTTCTTTTGCCGTTCTCGTGCAACCTCTGGGCAACCCTTACGGCCTCATGCCGCGATCCGCATCGGTCCCAATCAATGTTCGCGATGCTCCGCGAGCGTGCGGCACGAGCGTGGAAATCCGGACGCACGAGCGTGGATTTTCAGACGCATGCTGAATGAGAGTGGATAATCTCCCACTTTGAGCCTTTCTTGGAGCTCAAAGTGGGAGATTTTCCACTCTCGTTTTTTCGGCATGTGCCGTGACCGCGCGCGAGGGCGGCCATACGGTTGAGATCGTCCGCGTTGCCAGCAAGAAGATCGCTGGTTGCCTGTGATGCCAGTACTGCTTTGCCCATGAGGGCGCCTGCGTACAGAAGGATGGCATGGCCGACGTGATCGAGTCGCTGAAAGACGCCGACATGGTTGTATTCGCTTCGCCTATCTACTGGTTTGATATTACCGCGCAGGAGAAAGCGGCCATCGACCGCCTGTACGCCTTTGGTGCCACGGGATTCCCGTTCACTAAGACGGCCCTTTTGCTCGACAGCCACAGTGAAGGCGTCTATGATGCGGCGATCGCTATGTACAAGTCCACATGTGAGTACTGCAAGTGGGGGGACCAGGGCATTGTCACCATCAGCGTCATGACCGAGCGCGATAGCATGGCCTCCTCGCCTAAGCTGGAAGAGGTGCGAGAGCTCGCTCGCAAGCTTGCCTAAGAACAAGAAGAATGCATGGCAATCAGCGCTAGCGGAAGTGCTCGCGGTCCTTATCAAGAGGATTGCTGATTGCCATGCACTTGGCTATCTCCGAGACCCTGCCGGGGCAGGAATCGAGCTGAAGGCTGCGGGTCAAAATCGGGAATATGACTCCCGATTTTGACCGGTTGGCGTTTGTGCGAGGTTATGGACTCCATAACAGGAGGCGATTGCCGGAGCAATTGCGAAACGGGGCTGCGGCTGGGCATATATTTGAGACATTCGTTGTCTCGGAAATACTGAAAAGATTTATGAACGCGGGGAAGAGCCTTCGTGACGCATGGTTCTACCGGGATCAAAAGAAGCGCGAAATCGATTTGCTCATCCAAGAGGGCCATACCTTGCATCCCGTCGAGGTAAAGATGTCTGCCACGGTGGGTAGAGACGCGGTGAAGAACTTTACCTGTCTTGAAGGTCTGTCTGGCTATGAGATCGGGTTTGGGCACGTTGTCTGCCAAACTTCTGATCCATATCTCATTACCAAGGATGTCCAGGCAGTTCCCGTGTGGAGCATATGATTTGTGTGGCGGCGGAACTTTGCTTGAGTCATCGACGCCATTTCTTTTGCAACTTTTGCAGCCCTTTGCAACTTTTGCTAATTTTTGCAAGTTTTGCTAATGACTGGCCAAAGGGCGTCGAAGCATTGATGCTGACAATTTTTAACGCAGAAAAATAATCGAAAAGCAATTATTCTGCGTTAAAATATTGCTAGACAGTAGTTCATGAGGAAAGGACGCTCATGCGCCGGAAAGCAGACAGGCTCCTTAAGGAATGGCGAGACAAAGTCGATAGGAAGCCCCTGCTGGTCAAGGGCGTACGCCAGTGCGGCAAGACCTATCTGCTCAGAACATATGCACGGAATCTTTTCGAGTCGGTCGTCTATATCAATCTAGAGAATGACCGATCGGCTCGGGCAGACTTTTCGGGCGGTCTCGATCCCCGCTCGATCGTGCGCGCGATTGAGGCTCGTACGGGACAGCGCATCGTGCCAGACAAGACGTTGCTGTTCATTGATGAGGTCCAAGCATGCGAAGAAGCGCTTGCTTCCCTTAAGTACTTTTGCGAAGATGCCCCCGAGTACTATGTCGCGGCTGCCGGGTCGCTCCTTGGGGTTGCCATTAATCATCAGTCGTATTCGTTTCCCGTTGGAAAGACCGATTTGATCGAGATGGCTCCGCTGGATTTCGAAGAGTTTCTTTGGGCGATGGGGTACGAGCGTCTGGCGGACGAGATACGTTCGTCATTCGAATCGATGGACCCTCTTGCTCCGAGCCTTCACGACAAAGCGCTGGGGCTCTATCGACAGTATCTTGTTATTGGCGGAATGCCTGAGGCTGTCCAAACGTATGCTGAGGCTCAGTCGGTCATCGATGTCGCCGAAAAGCATCGGATTATCCTCGACGGCTACTCTGCCGACACCAATAAATACGCTGATGAGCGTTTGAGTGCAAAGACGCGTGCGTGCTTCGATTCCATCCCGCAGCAGCTTGCCAAAGAGAATCGTAAATTTCAATACAAGGTGGTGCGCTCGGGAGGCAACGCGTCTCTATTTGGAGACGCCCTCGATTGGCTTGTATTGTCAGGCACCGTGAAGCGTTGCAGCCTGGTTGGGCAGATTGAAAGTCCTCTAGAGGCGTTCGCTAACCCTTCGTCTTTTAAAATCTATCAGGCGGATACGGGGCTGCTTGTCTCCAAGGCAGGTGCTCAGCGAGCCGACATTCTCGCTGGAATCGGTGGCACATTCATGGGTGCGCTTACCGAAAACTGCGTTGCCCAACAACTTTCAGCCATTGGCTATCCACTGCATTATTGGGCTCGAGATAATCGCGCGGAAATAGACTTTGTCGTAGAGAGGCAGGGGTGCGTGTCTGCGATCGAGGTTAAGGCGGGGGAGAATACGAGATCTCGAAGCCTGTCCTCGCTTAAAAAGACCCATTCGGGCGTGCGCCTAATCAGGCTTTCGACTAAGCCCTTTGGAATGAATGATGGGCTTATGTCTGTTCCACTTTATGCGGCATTTTGTCTATAGGAGCTATCCTTCCGTAGCACATGAGGCCCGGAGCGCAGGGACTGCTACGTTCCGGGCCTCCTTGCTTTGCAAACTTGGACCAGTTCGACTGCCGTTGGTTTAGTCAAACAAACTCGGCATGTCGTTTTCCTTCATGAGGGCACCGGCAGAGGGCAGACTCTGCGCGGTGAACTTTTCGGCCGAGACGCCGGCGCCAAGGATCTCCTCGGTTGTGCCGACGGTGGTGACCGAGCGGCCCTTTTTGGCCGTAAAGGCCTGGACGCCCTGCGTGTTGGTGGTCGTCTTGGTCTTGAGCAGCGACGTGTTGAAGTTCATCAGGCGATAGTCGCTCGAGACCAGCGCGATGTCGCGATCCTCCTTGAGTACCTGGGCATACAGCAGCTTGCTGCCACCGTAGATGGCGTTCTTGAGGCGCTTGCGGTTGGTCTTGGTGACGTATCCAGAAAGCGCGACGCGCACCACGCGGCCGTTCTCAAAGACAAACAGCACGTCGGCCTTGTAGTCCTCGGGGTCGATGACCCAGATCACGCTCTCGTCGGGTTCCATCTCAAGATCGGTCGGCAGGTACGAGCCCAGCTGGGCCGACTTGGTGTCCTCAAACGCCGCAACCTTGCACTTGTACACCTGGCTTTTGTTGGTAAACACCAAAAGCTCGTGCGTATTGGCGGACGGGAACTCGATAAAGGGCTTATCGCCGTCCTTGTACTTGAGCGTGGCGGCCTTTTTGAGCACGCGGTCCGTCATCTTTTTGAGGTAGCCGTCGCGCGAGAGCATGATGGTGACCGGGTATTCCTCGACCTCGGGCTCCAAGCTTACCTCGATAACCTCATGGGGCTCGATCCTGCCCGTGCGGCGCGGTATCACGTACTTCTTGTTGACCGCGGCCAGCTCGTCGCTGATGACCTTCTTGATGTTCTCTTCGCTGGAGAGGATTTCCTCAAGCCCGGCAATCTCGCCCTCGAGCTTGGTGATGTCCTTGGTGCGGTTGAGGATGTACTCCTCGTTGATGTTGCGGAGCTTGAGTTCGGCAACAAACTCGGCCTGGGTCTCGTCGATGTCGAAACCCTTCATAAGGTTGGGCACGACCTCAGCCTCGAGCTTGGTGCCGCGGATGATGGCGATGGCCTTGTCGATGTCGAGCAGGATTGCCTCGAGGCCGTGCAGCAGATGCAGGCGCTCAGACTTTTTGCCCAGGTCAAAGTTGATGCGGCGACGCGTGGACTGAATGCGCCATGCAACCCACTCGTGCAGGATTTGGCGCACGCCCATAACGCGGGGATAGCCGTCGACCAGCACGTTAAAGTTGCACGAGAACGAGTCTTGCAGCGTGGTCGAGCGGTAGAGCTTTGCCATGAGCTTGTCGGGGTCGACGCCGCGCTTCAGGTCGATAGCGATGCGCAGGCCCGAAAGGTCGGTCTCGTCACGGATGTCTGCGATTTCCTTGACCTTGCCCTCCTTGGAGAGCTTGACGATGCGCTCGATGATGACATCGGTCTTGGTGGTGTAGGGAATCTCGTACACTTCGATGATGCGCTCTTCGGGAATCCAGCGCCAGCGGGAGCGGATTTGGAAGCTGCCGAGACCGGTCTCGACAATCTTCTCCATCTCCTCGCGGCGGTAGATGATCTCACCGCCGGTCGAGAAGTCGGGCATGGGCATGTACTCGAGCAAGTCGCAGTCGGGATCCTGCAGGTAGTGCATGGTGGCGGTGCAGACCTCGTTGAGGTTGAAGCCGCAGATGTCGGACGCCATGGCGACACCGATGCCCTTGTTGGCCGAGACGAGGATGTTGGGGAACGTGGTGGGCAGCAGGCGCGGCTCCTTCATGGCGCCGTCGTAGCTGTCGACGAAATCGACCGGGTCCTTGTCGATGTCTTTGAAGATTTCGGCACTAATGGGGGAGAGCTTGGCCTCGGTATAACGCGAGGCGGCGTAGCTCAGGTCGCCCGAATAGTACTTGCCAAAGTTGCCCTTCGACTCAACGAAGGGAGCGAGCAGTGCCTCGTTGCCGGTGGCCAGGCGCACCATCGTCTCGTAGATCGCGGCGTCGCCGTGCGGGTTGAGCTTCATGGTCTGGCCCACGATATTGGCGCTCTTTTGGCGCTCGCCCTTAAGCAGGCCCATCTTGTACATGGTGTA
Source organism: uncultured Collinsella sp. (assembly GCA_934654795.1). GTDB lineage: Bacteria > Actinomycetota > Coriobacteriia > Coriobacteriales > Coriobacteriaceae > Collinsella. The sequence goes on from CAKUGT010000001.1 coordinate 5,055, forward strand.
GAGCAGCTTGCGGTGCGAGGGCTTAAAGCCATCGATCTCGGGGAACGCACGCGAGACGTTAACGCTCATGGCGTAGGGCATGTAGTTGACCTCGAGCGTCTGCGTAATCGGCTGGTCGGTGACCTCGGAGTGCAGGCCGATGACGTTCTCGGCGTTGACCTGCTTTTTCTTTGGCTGGTTCTTCGTCTTCTTCTTTGCCACGATTTCCTCTTGAACTTCTTGTGGGCCGTCGTTATCGATTTGCTGCTACTGCAGGTCCAGCTGGTCCAGGTATTCCTTGCCGTGCTCGGAGATATGGCGCTTGCGGCCCGCCTCGTCGTTGCCCAGCAACAGGTTGAACATGGTCTCCATCTTGGTGACGTCCTCGGGCTCCACCTTGATCAGGCGGCGCGTCTCGGGGTTCATGGTGGTGAGCCACATCATGTCCGGATCGTTCTCACCAAGACCCTTGGAGCGGTTGATGGAGCACTTCTGGTCACCGATTTCCTTGAGGATGCCGTTCTTCTCGAGCTCGGTGTAAGCAAAGTAGGTTTTCTCTTTGCAGTTGATCTCGTAGAGCGGCGACTCGGCGATATACACGTAACCCTCGTCGATAAGCGTGGGCACCAGGCGATAGAGCATGGTGAGCACGAGCGTGCGGATGTGATAACCGTCGACGTCGGCGTCCGTACAGATGATGACCTTGTTCCAGTTGAGGTTGTCCAGGTCGAAGGCGCCGAGGTTCTTGATGCGCTTGTCTTTGATCTCCACGCCGCAGCCCAGCACGCGCATGAGGTCCATGATGATGTCGGACTTAAAAATGCGCGGGTAGTCCTCCTTCAGGCAGTTGAGGATCTTGCCGCGGACGGGCATAACACCCTGGAACTCGGCATCGCGCGAGGTGCGAATGGCGCCCGCTGCCGAGTCGCCCTCTACGATGTAGATCTCGCGGCGGCTCTTGTCCTTTGAACGGCAATCGATGAACTTCTGCACGCGGTTGGCCATGTCGGTCTTTTGCTGCAGGTTGGTCTTGATGCTCTGACGCGTCTTCTCGGCATTCTCACGCGAGCGCTTGTTGATGAGCACCTGCTCCATGATCTTATTGGCGGCGTCCTTGTTCTCGATCAAGTAGGTCGAGAGGCGCTCCTTAAAGAAGGCGGTCATGGCCTGCTGAATAAAGCGGTTGTTGATGGCCTTCTTGGTCTGGTTCTCGTAGGACGTCTGGGTGGAGAAGCAGTTGGTCACCAGCACCAAGCAGTCCTGGACGTCTTGCCACTTAATGCCGCTCTCGTTTTTGTTGTACTTGCCCTGTTGCTTAATGTAAGCATCGATGGCGCTGGTCAGAGCACTGCGAGCCGCCTTCTCGGGCGAGCCGCCGTTCTCGAGCCACGATGAGTTGTGATAGTACTCCTGCATCATGAAGGTGCGCGAGAAGCACATGCACGCGGTGATCTTTACGTTGTAGTCGGGCAGATCCTCGCGGTCGCGACCGCGACGGTCGGCCTCGATAAAGAAAGGTTCGGTGAGGTAGTCGGTACCCACCTTCTCGAGCACGTAGTCTTCGATGCCCTTGGGGTAGCAGAAGTCCTCTTCGGTAAACTCGCCATCGTCGCCCTCAATACGTAGGCGGAAGGTCACGTTGGCGTTGACCACAGCCTGGCGGCGCATGGTCTCTCGATACCAATCGTGGGGAATGCTAATCGAGGTAAAGACCTCAAGATCGGGGCGCCACTTGATGGTGGTACCGGTACGGTCCTCGTCGCTGGGCTCAATCTCGAGCGCCTTCTTTTTGGCGCCGACGACCTTGCCCTTCTTAAAGTGCAGGGAGTACTTGTTGCCGTCGCGCCAGACGGTGACGTCCATATATTCGGAAGCGTACTGGGTCGCGCAGGAGCCCAGACCGTTGGTGCCGAGCGAGAAGTCGTAGTCGCCGCCCTGGTTGTTGTTGTACTTGCCGCCGGCGTAGAGCTCGCAAAAGACGAGTTCCCAGTTAAAGCGCTTCTCGGAAGGGTTCCAGTCGAGCGGGCAGCCACGGCCGTTGTCCTCTACCTGAATAGAGCCATCGCGAAAGGCGGTGAGGGTGATGAGCTTGCCGTAGCCCTGGCGTGCCTCGTCAACGGCGTTGGACAGGATCTCGAAGGCGGCATGCGCGCAGCCATCGAGTCCGTCCGAGCCAAAGATGACGGCGGGGCGCAGACGTACGCGCTCCTCATCCTTGAGCTGGCGGATACTGTCGTTACCATAGTTTGCGGTGTTTTTTGCCATACTCGCTCTCTTGGTGCTTCCTCTTGTGCATTTAGGTCGTATAGATAGTCAAGGTAGCATAGCCCGGCCCTCGACTGATTCCACCCAACACGAAATCCATCGAACAATCGTTCGTAATTTGATGGAATGGCGTTTACTCGGGCAAAACCGAGTCGGTTCTGTCCGAGTAAGTTTGAAGGCGGCTGAAGGGGCCCTATCTTGTTTGCGGCTGTTGGTTCAAATCGAACATTGGGACAGACGTCTCGTTTTATGGGCCGAGGGTATGCGAACCACGGCCCTTTTGGCCTGAAAGGGGGTCGAACGGGGCGTTATTTGGGCCACGGGTCACTTCGCCTGTGCCGCGTTTCGTCATACGCTCATAGTGGAAGCCGATGCCACGGGGCCGACGAAAGCCTCGGGCAGCGGATGAGCTGCAAGCCGAAAGGAGCGGTGAGGATGATGAAGCCCATGACGAAAAAGCTGCTGTTAGGAATTCCCACCGTGACGCTTTCGGCCGTGCTGGCGTGTTCGGTGGCCGGCTGTGGCGGTAGTGCTCCGAGCGGCTCGGCTGGCAGCTCGGGCGGCAGTGCTCCCGTAGAGAAGAAGGCCAAGGCCTATGAGTCGCAGACGGTCGAGGTGGCTGGCATAACCTATGAGTCGGTAGCCCACGGTACGTTCTATCGCGGCGACGCTAAGCTGCAGGACGGCTTTTACCTGCACGTCAAGATCACCAACAACAATGAAAAGAACAGGACGTTTAGCTCCTTTAACGTGCATGCTGCCCAGGGCGATCTTGAGGCAGGCGACCCGTTGTTTACTTCCGGCAAGGCGGCCGTGCTCGACTACGTTGCAAGTGAGGCTCCCGATGAGCTTCACGAGGGCATCGATCTTTCCAAGAGGCCAGATATCGGCCCGGGCGAGACCGTTGAGTACGTGTATTTCTGGGCGCCCAAGACGGCGTACTACGGGCCCATCACTGTCGAGTTCGTAGACGCTTACGCCCCCGCCAAGAATCATGAGGCTATGCACTTCGACACCACGGGATGCGAGACCAAGGAGTTCAGGGCGGCTGGCGGCGTGGCCGATTCTGGCGAGAAGGCAGATTTAACGGGCATCGATTGCGCATCGTACAGTATCGAGGCCGCCGATGGGTACACGCTGGATTCGTCCAACGAAGAGCACGAAAAGGCGGACTTCTTCCACGACGAGACTGGAGGACGCCTGCACATCAGCATCTTCCCGCGCTCGCCGGAGGAAGAGATTGCAAGCCTAGAGCAGGTCTATGAAGGCAAGGAGACGACAACCGACCAGGTCGAGTACAACGGCATAACGTGGCTGCGCTTTACCGGTCCCGACAACGGCCATACGCTGTTTGCGACGGCTCCCGCAACGGGCGAGACCGTCCGCGTGTCGATTGGCTGGAAGATCGACTGGGATGCTGCCGTGCCCATGATGGAGGCGCTGAAGCTCAAGTAACGGATTGCGATTCCCACGTCAGGCGACTCAGGGCTGGCTTCGATTTATCGGGGCCAGCCCTTTTTTGGCGTGCGATGAGCAGGGCCAGTGCCTCGCGCGGTTTCGGGTGCAGCGGGGCACCGTGCGCGCAATGACAGACATGGTTTTCATAATGACAGATATAGTTGACATGCATTGATGGATGCAATATATTTCTGTCATGTTGCAACGGATATCTGTCCATTACTACGAAAGGAGCTCCATGCCGGGCAAAAAGAACCTACGCATGAAGGCGGCGCGTGCGGCTGCTGGCCTTTCGCAAGCTGACTTAGCCGAGGCCGTGGGCGTTACGCGCCAGACCATCGGTCTGATCGAGGCGGGCGGCTACAATCCCACGCTCAACTTGTGCGTGGCAATTTGCAAAGCGCTGCGCGTCACGTTGAACGACTTGTTTTGGGAAGACGAGACCGACGTCGACCCTAACGCTCTTTAGGAGTCGCTATGAAATTTGAAGATTTAAAGCTCGTGCAAAAGTGGCGCGAATATGCCGGTCCAAAGGATGAACGTCTGGAGGCTGAGAACGCGAAGATCTACAAGATTGGTTTCGTGCTGCTTTCGTTTGGCATGCTGATGATCTTTTTCTACCAGTTTATAGCTCGACAGGTTGCGTGGGTTCACAGCGACGCCTGTGAAATGCCGCATGTCTTTGCAACGCCGTTTGAGGCCGCTATGTATGTGTGGCTTGTTCTCGTGATGCTGATTTGTGCAGGACTGCAAACGCGGAAGGGCTATGTCGATACCAATCGTTTTGGGCAAACCGAGCATCTTCCTGTTGGATATTTCCTGCTTGTCAGCGGTCTTAGCGGCGCCGCGTTCGCGCTTGTTATTGCCGCAATGCGCTGTATCGCTGAGGCACAGATCGTACCGCTCGAAAGCGTCTTTTGGTTGGCGAATCTGGCTACGGGCGTGTTCTGCGGTGCGACGATTTTCATAGCCACATTTGCTGTCCTGTGCGCGACGTTTTTCACGGCGAAAAAACGTCGCGCCAAGCTCGAGGCAGAACTCGACGACGCCGGCGATATCTAATGCGCAAGGGGCTGACTCTGGGTTATCAGAGCCAACCCCTTATGTGCTCGACGAACAGGGTCAACGCCGCTCGCAAAAGCGCTGAGAGCTAGCGGGACTCATCCGTTCCGGCTTCATCGGTGTCGCTACGCTCGAGTGCGGTGCGGCGGGCGCTGTAGGCGACGAGGCCGGCTCCGGCTGCGGCGAGTGCTGCTGCGGCTGCCGTCAGGGGGATATTGCTGTCACCCGTTCCAGCAAGCGCGCCTGCTTTTCCGGAGCTCTTGTTATTGTCGTGGCCCTTGCCGCTGCCAGAGCCGCTTCCGCCGGAGCTGCCTCCCGTGCCGGAACCGCCGCCGCTCGAGCCGCCATCACCGTCGACCGTCATCGGTGCGTCGTGGAGTCCCGTCGTATCCGCGTTGCTGCTTACGCCTACCAGCACCTCTGCACGTTCGCATGACGCGTCGGGAATGTGGAGCTCGTGCAGCACGGCGCCCAGCGCGGAGTTTGCGCCCGGTCGAATCTCTTCGAGCGTCACGGGATCGAGCGCCACCAGATCACGCGCTTTCGCATACAGCGTTACGCGTTTGCCCACTTCATCGCTCCAACTCTCGGGGATGGCGAAGCTCATGCGGAACTGTGCCGTGCAGCCCGGTGCCAGCACGGCGTTGCCGTTGTCGGCTACCAGCGGGTGCGTTGCAAAACGCGCGCCCAGCGTCTCGAGTGCGTACTTCACGTGTGCCATATCGTTGGCCGAACCATCCTCGGCAAGCTCTGGATCATAGATCGATGCCATGCGTGCGTTCGCTCCGAACCCGATGGATGCGCTGGAGAACGGCTGGTTAGAGCCCTCTCGGTACAGATCGATCGTACCGGCGGTCAGCAAGGTGTTGCCGTCGTTTCGCACCGTGACCATGAAGGATTCGCCTGCTGCTCCGGGCACCACCGCGCCCGAGGTAGCGACCGCACCCGTCGGAGTGGCGCACGCTACCAGGGGCACTTCGATGCCGTGCAGTTCTGCCTTGCTCTGCTCGGCACTCACAATGTGCGTGGCGAGCGCCGAGAGCATGCCGCCCGAGGTCAAAAACGTCGTTATCTGATCGACGGGGTGGTCGAGCTCACACATCACGAACGGTTCTGTGAACAGATCGCGTTCCAAGGTGCTGGCGAAGATGCGGAAGTGCTTGCCCATCACCGCTACCGGGTTGCCTTCTTCGTCGTAGGTCTGTCCCACCTTGCCGTCGGTGTTCTCTACGTACATCAAGCACCGGCCGTTGTTGCTCGCGCTGAACGACGCCGGGCCACAGCCCGCGGCGCCCACGGGCTCCGATGCAAATGCCGTCGCGCCTCGTGTCCAAGTAATATGCTGCAGCTGCTCGTTGACGGTAGCCAAAAAGCCCGTGTGCTGCGGCCACGGCACCGCGTGGGGCACTGTGGCATCTGGCGACATAACGCCCCAACCCGCGATGGACTGGCCGATCACGGCGTACGATGCGCAACCGCAGCCGTCTGCGGTTTCGTATGCAACGGGCACCACCATTTTGCCGCTGACGTTCTCGGGCGCGCCCAGCTCGATGCTCGACGGTGCCTGCGGAAAGCGAAGAACCTGACGGAACGTAAGGCTGTCGCCCAAATCGTCCGACCACAGGGTAAAGCATTCCAGCGCAACCTCTGCCTCGGTTCCGAGCGCCTTTTCTGCGGTGGCACCGCGGCGGTGGAGATAGGCGCCCGACAGACGTCCGTCGACAAGCGTCTTGCCTACTGTGATATGCGGACATTGCAGGCAATGGTAGCCGTCCTCCTGCAGGCGGCCGCGCGAGATGCTGCGCCACGACGTGTGCGATACCACGCGAACTTCGCTATTACTGATGTGCAGGCGCACAACGGACAGTATGCCGGCTGTGCTTGCCGTATCGAACCGGGTTGCGTCGCCTTCGGGGCGCTCTCCCGAGATCAGCAATACGTAGGCGTCTTGGTTTTCTCTCCCGTCCGTATATTCCACCACGTCGAAGTCGTAATCGAACGTGCCGCCACGCTCCACGTCGCCCTCGCCAAAGCCCAGGGGGAAGTCGACCGGCATGGGCGCGGACCACGCGCCGTTTGCCTTCGTGTGTACCACCAGGCGCGAGCGGCCATCCTCGCCGTAGCGTACCGAAGCGATACGGAACAGGCATTCAACGCCGGCTATCTCCGCAAACTTCATGTGGGCTTCGCTGAGCACGCCGTGGAAGAGTACGTTGTCGCTCGAGGGCTTTATACCGCCCCGCTCGTCCTCCGACACGCCGGCAGAATTGGCGTTTGGGTCCGCAACGGCATTCGTCGCCTGCCTGATATAGGTGTACTTATACATCGGCGCGGCGTTTTCGTCATTCTCCATCAGAGCGTGGACGAAATGCTCGACCTGCCCCGTGTCATCGCTCTCTGCATCCGCGTCGAGCTCAATACGCGTGACCGCTTGCTCCCAATCGCGCACGGCCGGCGCGACGTTTGCGGCGGTGGCTGCAACTTCGGCGCATGCGAGCAGCTCGGCATTGGTGACGATGGTGGCCGACGCGATAAACTTCGGCACGCCGCCCGACTCGGCATTGCCGGTCGCGCCAAAGCAGGCATCCAGCGTATATGGCGTGTCTCCGCCCAGTGCCAGCTCAGAATGCTGGCGCACATACTGGTTGCCGTTGTTGACCGACATATTCCACGAATCGAGGAGCGTGGGCCACGACCCCGACCAGGCCTTGGTGGTCCACTTGAACATGACAAACTGGAGCATCACGTCGACGTCGACGTCTGCGCCCACGCGCAGTCGCGGAAGCTGGTGGCCATCCGCCTTCTCGTAGCCAATGAACAGCGTGAGGGATGCGGCACCGCGCACGGCGGACGATGCGACGCCCGCAACGCCGGCTCCAAAGGTGACGGCAAGTCCGATCTGGATGGTGAACGAGCCCGACGTGTTGGAATAGTCGAGCGAAATGTTCTTGAAAAACGCTGCGCCGCTGCCGTGCGTGTGGGCACCCACGGCGAGCGCCAGCTTCGCCAGCACCCAGGGGTTGACGTTCAGGAAAAAGGGCACCGGTCCTAAGGTGAACTGCTCGGTCCAGTTGAGGTCGGTTCTTACCTGGAAGAGGGCCTTAATATTGCCGTATGCGGGGTCGTTGTTGTCACCCCAGGTTTTGCCCACCCAATCGTAGGCGAGTGAGCCGTACAGCTGTGTGGCGATATCCATCGTGAACAGCGGCGTGCAATGGTGGCGAAGGAGCTTGGTGTTTCTTGGATCGGTGCCCGAACCGGCGCTCATCCTCTTGTACTGATTCCACTTCCCCTCCATCTCGTCGAGGTAGCGGTTTGCCTGCTTGGCACCCGACTCACGCGGCGATTTCTTCCAGTATTCCGGATCAGGGTTGCCCGAATCGTTCATATAGCTGGCTGGTTTGTATCCTCCGCCAAACAGCACGTATCCAGCAAACGAGAAATCGAACAAAATGGGGAACGAAGGCATCCAGCACGTGAACTTATTGCCGCCGATGCCGGGAAACGCCGCTGGGAAATCAAACGGAGTGACCTCTTGGTCCATGGTAGTGGGGACGATAGTGGTCGAGCCCGATTCCGCCTTTGCGGCCGGCGCGGTGACAACGGCCATGGGGGAGGAGAGCGTGTAGGTCTTGCCCTGGTAGTCGAGGACAAAGCGCAACTTGCATCCTTCCTCCAGAAGGCCCGAAGCTGCATCGAGGAACGTGTCTTCGAGCGTGAACGTCGCCAGATTATCCGCGCCCGATGCGCTGGCCTTGACTTGGCCAATCTGCGTGACGGTTTCGGGTGAGCTGCCCGCGGCAGGCGTCACTTTGTTGATGCGCAGCGTTGCCTGTCCACCCTGTGGCAGATGTGCCTGCACGGTAAAGGCGTGCGTGTTGGGCTGGTCGTTTGCCGTGTCGTCCTTCGGCAATGCCATGAACGTGGCTTCAGCGTACTGGATGTCCCATTCGTCGAACGTGAGCTGGCGGAAGTACGGCTCGCCGTCGGAAAGCGGACGCGTGGGCGCGGTTATGGCGGTGCCGCCCTGGATACGCGCAAGGGGAATCTCGACATCACGGTAGCCCACCATGCTAATGGAGATGCCGCCGTTAAAGTCGTACGCGTCGAGAAGCGTCGCCTCGTCCACGTAGCCTTCCGAAAGCGGAGCGACCTCAAAGATGGCCGTGCCCTCGTCGTCGGTCGTGGCGGTGAGCTGCTTGCCCGCGGCATAACGCGACGCGAGCGTGACCTGGGCACCCATGATGGGCGTATTCTTGTTGGCGACGTCGACCACGACCACACCGAACATGGTGCGCGAGAGAACGAGCACCCTGAAGGGGTCTTTTTCGTCGGCATAGGCTTCGGTGGGCGCGAACGGCAATATGAAGGCGTTTGCGCTTCCCGGCACGCGCGGCAACATAATGCTCGCTAACGAGGACGCTCCGGCAACAAGTAACGAACGGCGATCAAGCATCTTGGGCTCCCATCCCGCAAGTATCGGTGGAAATAATCCAATTTTGCGAGAAGGCGCCCCGTAGCGGTAGTGCCGTTCAAGGGTCAAAATGTCCAAATTGATCGAGCGAAGCGCCGGGTTCCGGAATGCGTTCGATGCGCTTGGCAGTCCGGTCGCTAACGCAACATATGCGCGACCAGTTCGGTGCGCGTGCCGATGCCAAGCTTTGCGTATACGCCGGATAGGCGGTTTTTGACGGTGCCCGACGATACTCCCATATGGCGTGCGATTTCGGCGTTGGTCCACCCACGACAGGCGAGCATGGCCATGGTGAATTCCGTGGTCGTTAGATCGTCGGCGACGTCCTCGCCCGAATCGGGGTTGTGGATGCGCCGCCAGCCGTAGCTGAATCGATACGTAATCTCGATGATGCGCGCGAAGTCGTCAGGGTATTGCGTTTTTAGGCACGCCTCGATAAGCCCCTGTAATAGGCCGTGGTGCTCGCCGATGAGCTCGATAAGGCCGTCGGGACGCGCAATGTTCCAAGCGGTTCCGAAGTGTGCCTTTGCGGTGTCGATGTCCTTGAGGCTCATGCATGCCATGGAAGCTGCCAAGTGCAGGAACAGCTCCGAAATGGGATAACTTCCCTGTTTCATGATCAGGGCGTTTTCCGCCATGCCCAGGCTGCGTCCGTATTCGCCGCGCAGATACAAGGCGTGCGCCATCACGTAGCTGGCGAACAGGCGCAGGCCTTCGGGCAGATGCGCCGCAAGTGGATAAAACTCTTCGGCGGAATACGGGGAAGGCAAGTGCAGCAGGACGCTCGCGGCCGAGGCGAACAGGATATGCGTGGCGTGGACGGCGGGCGATTCCTCGTCAGCCGGCGTATCGAGGATGCCAGCAAGGCACCGGCGGGCGTCGGCGATACGGTTGAGCGACAGGCTGGCGTATCCGCAGATAAAGCATGCGGAATAGCGCAGTGCGGGATCGGTGGCGTCAAGATAGGGGCGCGCCGTCTTGGCAGCGAGGGTGGCCTGTCCGCGAAAGTACAGCGCTTCTGCCGTGGCAATGGTGCGCGAATCGAGGTCGGAAATGTCTGCAACCGCAGCGTCAATCTGCCCCGGCACAAAGGCGGTGCACATCAACGGCATGGGAACGCATGGGTAGCCATCGCAGTCCATCTTCCATCTCCCAACAGCTGGCAACAATAGCAGCAATTGTACTCCTGTTGCTCGGAACTGGAATTTGTGGGTATCGCCTGCGATTATGCCGAACGTATAAAGGAAGACTAGCGGCTCTCTTGAACCCGAGGTCGAAGGGGGTGCTGTACAAGGCGAATGGGGCCGAGTGGAAGTGGATCAAAAGAGCGTTACTTGATGTTTCATGCATAATGCCAACCGCCCCGCGACATCACGTTCGCAGCGCGCGGGGATCGGAGAATCTTCACGATGGTAGTTGACGCCTAATACCTTGCATCGTATAGTGTGTATAGCACAGTATATGACGAGAGGAGGTGTGCGGATGGAGGCCCAGATGAAGCGCGGCTTCCTGGAGGCCTGCGTGCTCGCGGCCATTTCCGGCGAGGAGTCCTACGGCTACCAGATCGTGAAGGACGTGCCGACGAGCATGGGGCTCACGGAGTCGACGCTCTACCCGCTGCTCAAGCGCCTGGAGAAGGCCGGGTGCATCACGGCGCGCTCCGCCGAGCACAACGGGCGGCTGCGCCGGTACTACCGCATCACGGACGATGGGCGTGCGCGCATCGAGGAGTTCCTGGCCGAGTGGCCGTCCGTACGGGAGATTTACGCATACGTTGAGGGGGCGCACCATGACGCGCGATGAGTTTCTGGGCCGGTTGGGCGAGCTGCTCGCCTGCCTGCCGGCCGAGCAGGTGGAGGAGACCAAGGCGTTCTACGCGGAGGCCATCGCCGACCGCATGGAGGACGATATGAGCGAGGAGGAGGCCGTGGCCGCCATGGGCGCGCCCGGCGAGGTGGCGGAGGCCACGCTCGACGACCTGCCCGCCGTGCCGCGCGCGATCGCGAGGACGCGCCGGCGCAGCACCGCGCTGCTGTGGGTGCTGACCATCGTGGGCTCCCCGGTGTGGGTGCCGCTGCTCGCCGCCTTCGCCGCCGTGGCCGTCACGGTCTATATCTGCATCTGGGTGCTGGCGCTCTGCGTGTGGATCGTCGCGGCGGCACTCGGGGGCGCGGGCGTAGTTGGGCTCCTGCTTGCCGTAAGCGGCGTCACCATCGGCCACTTCCCGTACGCCCTCGCCTCGGCGGGCGTGGGGCTCGGCCTCGTCGGCGTGGCGCTCTTCGTTGGTGCTGGCGCTTGGGCCGCCTCAAAACAAATTGCGCGCCTCTCGGCGCTCTGGGCGAGGAAGGCCGCCTCGCCCTTCTGGAAGGGTAAGGGCGAGAAGGGCGGCGCTGCCGCGCATCTTGCGGCGTAGAAAGGAGCGAGTACCATGACCAGCGCGAAGAAGATCTACCTCGCCGTGGCGGGCGGGCTCGTTGCCGCGGGCGTTGTCCTCGCGGGCATTGGCTTTATCGCTTCGGGTTTCGACCCGGCCGTGTTCACAACCCAAATCGACACGCGCGACAGCACCATCGTGCTCGGCGGCGTCGAGGTGGACGAATACGAGAGTATCCCGTTCATCAGCCAGCTCGCCAATCTGGGCGAGATCGACACCTCCGACGTCGCGGATCCCGCCGCGCCCTAGGCGCAGCGAGCCCGGGCGCTCTACCCGCCAAGCTGCGTAAGTCGGCGAAACCCGAACCTCAACCTCTACGCAACTGGCCCCAAGCCTGCGCCGATTCGCTCTCAGCGCCGCGCGGGGGGCGTGACGCATGCCTAAAAAAGTACGAGGAGAAAGGAACGCGCCGCCCACAGCCACGCCCTTCCGCCTTCACGGGGCCACGAAGGCGTACCGCGGGAGGACCGTCCTCGGCCCCATCGACCTCGCCCTCGAGGCGGGGCGCGTCTACGGGCTTATCGGCGAGAACGGCGCCGGGAAGTCCACGCTCATCCGTATCGTCACTGGCACCGCCAGCCCCAGCTCGGCCTACCCGGGGCTCTCCGCGCGGGAGAGTGGATTTGCAACGGTTGCTTAAACAATTTTTACAGGGACAGCCCTGCGTTCCTGAACTCAACTGGGCTCATGTAGCCCAGTGTCGAAGGGGCAGTCGCCCCAGTCCGCGTACCAGACCTGCGTGCCGCCGAGGGAATACTTCCTCCAGTAGGGCCAGTGCGGGACGTCCATCCTCTCCTCCTTTCGGGGCGTCAGGCGTCGGGCCCAAGGCCGCACCTGCGCCCCAGCTCCGCCACGAGGGCGTCGTTGTCTCTGACCGAGACGATGGCGTCGCCGTCGTAGGGCGCTTCGATGTAGACGCGGTCGAGCGAGTTGGCCGTCCCCGCCCAGAGCGTCCTGGTGCGCCGGACGCCCCGCACGTGGGCGTAGGGTATCACCGAACGCGTCCCAGCGTACACGACGACGAGGCGGTCGCCGTAGAGTTCGAGGCGATTGCTGCGGACGGGAAGGGCAGCCAGGGCCACGAGGGCCGGGATGGGCAGCAGCGCGAGCCAGCCCCATAGGAGCGCGGGACTCGAGCTCAGGAAACACGCGATACACGCCGCGGATAAACCGCCCGCCACAATCACCATGGCCGCTATGAACCACGGGTCTGTCCTGCCGGGGAACACCCGCTCCGGCCGCTCGCCCTTCTCACCCATTACGGCCTCCCTCCCGACGCCCCCCCCCTGGCGGCGCGTGGGGCCGGAGAGTGCCTTGAACCCGTCGCCAACCATCTCGCCCCCCGTTCCGTGGGCCTTCTGTAGTGGTATGTACCCCCGACTGTTCGGCGGATGTCGTATTATTAGACGTTTGTCGAACTTTTGGAGGAGTACCTCGACTGGAAGCGCGGGTTCAGTGGAGCATGAACCCAATCTCTGTCTCTCTTGTTTTTTGATTTGTTGAGAAGCCGGCATTTGGGGCATTTTGGATAGCGAACAGTTCAAACAAGAAGCTGAGAAAATAGAACAAAGCCTGAGTGCCTTGAGAGTCGCCGAGCGCAATGCAGTGATTCCCTTCATGAACGGCGACTTTACCCAATGGGATCTATATCTGGCATCCTCCTCTGAGTATGCGATGAGACTGATAGACGGATTTATCTCCATGCTCGAATCGAGGAATCTTGTTTGCGTCGCCCAGCTTCTCCGCGCACAGGTTGGAGTCTGCCTGCGGACATTCGCGTTATTCGCCGCCGAAGACCAGGATGACTTTCTCCCAAAAGGCTGCCAAGTACCATGGCGTGAGCGTTGGGGTAGCCATCATTCAGCGTGGATACATCCGGATGCGCATAGATCCAGACGATTCCAACGTTCTCGTATTTCCCGTGCAGGTAATCGAAGAGGGCAAGCGACACCATACGGTTGCCGCCGACGGTCACGACTCTGTCGGGGTTTTCTGCCGTAAGCTTCCTCTGCGCATCCTGAATCCCCGCCAGGACTTCGTCCTCGGCATAGATGCGAACTGCCTCCCATTTCTCATGTCCAAGTTTTGGGACGCGTTTCACAATGCCGAGTGGGACCCCTGGACAGTCGGATCACGTGGTGGCCCCCTTTGAGAGGGTCACGAGCATCACGGTTCCGTTCTCGGAACTTGCTTCGACCTCTACCGTGCCACCGTGAAGCGCTGCAATCTCCCAAACAAGCGCTAGCCCGAGTCCTGCGCCGCCGTATGCCCTGCTGCGGGATTTGTCTAGACGAAAGAACGGCTGGAAGATGCTCTCTCGGTACTGCTTGGGTATTCCCGAGCCCTCATCTTTGACTCGCAGGAGTACGTGGCTGTCGCTGTCGCTGATGGAGACGTTGACAGTCGAGCCGGAGCGGCTGTAACGGATGGCATTTTCGACCAGGTTAAACACCAGCCGATAGAGGAGCGTGTCGCTTCCGATTATCAAAGCGCCTCCACTGCAATTGAGGGCGATGTCTTTATGCTCGGCAAGCGGAGTGAGGTCGGTGAGGACTTCTTCGGACAGGGGGCCAAGTTCAACATCGTCCTCGCAGGGAACGCTGCGGAGCTCACTCATCTCAAGCAGCACCTTGGTCATTCGCGACATCCGCTCGGTTTGTTCTTGTAGCAGGCCGAGTAGCTCGGCTGTTTGAGGTTGCGATGTGGGGTGCTCGGAGACAAACAGTTCAATCTGCGCTTGCATAAGGGCGAGCGGGGTGCGCAGCTCGTGTGCGGCGTTGCCGGTAAACTGACGCTGTGCAGAGAACCCTTCGCCAAGACGGGCGATCATGTCGTTGAAAGAGGCACTGCATCGTTGTAGCTCGGCGGGCACATCTTCGCTGAGTCTGATTTCGCTTAGGTTGTCAGGCTGCACGCGCTCTACCTGGGCGGCAAAAGCCCGTAGCGGCTTGAGCGCGCGGCCGCTCACAAAGTATGCCAGTACGCCGCCAAGTAGCGTGACTCCAGCCGTGATGCACCAGGTTGTCGTGCCAAAAGATTCCTGTGCGTCGTTTACAACGATCGTGACCTCGTCATCGAGGGCTGTTTTTGTTGGGTCAAACGCCTGGGGCGAATCCACACCGCCAGCGTTAAAGGCCGAGATGTCGCTGCCGATGGCATCCATGTAGCGCATGCCCGTATAGCCGACCAAGCAGTTCGTTAGCACGCACGCCGCACACGTTAGCAGTGCTGTCATGATCGTTATGCGCCATTGCAGCGAAAGCCTTTTCATTCGCCATCCTCCATAACGTAGCCCTCTCCAATCCGATTGCGAATCGGGTCGTATCCCAAAGCGCTGCGCAACTTTTTTCGGAGCGACGAGATGTGAACGCGGGTTGCGTTGCTAAAGCTGTTCACGGTGCTATCCCAGACGTGTTCGATAAGCTCCTCTTGGCTTACCGGCCGCCCCTGATTAAGCATCAGGTATTCCAGGATTCCCGTTTCCTTGCGTGTAAGAGATAGAGCCTCACTGTCCACGGAAGCGATGCGCGCCTTGGTGTCAAAGCAGAGCTTTCCGCAGGTTAATACTATGTCGCTTTGTGCGAAACGCCTGAGGGTAAGGCTGCGGATCCTTGCCGCAAGCTCGTCCAGATGAAACGGCTTGGTGAGGTAATCGTTGGCGCCGGCATCGAGTCCAGCGACTTTATCGGATACTTCGCCACGCGCGGACAGAATCAGTACCTTGGTCTCGCGGTCGGTTTTCCTAAGTTCCCTGAGCACGGTCATGCCGTCGATACGGGGAAGGTTGAGGTCGAGTACCACGAGGTCAAAGGCTTCGACGCCCAGCAGGTCGAGCGCCTCCCGTCCATCATGGCAGCAGTCGACGCTGTATGCCAGGTTTCGCAAGCTGCGTGCGATTGTGTCGCACAGTGCCCGCTCGTCTTCGACGATCAAAATATGCATAACAGGCTCCTTGCACATTCCAAATCGCGCTTAACACGGATTTTATGATCGATATGGTCCAATGGTCGCGTAACGAAAGGAGTGGTTAGGTTGTTCAAAGCGGTAAAACCCGTGGTACAGGTCGCTTTGTTGATCGTCGGAATTGCCATGGTGTGCTTTGGCGTTATGCGTGGCGAGGCGGATGCCGTGCTGGCCAAAGCGATTAGGCTGTGCTTGGAGTGTATCGGAATTGGATAAAAGAGAAAACACTGCGTCGCATGTTTTGGCCCGATTTCGCGGATTCATTCAGGCGGCGGCGACGCTCGTCACCAACATTCACCTGCCAAACTTTGCCAAAGGCAGCATCTATCAGGGTGCGGGAAAAACAGTCTGCGTACCTGGGCTTAACTGCTATTCGTGCCCTGCGGCGACGGGTGCGTGCCCCATTGGGTCGTTCCAGTCGGTGGTGGGTTCATCTAAGTTCAACTTCTCCTACTACGTTACCGGTACGCTCATTTTGCTCGGCGTGCTGCTGGGACGCTTTGTATGCGGGTTTTTGTGCCCGTTTGGCTGGCTGCAGGAGCTGCTTCACAAGATTCCCGGCAAAAAGCTTTCGACAAAAAGGCTCAAGGCGCTTACGTATATCAAATACGTTGTGCTGCTATTTGCTGTGGTATTGCTGCCTGTGCTGGTGGTCAACGATGTGGGGATGGGCGATCCGTTCTTTTGCAAATACGTCTGTCCGCAGGGCGTGCTCGAGGGCGCCATTCCGCTGGCCATTGCCAACGCCGGCATTCGATCTGCGCTGGGGCAGCTCTTTACCTGGAAACTTGTCGTTCTCATTGCCGTGGTGGTGCTGAGCGTTTTGTTCTATCGCCCCTTTTGCAAATGGATTTGTCCGCTCGGCGCATTCTATGCGCTCATGAATAAGGTGTCCCTACTGGGGATTCGGGTCGAAGCATGCAAATGCATTTCGTGCGGCAAGTGTTCAAAGGTTTGTCAGATGGACGTCGATGTGACCCGCGCACCCAATCATGCCGAATGTATCCGGTGTGGAAAATGCATCGGGGCCTGTCCCGTCGATGCCATCAGCTATCGCTACGGCCTGGATGTGTCGGCAGAAAAGCTCCCTCTGACCGCCGATAAAAAGTAAAACAAGCTTCGACAAAACGGAGGAATGACCATGAAGCTTTCTAAGATTGCGGCCCTGTTTATGGTGCCGGTGCTGGCCTTGTGTCTAGTGGCGTGTTCGGCGCCCGGCGGCAACGCGAGCGAATCTACGGGCTCCGATCCAAAGATCGCGGAGCTCATTGCGCAAGAGCCGGCCAACGCCGACGAGGCTGCCGAGCTGTATGCGAAGCTCATGCAGAAGGAGAACGATATCCTTTCGAGTGATAATGCGCTGTGGGAAAAGGTATTCAATGCGGCAAATAAAGAGTCGACAATGATTGAGGACGGCAGCAATTACGGCGATTTTCTGCTCAAGACCATCGACGGCGCCAAGGATGAGTTTACGGCGGATGAGCTTAAGACACTCAAGGCCGGTGCACAGCAGATCAAGGAGATCGAGGACAAGCTCGAGAGCCTGGAAAAGGAGTTCCCCGGCTGTGGAAGCACGCCGAGTGCAGGCGAGAGCGTTGGCGCTTCGACCGCTGGCATGACGGCTGGTGCCAATGCTTCGAGCGAGGCGACGAAGTTCCCCAGCTTTACGGGCAAGGACCTAGATGGCAACGACGTGAACAGCGACGAGCTGTTCTCTAAGAACAAGGTCACCGTCATGAACTTCTGGTTCACTACTTGCAAGCCGTGCGTGGGTGAGTTGGGCGACCTTGAGGACCTGAATAAGGAGCTTGCCAAGAAGGGCGGCCAGGTCGTGGGCGTCAATTCCTTTACGCTCGATGGCAACAAGGGCGAGATTGCAGATGCCAAGGACGTGCTGAGCAAGAAGGGCGTGACATATAAGAACATCTGGTTCAAGTCGGATAGCGAGGCCGGTAAGTTTACGTCAAATTTGTTCTCGTTCCCGACAACCTACGTTATCGACCAGAACGGCAACATCGTAGGGGAGCCCATCGTGGGTGCCATCAGCTCCACCGAGCAGCGCGCAGCGCTCGACAAGCTTATCGACCAGGCGATTGCGAATAGCGAGCAATAAAGGCTTAGTACACGAATGTGACAAAGGACAGTCCCTTTGTCACATTGTCGATGTTGTGTGCGGGACGGTGCGCTGCATGGCGTGCCGTCCCGTTCGCTTTTTGGCGCGGTTCGTTACATTCCTCACTGGTGTCGGCAGAAAATGGGAATAGAGTAGGACAAACGCGTCGAATACGAACGGCGGGGGAGAGCGGGTGGATGGGCCTGCCGGCATCGGGCGCCTTCTCCACAGTGCCGCAACCGGGGATTGCCCCGGCAATTAGAAACCGTTGTCGGAAATGTTGGTTCAATTCAACCAATACCCACCAACACGAATCATATGCTCGGGCTACCGTTTGGCGAATTAAGTGACCTTCCCCCGCTCAATGCTTGACGCGGCGTCCTTTGGTTTATATACCTATCGGTAGGCATATAGGTTGCACTGCCGATAGAAACGGAGTAGCTATGGCTCAGATCGCATCAACCGAAAAGGACCGCCCCCGCGAGAGCGGCGCATTTGCTTGGATAGTCGTTATCGCGCTCGGTTTAATGTCCGCCGGAACAACCGGCACATACAGCATCATTGCCGGCTCATTCGTTGCTCCGGTATGTGAAGACCTCGGCTTCGACTACACTTCTTTCTCTTTCTATTTCACTGCAATTCTTCTTGGCCTTGCGCTCGGGCTTCCGCTTTTAAGTCGCTTCATTCCAAAAGTAATCGGTAAACCCTGGCATATCTGCGTTGAGCTCATCCTTATTGCCGCCGGCGCCGCAATGGCGTTCTACACCGAAGTCTGGATGTTCATCGCCTCCGCCGCTGTGATTGGCATCTGCTTTTCGTTTACAACGGGCGTCTGCATGTCCGATGTCATCGACCAATGGTTCAGCAAATCATCCGGTCTTGCTATCGGCCTAGCCTGGGGCATCAATTCCCTCTGCACGCTGCTATTGAGTCCTGTTATCACGCTGGTCATCGAGCAGCAAGGATGGCGTATGGGCTACATCGTGCTTGCAGTCGTTTCTGCAGTCATGATTCTGCCTGCCAGCGCATTTATCATTCGTCTTAAGCCCTCCGACCGCAACATGCTTCCGTACGGAGAGACCGTCTCCGAAACCCATGAAGGCCACAGCGCTGATAAGCAGGAAGACGCCCTCACCGGCATGACCCTCCGTGATGCCGTAAAAACCCCATCTTTTATTCTATGTGCCCTCCTGCTTTGCGTGGCACAGCTCACCTGCTGTATGAACCAGCTGTTCCCAACCTACGCAAGTGAGGTTGGCTTCAATCCCATCGTAGGAAGTCTGATGGTTTCGGCGGCTTCGCTTTCCGATATCTTCCTCAATCCTTTTGTAGGTAAGACATGCGACAAGCTCGGCGCCATCAAAGCAACGGTCGCGTGGACAGCAGTCAGCATCCTTTCGTTCTTGCTTCTCATTGTTGGTGGGGGCAATGAGACCGTTTCCATTTTCGCCGCCGGCGTAAATGATGTCATGTTCGCCATCGTTGGAACAGCGATGCCCATGCTGCTCCTCTCGCTCTTTGGATCGAAAGACTTCGGAAGGATCTACTCGGTTGTTTGCTCGGCAGGATATGTCGTTGGCGCTTTTGGAATGCCGGTCATGATGAAGGTTTACGGCATGGCAGGGTCTTTCCGGGGAGTGTTCATCTTCTGCATCGTCTGCAACCTTATGATTGCGGCGTTCGCCATCATTTCCGGTTCCCTCAATAAGGATGCTGAGAAGTAACAAGCGTCGACTCATATCGGCACAGTTGCCATGCAACAGGGGCCGGCTCCAAGCATAGACTGGAGCCGGCCCCTGTTTTCGTTTTGAAGGTTGTTCGCGGGCTTCATGGATGCCGGCGAACGATTCGGCCTGAGCGAGCTATTTGAACATAAGCTCGACTATTCCCGCCCAAACCGCCTTTTCGTCAATGTCCTCATCTTGAGCGACCGTATTGCTCGCTCCCTCAAGAACGGTATAAAGAATTTGCGCGTACAGCATCGCGTCGGTACTATCGGAAAACGCGCCAATCTCCACGCCATGGAGAAGGATGTCTTTTAGCGCGCCCATAGTTCGATTGGTTGCTGTCGCCTGACGTTCTTGAACTGCGGGAATACGATTTGCCTGAATACTAACCTCAGCCAGCACACGGCGGCGCTTTTCATCGCTTCGATAGCCACCTATAACTGAATTCCCAAGCTCAATAAGCGCGGCTTTAAATCCATCTCGATCGACAATGAGCGAATAGTCGCGCTGATAATCGATAGACGGAAACATGCTGTCTAGGAGTGTGGTGAAAATCTCTTCCTTAGAAGGGAAGTAGTAGTACACCGATGGCTTGGATATTCCAACGCAATCGCAAATCTTTCCGATAGACGCCTTGTCATAACCGACCTCTGCCACAAGATCATACATGGCGTCCAAAATCTTATCTTTTGTGCTCACGATGCACTTCCCCATTGCAAGTCGTTTCGTCATTGCCAGCGCGATTAAGGATGGCAATGCGATATCTATCTGTGTCCAAACAAGTTCACTATAAACGGTGAACGGTACGTATCGGTAGGCGAATGGCAATTATTCAAAACTATCTACCGAACGGTAGGTATAGTAGTACTATAGCAGGTGAAACCCCGCTATTGTCGCGGCCGGACAGCATCGCGGGAAACCCGACGGAAGGACCAACCATGTACGAGAACTATCGTATGCCGGGCGAGTTCGAGAAGCGCTCCAACGTCTATGTGACATGGCTTCCCGATTACATCCGTGCAGAGGGCTACGATAACCGCCAGCCCTGCGTTGACGTGATCAAGGCTCTGCTCGAGTATGGCGACGTTACGGTCAACCTCAATTGCGGCACCCCCGGCTCCTATGAGGAGGCTTGCTCACGCCTGAAGGAGGAGGGGGTTGATCTCGATCGCATCGAGATCACGCAGTTCGAAGACTCCAACTTCTATGTCCGCGACAACGGCCCCAGCATCATGGTCGACGACAAAGGCCATTCTTATATGGTCAACCCCGCTTGGACCTATTACGGCGTGTGGGACAAGAACTCCCCGGAGTGTCAGTCCGCACGTAAGGCAGCCGTTCACATGGCGGTTGCGCTCGGTTGCTTCGATATCGTCAATTCCGAAATGGTTTCGGAGGGCGGCGACCGCGAGTTTGACGGTCACGGCACTCTGATCGCCATCGAGGACACGGAATGCCGCAAGCGTAATCCCGAGTTCACGAAAGAGGAAGTAGAGGCCGAGTATAAGCGCATCTACAACCTCAACAAGGTTATCTGGCTTCCGCAGCCTATGCTCGAGGACGACGACTATCGACTGGGCATCCTCGACGAGAAGGAAGACGGAACTCCCGTCTTTGGCATGAGCTTTGCAGCTCACATTGATGAGATGTGTCGCTTTATCACTCCGAACAAGATTCTTCTTGCCGAGGTGTCCGATGAAGAGGCAGCCTCGAGCAAGGCTGGCGCAGAGTCTCGTCGCCGCATTGAGGCGGCCTACGAGATCCTGAGCAACGAAACGGACTGGGAGGGCAAGCCCTTCGAGATCGTTCGTATGCCCACTGCCGAGCCGATTGAAGTCGTTATCGCCCCTGGCGATGAGGATTACGAGCTCTATAAGGGCTTCATCGACGAAATGGGCGGCAAGTTTATGGATGGCACCCCCTGGCCCGAGGGCCCCGTCCACTTCTACGCCGCAGCGAGCTACTGCAACTTCCTGATCTGCAACGGCGTCGTTCTTGGCCAGCGTTATTACCACGAGGGCATGAGCGAGGTCGTGAAAGAGAAGGACGAGCAGGCCAAGGCGGTTCTTGAGGGCTGCTTCCCCGATCGCAAGGTCATCATGATTGATTCCCTCGCGCTTAACCTGTCCGGCGGCGGCGTGCACTGCTGGACTAAGGACGTGGCGGCCAGTCGTTAGTGAGCCTTAGGCCTGCGCTCTTTGGCTTAGGCGCCGCATGTACCGCTCCCCGAGGGATATCCGTGTTTCCCCCGGGGACACATTCAGCAATAATTTTTTGATAATAATTCGAAAGGAAATAGGCATGAACAACAGCCTCCGCGGTCGCGACTACATCAACATCCATGATCTCTCCTCCGAGGATTTCCGCTATCTCATCGATCTTGCCTGGAACCTTAAGGCTCAGAAGAAGTCTGGTGTCGACCAGCGCTACTTCCCCGGCAAAAACGTCCTCGCCAACTTTGAGTGGGGCTCGACCCGTACTCGTTGCGCATTCGAGACCTCCTGCAACGATTTGGGCATGGGCTTCACTTATCTGACCAACTCCCACATGGGTGACTGCGAGACCGTCAAGGATGCCATGCGCGTCTTTAACGGCATGTATGATCTCATCGTCTACCGCGCACAGAAGGACGAGCAGTTCCTCTATGACGTCGCCGACCTGGTTGACATCCCGGTCATCAATGCCCTTACTCTCGGCGATCACCCGACTCAGATGCTCGCTGACGCTCTTACGATGGAAGAGCAATGGGGCGGTCTGCGTACGAGCCGCGGCAAGAAGATGGCTTTCGTTGGCAACTGCGCCGGCGCCCCGGTGTGGTATGGCCGTCTGTGCGCTATGCTCGACATGGACTTCCTCGCCATCGGCCCCGACGACCTCCGTCATCAGATGTGCAAGGAAATGATCGAAGAGGTGGAGGCCTGCTACGCCAAGTACGCTCCCAATAGGACCTTTACCATCACCTCTGACCTCGATGCCCTGGATGGCGTTGACGTTATCGTTACCGAGGAGTGGCGCTACATCAACCCCGAGTGCGGCGAAGAGGTTCTGGATCCCGACGACTACAACTCCTGGCTGGGCGATGCCGAGTCTCTGTACCCCTATCGCGTCACCAGCGAGCTGTGCAAGCGCACCAACAATCCCGACATCTTCTGCATGCATGAGCTTCCTTCTGTCCACAACGCAGATCACCGTGTTGGCAAGATGCTCCTCGACCAGTGCAAGAACGACCTTCATCGCGAGATCATCACCGAGGGTTTCGAGATTGCCGACGAGTGCTTTGAGGCCAACGCTTCGGTCATCTTCCGTGAGGCAGAGAACCGTCAGCACACCATCAAGGCCGTTATGTGTGCCCTTCTGGGTCTCTAGGAGTTGTATCAATGGAAAATGCAAAGCTAAAGAGCAGCAAGGTCTACGCATGGGTTCTCGTAATCGCGCTTGGCCTCATGTCTGCTGGTACGACCGGATCCTATAGCGTAATCGCCGGTTCTTTCGTCGCGCCCGTGTGCGAGGAGTTCGGGTTTGACTACTCCATTTTCTCGTATTACTTCACCGCGACGCTCATCGGTCTTGCGGCGGCGCTTCCGTTTGTCGGAAAACTCATCCCCAAGGTTGTTGGCAAGGTTTGGCTCCCCGTCGTCGAGCTTATTCTGCTCGCCGCCGGCGCAGGCATGGCTTTCTACACCGAAGTTTGGATGTTCATCGCCGCTGGCGCCCTGATTGGCATTTGCTTCGCCTTCACCACCGGCGTCGCCATGTCCGACGTTATTGACCAGTGGTTCAAAAAATCTGGTGGCCTGGCAATTGGTCTCGCTTGGGCAGTGAACTCGATTTACATGCTCATCATGAGCCCCGTCATCACCTCTGTCATCGAGGCCGCTGGCTGGAGGACTGGTTATCTGGTGCTCGCTGGCGTCTCCGCCGTGCTCATTCTCCCCGCTTCCGTCCTGATTATCCGCTATAAGCCTCAGGACAAGGGCATGCTGCCCTATGGCTACGTCGAGGGCGAGACGGTCGCCGAGACCGAGGAGACGACCGAGGATAGCGCGCGTGGCGTTAGCTATGCGCGCGCCATTAAGTCGCCTGCCTTCTTCTTCTGCATCGGCTTCCTCTGCCTCGTTCAGCTCACTTGCTGCATGAACCAGCTCTTCCCGACGTATGCTTCCGAGGTTGGTTTTAACCCCATGGTGGGCGGCTTTATGGTTTCTGCCGCATCGCTCTTCGACCTGTTCCTTAACCCAATCGTTGGCACCACCTGCGATAAGTTCGGCAGCACGAAGGCGATTCTGGGCTGGCTTGCCGTTTCCATCCTCTCGTTTGTCATGCTTATGATGAGTAGCGGTAACTCCACGCTCAGCATCCTCGCAGCAGGCGTGAACGACGTCATGTACGTCATCGCCGGCACCGCCCTGACCGTTTTGGTCATGGACGTCTTTGGCTCCCGCGATTTCGGTCGCATCTTCGCGCTGATTTGCTCTGTAGGCTACATTGTCGGCGCCTTCGGCATGCCCGTTATGATGAAGGTCTATGAGCTTGCCGGCTCTTTCCAGGGCGTCTTCATCTTCTGCATCGCATGCAACGTCATCATCGGTCTGTTCTTGCTGCTTGCCAAAAAGACCGGAAAGAACCTTTCTTGGGACGAATAGGCTCAATTCGTTTTAGGTATGGTCGCTAGGACATACCATACGTTCTGTTTGGGGTATCGACTTATGTCGATGCCCCTTTGTGTTCGGAAACCAAAACAAAGGGACGGTTCCTTTGTCATATTCCGTACGTTAATTGGCACGATTGTGACGTTTCTCACTGGCGTGGACTAAAAAACGAAATAGAGTAGGACAAACGCGTCGAATACGAACGGCGGGGGAGAGCGGGCGAGTGCGCTCGCGCGGGAGAGGTTGCCGTCCATGCTGGAGCTCAAAGATATTTGCAAAAGGTATGTCACGCAGTCGTTTACGCAGGTGGCGCTCGATAACGTGAGCCTGGCGTTTCGCGATAACGAGTTTGTGGCCATTTTGGGCCCCTCGGGCTCGGGCAAAACCACGATGCTCAACGTTATCGGCGGGCTGGACCATTTTGATTCCGGCGACCTGCTCATCGATGGCATTTCGACCAAGGACTTCCGCGATCGCGATTGGGATGCCTACCGCAACAACCGCATTGGCTTTGTGTTCCAGAGCTATAACCTCATTCCGCATCAGACTATCTTGGAAAACGTTGAGCTGGCGCTCACGCTCACGGGCGTGGGGCATGCCGAGCGCCGACAGCGTGCGCGCGAGGCGCTTGAGGCAGTCGGTCTGGGCGAGCATGTGAACAAGCGCCCGAGCCAGCTTTCGGGCGGACAGATGCAGCGCGTGGCCATTGCTCGCGCCCTCATCAACGACCCCGAGATCGTGCTGGCCGATGAGCCGACCGGCGCCTTGGACTCTACGACATCCGTGCAGGTCATGGACTTGCTCAAGGATGTCGCGCGCGACCGCTTGGTCATCATGGTTACGCACAATCCTGAGCTGGCGTACCGTTACGCCACGCGCATCGTCAGCCTGGCGGACGGCAAGATCACCGACGATTCCGATCCCTTCGATGTCGCTGAGGCTACGCGCCGTGTGGCCAAGCCCACGCGCAAAACCTCGATGAGCTTTGTGACGGCTTTGGGGCTTTCGGCACGCAATCTCATGACCAAGAAAGGCCGCACGGCCATGACGGCCTTTGCTGGCTCGATCGGCATTATCGGCATCGCGGCGATTCTGGCGCTCTCAAACGGTGTGAACAACTACATCAAAAAGGTCGAGGAGGATACGCTGTCGAGCTATCCGCTTACCATCTCCAAGCAGGATTACGACCTGTCGTCCATGATGGGCGGGCAGGGGGCCGCGGAGGATAGTGAGGACGCGGGCGGCGCTTCCGACAGTGAGGACGATTCGGTCAAGAAGTCCGATAAGATTCCCGTGGTCACAGCTGTAAAGGACATGTTCGCGAGCGTTAAATCCAACGATATGACAAGCTTTAAGGCGTGGCTCGATGACGGCGGCGATGGTATCGATAAAGAGGTCAATGCCATCCAGTACAACTATGGCGTGACGCCGATTGTCTACCGCGCGGGCAAGGGAGACGAGAAGCCCGTGCGCCTGGTGCCCAATGCGATGACCGAGGCTATGAGCGGCGGCGCGAGTTCGGCGGCGATGGCGAGCATGGATTCCATGGGAAGCTCGGTCTTTAACGAGATGATCGACGACCAGAGCCTGCTCGACAGTCAGTACGATGTCATCGCCGGTCATTGGCCTACGTCTGCCAACGAGGCCGTGATGGTGCTTTCGAGCCGTGGCACGGTGGGCGACTACACGCTCTACAGCATCGGCGCGCTGGATATCAATGAGCTTAACGACCTGGTCAACAGCGCCATGACGGCCGATGGCGAGGTCAAAACGCCGCAGACCGGTGCCGACTTTACCTACGAGGATGCGCTGTCTACGACGTTTAAGGTGTTGTCGCCGGCCGATGTGTATCGCAAAAACGAAGAGACCGGTATGTGGACCGATATGTCTGGTGACTCCGACTTTATGGCGGCCAGGGTTGCCGACGGCATCGATGTGCGTATCGTTGGCGTGGTGCAACCCAACGAGACTGCCAATGCGAGTGCGTTGACTCCGGGTATTGCCTACACGCATGCACTGACTCGCCAGCTTATGGACCGTGCGGCCGATTCACAGATCGTGCAGGAGCAGCTTGCTCACCCCGAGACGGATGTCTTTACCGG
Source organism: uncultured Collinsella sp. (assembly GCA_934654795.1). Lineage (GTDB taxonomy): Bacteria > Actinomycetota > Coriobacteriia > Coriobacteriales > Coriobacteriaceae > Collinsella. Next base: position 31,281 of record CAKUGT010000001.1, read on the forward strand.
CAAAACGTTTGACGAGCTGCAGGGCGAGGCCAAACAGGGCATGGACCTGAGCAGCATGTTCAGCGTTGACGAGGCAGCGCTCAAGAGCACGTTCTCGTTCGATGCGTCTGCGCTCTCGGGCGTGGCCGGTGGCATGGATCTTTCGGGCATCGATTTGTCGGGTCTGGACATCGATCTTTCGGGCGTCGGCAAGGACATCGACTTCAGCGACATCATGGCCAAGGCACCGACCCCCGATTTCTCGGGCGTTTTCGATGGCTTGGAGCTCACGCCCGAGCAGATGCAGCAGGTGGGCGCGCTTGCCAACCAGCTGTTTGAGGGCTTTATGCAGTCCGATCAGCTTAAGGCACTGACGCCCGAGGACCTTAAGGACGCATCGAAGCTCGCTGCTGCGTTCTCGGCGTATCTTGAGAACGATGCCACGGCGCAGCAATGCCTGGCGCAGCTCAAGGCGCTGGGCGGAGATGCGCTGGCTGAGCGGCTGCAGCAGGCGATGACCGACTACGTGCAAAAGCAGCTCGCACCCTATTTGCAGCAGGCAATGGACCAGGTGATGAAGGCGATCAGCGAGCAGATTGCGACGACTGTGTCGTCCCAGCTCAAAGCAGGCGCGGCGGGGCTCATGGGGCAAATGGCGACGCAAATGTCATCGGCTTTTGCCAATCTGGCGAGCGCCATGCACGTGGATGCGAGCGCCTTTGCCCGTGCCATCCACTTCAACATGGACGCCGAGGACCTCAGCTCGCTCATGATGAGCTACGCCAAGGCATCGCAGCTCACCTACGATAACAACCTGACCACGCTGGGCTATGCCGACGAGGCAGACCCCATCTCGGTCAAGATCTTCCCGCGCGACTTTGAGGCCAAGGAGCGCGTGCTCGACCATATCGATGCGTATAACAAGCAGGTCAAAGCCGCTGGGCACGATGAGCAAGCCATCTCGTACACCGACTACATGGGCATCATCATGGGCTCGGTGACCGATATCGTGAACACCATCAGCTTGGTGCTCATCGCGTTTGTAAGCATTAGCCTGGTGGTGAGCTCTATCATGATTGGCATCATCACCTACATCAGTGTGCTGGAGCGTAAAAAGGAGATCGGCATCTTGCGCGCGATCGGCGCGTCGAAACGCAACGTGGCCAACGTGTTCAATGCCGAGACCTTTATCGAAGGCCTCATCGCCGGCGTCTTTGCCATCGTCGTGGTGGTGCTCGTGAGTTTCCCAGTCAATGCCTGGGCACTTGCGAACAAGCAGGTCCCCAACTTGATGAGCCTGCCCGTGCAGGACGCGCTGGTGCTCATCGCAATCTCGGTGGTGCTGACGGTGGTCGCCGGCCTGCTGCCCGCCCGCAGCGCGTCCAAAAAGGACCCCGTGGAGGCCCTGCGCTCCGAATAGTGTGACAAAGGGACAGCCCCTTTGTCACGTTCGTTGATATGAGAGAAGAGTAGATGAAACTTTCGCTGGCCCCTATGGAGGGGATTACCGGGCATGTGTTCCGCCGCGTGCATGCGGAGTGCTTCGGTGCGCTCGATTGTTATTACACGCCGTTTTTGCCGCCGCCGCGGGTGGGAAACCGCTTTGGCGGCAAGGCGTTTAAGGAGATTGATCCTGCCAATAACCAGGGGCTCAACGTAGTGCCTCAGCTGATGTCCAAGAATGCGGACGAGTTTGTATGGGCGGCACAGGTGCTCGCCGACATGGGCTACCGCGAGGTCAATCTCAACCTGGGTTGTCCCTCGGGAACGGTTGTTGCCAAGGGCAAGGGCTCGGGTTTCTTGCGTAATCTCGACGAGCTCGAGGTGTTCTTGAGCGATGTGTGCGAGCGGTCGCCGTTGCCGGTATCGGTAAAGACCAGGCTGGGGCTGGAGAGTGACGACGAATACGAGCGCGTGCTCGATCTGTATTGCCGCATGCCGCTGGCAGAGCTGATCGTGCATCCGCGCGTACAGAAGGACCGCTATACGGGCTCGCCGCGCAAAGAGTTTTATGGCGAGACGCTGGAGCGTGCGCCGTTCCCCGTGGCCTATAACGGCGACATTTTCGATCTTGAGGATATGGACGCGCTGGTGGAGGCCTATCCCGGCACGCGCCATGTGATGTTGGGGCGTGGCCTGCTCGCGAATCCCGCGCTCGCTCGCATGGTCAAGGGCGGCCCTGCTGCAACGGCTGCTGAGCTGCAGCGCTTCCACGACACGCTGTTTGCAGCCTATGCGGACGAGATTGGCGGCAATGCGGTCTTTCGCATGAAGGAGTGGTGGTTCTACGCCAAGTGCGCTTTCGCCGATCCCGCCACCGTCCACAAGCTCGTGCGCAAGACCAAGAAGGTCGACGAATACCGCGCCGCCGTCGAGCGCGTCTTTCGCGAGCAGCCACTTGCACCCATAGCCCGCTTCCACGGCTAATTGATCCGAAGGGGACGGAGGAAAACGGATCACTGCGCGATGCTCATGCAAAAAGTTGTGCACCAGCATCCAAAGATGTCGAAAAATGTCGTTTTTGGATGCTGGTGTACACGTTTAGGGCGATGTTGCTCCCTGCTATCTGATGGCTTGGACGGCAAGTGCATTCAACACGCGCTCCGCGCTGGCGTCGATCAGAATGCTGCGATCGGCGATTTCTGCCGGAGCGACTGCCTCGCCAAGGTTAACGCATGCGTATGCGGCGCGCTCGTTTTTGGCCGTCATCTGCCAAAACGGGTACTTGATTATGACGGGCGTGTTGCCGCCCACGCCAAGCTCAAAGAACAGAACGCGCATATTGCTGTGGCGGCGCAAAAAGTCCTGGTAGCGATCGGCTGCAGCGTACCAGCCCTTATCCTGCACAAACGTATCGTCGGCGCGCAGGTTTATCGTAAGCGGGGCACCGCAGTGGGGGCAATGGGGCACAAGCGAAGTCGGGATACGCAGGTCCTGTTGGGCGGCGACCATATGGCGTACGAGCTCTTCGTTGTCCCAGGTCTCCTGACAGCAGGGCTTGCTGCACTGGAACAGGCCGTAGTCTCCCTGCGTGTAAAAGAGTCGCTGCTTGTCAAAGCCAGCGCGTTGGAAACAATGGTCCACATTCGTAGTCAGCACAAAGTGGTTGCGGCCATGCACTATGTCCAAGAGTTGTTCGTAGAGCGGTGTCGGTACGGGGTCGTATCGGTTGCACAGAATATAGCGGCTCCAAAACGCCCAGTATTCCTCGAGCGAGTCATAGGGGTAGAAACCTCCGGAGTACATGTCGGTAAAGCCGTAGCGTGCGGCGAAGTCGCCAAAGAGTTTCTCGAAGCGCTCTCCCGCGTAGGCGTAGCCAGCCGCGGTGGAAAGACCCGCGCCGGCGCCGATTATCACGGCGTCGGATGCATCGAGTGCGGCTCGGAGCTTAGCGATCTGCTTGGAGAAGGTCGCGGTAGATTGACTCGTCAGACGCGAGAAAAACATTGAAGATCACCTTAAGGTTGGGGTCGTTATGGTCTAGATGATGACGAACGGCATCGATGGCAACGCGCGCGGCGGCTTGTTGGGGATAGCCAAAGACGCCCGTCGAAATGCAGCAGAAGGCAAGCGTGTCGAGCTTTCGGCTCGTCGCTTCTTCCAGGCAGCTGGTGTAGCAACGGCGCAGTAGCAGTTCCTCGCGCGGGCCAGGCTTATGGTTGGGCACGATGGGACCGACGGTGTGGAAGATATGGCTGCTGGGCAGGTTAAAGGCTGGCGTGACCTTGACGCATGCGGTCGGTTCCTCATGCCCCTGTTTACACATGAGGCTGGCGCACGTCAGGCGCAGCTGCATGCCGGCGTATGTGTGGATGGCATTGTCGATGCAGTGGTGTCCCGGCACAAAACAGCCGAGCATTTGGCTGTTGGCGGCGTTGACGATGGCGTCGGCCTTAAGCAGCGTGATGTCGCCACGCCAGACGGCAATGCGATTGCAGTAGGGAAGCGTGCCGGCATCGGTTGCGCCGCCGCGCTCAACAAGCCGCCGCTGCAAGTAGGCATCCTGGATATCGAGCACCTCTGTCGCGAGCGCTTCGGGCGACCGCACGTTCATAAGGGCCCTGAGCAAATCACGCTGCTCGCCGGCTCCGGCGGGAACGGCAATGCCGCGTCCGTCCGCTCGCTCGTTGAGCAATGCATTGATAAGCCAAATACGACGCTCGGCTTGATTCATGGCTGACCTCCTGTCCAATTGAGTTGGGCGTGTTTGACAGCAGTGTGCAACCCGGACCGCTTCTTCAAAAGAAGGCACAAAAAGGTAAGCGCCGTGGAGCGGTATGCCCCACGGCGCTCAATTTGCAAAAGCCCGTAGCTGCTAGGAGCTTCGCACAAGCTGCTGGTAGTCGGTGCCCCATTCCACAAGAGAATCGATGATGGGCATAAGGCTTTGACCCAGCTCGCTCAGCGCGTATTCGGTACGGATGGGCGTTTCGGGAATGACGGTGCGCGTGATAAGTCCCGCGGCATCCATTTCCTTTAGGTTTGACGAGAGCACCTTTTGACTGATGCCGGGAATAGAGCGATGTAGCGCGTTGAAGCCCAGGGGCTGCTCAATGAGCTGCTGGATGATATAGATTTTCCACTTGTTGCCAAAGAGCTGAAAACACGTGGCAACAGGGCAGGGAGGCAGTTCTTCTTTGGTAAGCATGGGGACTCCTCAATCGTGTGGACAGCTTACATTTTCGCAGCCGCTATCGCTTGTGGCTACTACTTACCTTTTGGTAACTGGCTAATAGATTGGTGCCTTCTTTTTGTCGTTGCGCACTTTTTGCATGATGCATATAGACGCAAAGAGCGTCAAAAACTGGATGGCTTCGCCCGGCCATCCTCGACCGAAAGGAAATGCCATGTCCGAGAATCTCGAGAACGTCGCCGCTTTTGCCTCCTGCGGTACTGCCGATCCTGCGCCCGCTTGCGGCTCCGCCGACCCCAAGGCCGCTCCCGCTTGCGGTTCTGCCGATCCGGTGGCCGCTCCTGCCTGCGGCTCTGCTGACCCGGCTGCTGCCCCTGCCTGCGGCACCGCTTGCGGCGCTGCCGACGCTCAGTAAGCAATCGCTAGGAAGGGACTCGTAATGGATGCTCAGACTTGCCTCAAAAAGATGCAGCTTGCCGGGACGCTCTCCCTGGCAACCGTGGACGAGAGTGGCGCGCCGCAAATTCGCTGCGTGAGCGCTGTCCATTACGAGCCCCGTGCTATCTACTTTCTCACGGCGCGTGGCAAGGAGATGGCTCGTCAGCTTATGGCCGACGGGCGTGTCCAAACGCTCGTCCACACGCGATTTAACGAGATGATCCGCATGTCCGGCGTTGCCACCCCCGTCTCGGATCCCGAGCAAGTTCACTGGCGCGACGTGATTTACGCCGAGCAGCCGTATCTTGCTAACGTTTATCCCGGTGATACGCGCGAGATCAACATCATCTTTAAGGTTGAGAACATAGTGCTCGACTACTTTAACCTGGGAGTTCATCCCATCGAGCGCGCGGTCTATACCTTGGACGAGGGCACGGCGCCCGCGCCTGCCAAGGGTTTTCACATCGATGCCGATGCGTGTATCGGTTGCGGCACCTGCCTTGAGCACTGCCCGCAGAAGTGCATCGAGCCGGGAGACGCCTATCGTATAGAGCCCGAGCACTGCCTGCATTGCGGCGCCTGTGCCGAGAATTGCCCCGTCGGCGCCGTTACGCGCCTGTAGCCCAAATACCGTCATCAGTTTCAACATCGACCAAGGGAGTCCCACGATGCAAAAGCCTGCGTTTGCCTTCCAATGGCATATTACGGATGAATGCGATCAGCGTTGCAAGCATTGCTATATTTTTGCCAACGGTGCCTGCGCCGGTTTTAAGCGCATGCCGTGGGAACAAATGGTCCAGGTCGTCGACCAGGCCAAGGCGCTCTGCGAGCGCATCGGTCGTCAGCCGTACTTTTACGTTACGGGCGGCGACCCCATTCTTCATCCCGATTTTTGGCGCCTTGCCGAGCTCCTGCACGAGCGCGGTTTCATGTGGTGCGTGATGGGCAATCCGTTCCATCTGACCGACGAGGTCTGTGCTCGCATGAAAGAGCTGGGTTGTCGCAAATACCAGCTCTCGCTTGATGGACTCGAGGCAACGCACGATTACTTCCGTAAACCCGGCTCGTTTGCCGAGACCATGCGTGCTATCGGTTGTCTTAAGCGCGCAGGTATCTGGGTTGCCGTCATGAACACGGTATCGAGCATGAATGCTGCCGAGTTGCCGCAGCTCATCGATCTGGTGGCAAGCCTCGAGGTCGACGTGTTCGCCTTTGGGCGCTACTGCCCCACGTCGGGCCAAAAGCGTGACGAGTTCCATTTGGAACCGCTGAAGTATCGCGATGTGCTGCTGGCCGCGCAGGAGCGCATGGAGTTCCATCAGGCGGCGGGCTGCAAGACGTTCTTCCAGCTCAAGGATCACCTGTGGACGCTGCTTTTGTGGGAGCAGGGTAAGTTCACCATTCCCGAGGACGCCAAGCCCGGCATGATCTATGACGGCTGCCATTGCGGCACGGGGCATATGACGGTGCTGCCTACGGGCGACGTCTATGCGTGTCGCCGCATGGAGAGCAAGGTGGGCAACGTTGCCGAAAACTCGCTGGAAGAGCTCTTCTTCTCTCCGCAAATGGAAGCCAAGCGCGACTTTAAAAAGTTCAAGAAGTGCTCCAAATGCGAACTTTTTGGCTGGTGCCGCGGCTGCCCCGCTGTGACGTATGGTTACACAGGCGATATGTATGAAGCCGATCCTCAGTGCTGGAAAGAGATCGAGGAATAGGATCGCCGTGTCATCGGGTAGCCGTTGGGGACGTTCTTTAACGACTATTCATTTAAGTACGTCCCCAATGAGTGGTTGTGAGGGACCCACGCAAAAAGCTGTACGCCAGCATCCTAAGATGTCGAAAAATGTCGACTTTGGATGCTGACATACACGTTTGGGTTCGGCGGGGGACTAGGCAATCATTGCATCGAGCGTAATGAGCTCCCTGATCCGCTCTGTGCGTGTCTGCCCATGACGCTTTGCCTTTGCGTCAAACGCCTCAAGAACCGATTCACCCACACGTGCCGACAAAACAACGCTCGGCTCATCGGAGATCGGCGGCCTCCCTAACTTGATGGTGCGGCCCTTTGGCCACTCATCTTTTTCGTATGCCTCTGCTGCTTTTTCCAGCTCTCCGGGAGCAAATCCCATCATCTCCTCGAGCTGCTTAGCGTCCATAGCGCCTCCTATCGATCGACCCCGATTTCCCTGAGCACCTTGCGCGTAGGAGGGACAAGGGCGTGGTAAATGATGTAGCCATCTCGATCGGGGCAATATCGAGCGATGAGTTCCATGAGACGGCTTCTTCCATCAAGTCCAACGAGAACGTAATCGATACCTCCATTTTCAAGATCACGCCTGAACCATGCGAAAGCGGAGTTCCAGGCGCATGTAATATCCGTCTCCGTCAGCCCGTGCTTGAGGGCATGGGGGTGGATTGCGATGAGCTCCATAAGGGCCTCTCTTTTTGTATACAGTTTTGTAGACAAAAATGCAAGCAGTTAATAGGGTTAAGCGGCCTGTTTTGATTGGACTTCTCGATGTGAAATTGGCACCGGAGGCTCCAGCACTTCTTCGCTTCTCAGCTCGGAATGTGAGCGTCCGTTGAACTCCCAGAGGGGAGCGTCTTCATAGATTATCGAGAGGAGCTTGGAGACCTCGGGTGTTTTCTTGCGTTCATAAAGCTCGGGTCGTACGACAATCAATAAGAAAGCTGCGTCTTCGGCAATTTGCTGGGCTGTCGGCATACCGTTGAGTCCAACGGAACGCAAGAGCTTTGTCATGATGAAATCGAACTCATCTTCTCTTGCATGGAAATCAGATGCCTTGAGCTCAGGGTCTCTCAGGACGTACTGCTTGAGTCGTTCGACAGATCGACTGCACTTTATATGCCCGCAGATGACTTCGTCATAGCTGAGCCTTCTGATTGGAAGACGTTCGTGACCGGCGAAGATGGCTGCTACTCTGATGCCAACGCGCCGTTCGCGCAGCGCGCGCATCTCACCGGTGTATTCGCTGCGCCGTTCATATTTTCGATAGGAGTATCCGTAGTCATCATAGTAATAAGGGGCTTCATCAACAGCGTCATCGAGCTCTGGCGCTATGAGATAGAGTTTTCTATCTCTGGATATAATGCAGGGATTGTCGATTTGTCCCGATTCGTTCCTGATTTGCCAAATAGTCTCATTTATCTCAAATCTCGAGACTGGATTGGGGGCACAGGAGTTGTAGAGCTCAATAAGTTCATCGAGTGAAATGATTCCACAGGCATCTGTGTAGGCGCGGGCGAAGCGCCGTACTTCTTGATTTGATTCAAGCACACGGCGCTCCCAAGCATCCAAAGTGTCCTGCGGACTTCGATAGCGGGCATGACGATCGATGCGCAACGCGCTCCAATGGTTATCCGCGGCAACGTTCATCAGATCTAAGCGCAGATCTTTGTCGGCGATGTGAGCGAGCGACTGATAGTGTTCCAGATCAAGCTCCGGTCGAAAACCCATGTCTTCCGGAACAATTCGTGCGAGCTTTATGCAACGCTTGAGATAAGTCGGGCCCAGGCTTGGGCTAAAGTGCTGCTTGAGGTGGCAAGCGATGGGCGAGAGTAAGCCATTGAGATTGGAGATGGGGTATCCGGCAATCTCTTGCTCGAGACGGCGCCCGATGAGCAGAGCCCCTTCCGAGGAGGTCTCATGGTTGATACCTTTCTGGCCGAGGTGTTTGGCCTCGACAATCCTGCTGATATCTGAGCAGGTGTTTGAAATAATGTCGGGTGAAAGGGTTGGAATCTTTTTTGCCATAGCGATGCACTCCTGTGTGACTCACGGATAACGGAAACGTTTGGTTGTGAGTGCCGTTCTTTGATGGCGACGGCGAACAGGAGCGCAGCCTGTCTGAGATGGACGAGTGCAGTAACCACCGATCTTACTTACCGAGCTCGCTCCAGCGTGTCATTGGGGACCTCCGCGGGATCTCTCGACCAGTCTCATGCCTTGAGGCGAGTATAGCATATAAGCAAACGTATGTTCTATAAATTTGAGAAACTGAATTCCTACCTACTCATTTAAGTGCGTCCCCAATGAGCGGTTGTGAGGGACCCACGCAAAAAAGCTGTACGTCAGCATCCAAAGATGTCGAAAAATGTCGACTTTGGATGCTGACGTACATGTTTGGGTTCGGCGGGGCTAGTTATTTGGGGACGTTCTTTAACGACTACTCATTTAAGTACGTCCCCAATGAGTGCTAGAGCAGGTTCTTCTGTACCCACGCGATGATGTCGCTCGACTCGTAGAGCGGTTTACCGTCGATGAACAGGCAGGGAACCTGGCGTTTTCCTCCGACGGCGATGAGCGTCTGCTCGGCATCGGAATCGGTCGAGATATTGCGTTCGGGAATGGTCACGCCGTTATCGGCCAAAAAGCGCTTGACCTTTATGCAATACGGGCAGCCGGTCATAACGTAGAGCGCGAGTTCATGATCAGTAGCCATGGTGTCTCCAATCGGTTGAGGTTTCGGTTGAGATACCCAAAGCCGCCGTGGTCTATGCGCGATCCATTGATGACTCGATGGCATGGACCAGAAACGCCGTGGCTCCGGTGCCGCAGGGCTTGTCGTAGTAGTCGATAAAGCGCTGATCGGCGAGGTAACCGTGGGCGAGTCCCAGATATGCCTCGTCTTGGGGCTCGCTGCCCCAGTTGAGGCCAACCCAACGGCGATGCATCGCGACGAGCTTGCGGGCCTCGCTGCCCTCCGGATCGCCGTCGCCCATGGCAATCGAGAGCTGACCCAGAACAGCGCGTTCAAGTTCCTTCATGTCGTTCCATGTCTGAGGATCCATGTCCAGTAACGTTTCGTTTGCTGCATCGATAGCCTCATCGCCATAGCGCGCCCGCGCCTCGGCACCGTAGCGCTCCTCGTTTTCCTGCACGGTGCGCCAGCGCTCCAATTGCGGCAGCACGGCGCCCATGAGCGAGACGGCTTCGTCGAGCGACATACCGGTGTTTTGTGCCAAGCGCGGGGCACAATCCTCGATCATTGCCTCCATCGTAGTGTCGTAGGTGTACTTGCCATGGTCGTAGCACCACTTGCAGTAATGATCGGTTGTGGCGCCGTGAGCATCGGTGCCGCAGTCGTCGGGCGTGAGTATCATGCCGCAGCTCTGACAATGGTGCTCGGGCATTTCGAGCAGATGAGACAGGGGTTCGCCGGTCACGGCGGCGATGAGCTTCATCATGTCGATGCCCGGGGTGACTTCGCCGCGCTCCCAGCGGCTCACGGCTTGGCGCGTGACGTAGAGCTTGGCGGCGAGCTGCTCTTGGGTGAGATTGTTGTCGCGGCGGATGGCGATGAGCTTTTCTGCAAAGGACATGACGGCTCCTTTCTGCTGTTTATTGGCTTTAAGCATACGCGGCGGCTGGTGTCCTTCCAAGCAACCGTTGGTTGCATGCAGATGGCGACGAGAGAGAATTGCGGCCCGTCGCCCGCGCGCCCATGCCGTACAATGACCGGCATGGAATCTATTGCACACATACATACCGACCTGCCACAGAAGTTCGGCATCCCACGCAACAGCTTTTTGGCGCCCCATCTGCAGGGACGCATCGTCTTTGAACCGGAATTTGCCTCCAACGCAGCAGTTGAGGGTCTGGATTCCTTCTCTCACCTATGGCTGCTCTGGCGCTTCGAAAACGGCACGCCCGGCGGCACGGCTAAGGACATAGCCGCCGATGCCAAAAAGCAGGACAGGTCCGGCACCAACGCAAAATGGTCGAAGACCGTGCGTCCGCCGCGCCTGGGCGGAGCCGAGCGTGTGGGCGTCTTTGCCACGCGCAGTCCGTTTCGCCCTAATCCCATCGGGCTCACCTGCGTCAAGCTCGACCGCGTCGAGCTTACCGACGATGGCCCCATCATCCATGTGCTGGGGGCCGATCTGCGCGACGGCACGCCCATCTATGACATCAAGCCCTACATTCCGTTTGCAGACTGTCACCCGGATGCGACTGGTGGCTGGATTGAGGATGCGCCGTGGCAAAAGCTCGATGTCGAGCTCCCGCAAACGCTGCAGGACATGGTCCCGCCCGCAAAGCTCCCCGGCCTGGTCGAGGTCCTTCGCCAAGATCCGCGCCGCGCAGGCAGCAAGCACGAGCCAAACCGCGTTTATCACTTGGCATACGCCGGACTCGACGTGTCTTTTACCGTTGACGGAACCAGGCTAACGGTGCTCGCCGTCAAAGAGGCGCGGGACTAACCGGCGATTCGTCCGACCCCGCCAAATTCAAGACCAAAACCCATGCCAAAACCGCCCGCGCTGGTGGACAATAACGCCTACCAAAACAATCCGCTTTGCACGGGAGCTCAGCATGAAATACGACTTTACCTCGCTTATCGACCGCCACGGCATGGACGCCATCGCCGTTGACTCCTGGGGAGAAATCCCCGGCATGGCGCCAAACGTACCCGATGAGGGCTTCGACCGCATCCCGATGTGGGTGGCGGATATGAATTTTGCCACGGTGCCCACGGTTCAGGAACACATCATTCAGCGCGCCCAGCATCCCATGTTTGGCTATTTCAATCCGCGTGACGAGTACTTCGACCGCATCATAGAATGGCAGAGCCGCCGTAATGGCGTCGAAGGCCTGCTCCCCGAGCATATCGGCTACGAAAACGGCGTACTGGGCGGTGTCGTGTCCACGCTGCGCGCGTATGTCCAGCCGGGCGATGCGGTGCTGGTCCATAGCCCCACCTACATTGGTTTTACCAAGTCCATCGAAGCCGCGGGCTATCGCATTGTCCACAGCCCGCTTAGGCTCGACGACCAAGGCGTGTGGCGTATGGACTTTGAGGACATGGAGCGCAAGCTCGCCCAAAACCACATCCATGCCGCGGTGTTCTGCTCGCCGCACAATCCCTGCGGCCGCGTATGGGAGCGCGACGAGATCGAGCGCGCCATGGACATCTATCGCCAGCACGATTGTGTGGTGATTTCGGATGAGATTTGGTCCGATATCATCCTGCTTGGTCACAAGCATATCCCGACGCAGTCGGTGAGCGAGGACGCCCGCATGCGCACGGTTGCCCTCTACGCGCCCAGCAAGACGTTTAACCTGGCGGGCCTGGTCGGCAGCTACCACATCATCTATAACGAGACGCTGCGCGACCGCGTGTGCGCCGTGTCCAACAAGACCCACTACAACGAGATGAACGTCCTCTCCATGCATGCGCTTATCGGTGCCTACCAGCCGCAAGGCTACGAGTGGGTGGACGAGCTCAACATGGTGCTTGCCGGCAATATCGAGTACTTCTGCAATTACGTGGACGAGCATTTTGAGGGTGTGGGCTATTCGCGTCCGCAGGGCACCTACATTGTGTTTCTAGACTGCACCGAGTGGTGTCGCGAACATGGCCGCGATATTCAGTGGCTGCTTGACGAGGGGGCGCGCGTGGGCGTTGGGTATCAGGATGGCCGTCCGTTCCACGGGCCCTGCCACATTCGCGTGAATCTGGCGCTGCCGCTTTCGCGCGTGATGGAAGCGTGCGACCGCCTGGACCGCTACGTTTTTAATGCACGGTAAGTGCGCGCTGCATGCGGGGCCTTCTGCCAAGTCGGCTAGAAGGCCCCGCAGGGTAAAGCGTCTGTAACCATTGGGCGCTCGAGTGGTTTCATTTGCTATTATTTTTAACCATTTCAGTCTGTAAGCAGGATCGTCTGGAGCTCGATGAGAAGACCTCGCCGCTCGGTTGCCATATCGTTGTTTGTTGCGCTTGCAGTGGCGAGTGCTTTTGTCGTAGCGATAGCTGGCTGTTCTGGGTCGAATGACGAGGCCTCGGCGTCTGCATCAAAAGGCCTGGATGCCTCTCAGGTCAAAGACGACGACCTTAAGACGCTCAACGTCGGCAGCGACCTCTACCCACCGTTTGTGTATACCGACGAGTACGGCGATATCGTTGGCCTGGATGTTGAGATATTGACCGAGGCGTTGGCCCGCATTGGTTACAAGCCAAAATACCAGCTGATTGACTGGGAAAAGAAGAAAGAGCTGCTGGCGAGCGGCGAGCTCGATTGTGTCATGGGTAGCTTTAGTATGACGGGTCGCGAAAACGAGTATCGTTGGGCCGGCCCGTACCTTGCGAGCCGCCAGGTGGTCGCGGTCGATCCCCAGAGCGATATCTATACGCTTGCCGATCTTGAGGACAAGGTCGTGGCCGTTCAGTCCACCACCAAGCCCGAGGACATTTTGCTCAATCATACAAATGAAAACGTTCCGCAGATCAAGGAGCTCTACAGCTTCTCGGATCGCTCGTGCCTGAACCCGGCGCTCGTCGAGGGCCTGGTCGACGCTATCGCCGCACATGAGTCCTCGCTGCTCACCTATGAAAAAGACTATGGCGTGACGTATCGCATTCTGAACGAGCCGCTGCTGGAGGTTGGTTTGGGCACCGCTTTCGATATCAACGACACGCGCGGTATCGACGTTAAACTCACCCATGCCTACCAAGAAATGCTTGCCGATGGCACCATGGAACGCCTGGTGTCAAAGTACTTTGATGACCCCTCACCATTTTTGAATATGGAGGGCCTGTCGTGATCGATGCGCCCGACTACACCGCTCAGGAGCGGGGCAATCATTCGACCTGGGTATGGCTCCTTGCCGCCCTGGTGGGTATAGCGCTCTCGGTTGTCGCCGGCATGATGAGCTACGGGTACACGACAGCCCAGGCCGAGCAGCGCTTTGCCGACGTTGTCGACTACGTGGCGACGCAGAGCCTTTCCTACGATGCGTTCAACAGCGCTTATACGACCAAAAACCTGATTCGCGTTATGGAGATCGCCGGAGAGGTGGCGCGCGATATGGAGCGCGACGGTTCGGCGGATAATGCCGCGCTGGAGCAATATGCTGACCAGTTCAACGTGAGCGCACTGATCGTGACGGACGCATCGGGCAATTTGGTGTCCGAGTCCTCGACGGATGGCGTGGGCTACGAGTCGCTTGCTACGTATCTCAAAGAAGCGCCCGTGTTGGAGGTGGCAACCCATCCGCTTAAGTCCTATACCGATCGTATTACGCTTGCGGATGATTCGGTTGCAGACATTGGTTGCGTGACCCGGCAGGATGGCGAGGGCATCGTTATCGCGGTAAGGCATCAGAGCGCGAAGGCGGTTGCAAGCAATACGCTCAAACTGCAGAGTCTGCTCGATGGTTATGAAACCATCGATAGCGGCAATATCGTGATCGAAAACGATGGCAAGGTCGTTGCGACCAACGCCGTTGAACCCACCATCTTGGGCGTGTTCGACCTGCCTGCGACGGACGCCATCATTGTCGACGAAATTAAGGATCGATGCCTGCCCGGCAAAGTCCGGCTGGTCAACGTCAACGGCGAGTGGTATTTGGGCACATACGGCAAAGCGCAAAAATTCTACGTGTACACCTATGCCTCGGCGCAGCGCTACTTTGAGGTCGTCGCGGTTGTTGCTGCCGGCGTGCTGGTGCTCTACAGCGGTGTTATAGCCGTTGTTGTGATGGCGCGCCGCCGCGCTGATCGTCGACGTTTGACGGACTTGCTGCAGCAGGAGCGCGACTATGGCGACAAGCTGGCAAAGGCGGCGCGTGAGGCCTCGTCTGCCAACTCGGCAAAGACGGAGTTCCTGCGTCGCATGAGCCACGATCTGCGCACGCCCATCAACGGCATTCGCGGTATGGTTGAGGTCGGCGATGCCAATGCGGACGATCTGCAAAAGCAGACCGAGTGCCGCTCAAAGATCTGGACGGCATCGGGACTGCTGCTCGACCTTGCGAATGAGGCCCTGGATATGAGTCGCCTGGAGAGCGGGCAGGTCGACCTGGAGCTTGTTCCCACAAATTTGGTGACCCTCAACCACGAGGTGCGCGATATTCTGGAGCGCCAGGCCGAGGAGCGCCTGGTGACAATTATCTGCGATCAGCAGACGCTTAATCATCCCTATGCGCGGGTGAGCGTGACGCACCTCAAGCGCTTGTTGCTCAATATTGCCGGCAATGCCGTCAAGTACAACCGCCGGGGCGGCTATGTTCGCCTGGTGTGCCGCGAGGTGGAGCCAGCGGATGGCGTTCCTGTCTATGAATACACGATCGCCGATAACGGTATTGGCATGAGCGAGGAGTTCCAACAGCACCTCTACGAGCCGTTTTGTCGCGAGGAGCAGCAGGTGGAAGGCGCTTCATCGGGAACTGGCCTGGGTGCGCCTATTGCTAAACAGTTGGTCGAGCTTATGGGCGGAACCATGAGCTTTTCGAGCATCTTGGGGCAGGGGACGACGTTTACCATCCGTCTGCCGTTTGAGAAGTGCAAGTGCTCCGAGATTCCTCAGGCAGTGCGCGTGAATGCGGGCGACGGTGATGCGCTCCAGGGCTTGCGCGTTTTGCTCGTAGAGGATAACGACCTGAATGCCGAGATCGCACAGTTTACGCTCGCCCGCGCCGGTGCCGTCATGACGCATGCTAAGGATGGTGAGTCTGCCGTCGAGATGTTTGCCGCGAGCGCGCCGCACGAGTACGACGTGGTGTTGATGGATATCATGATGCCCGGTATCGATGGCCTTGAGGCCACGCGTCGGATTCGAGCGCTCGATCGCGAGGATGCCGCGACCACGCCGATTATCGCCGTGAGCGCCAACGCCTTTGCCGACGATCGCAGGCTTTCGCGTGAGGCGGGCATGAACGCGCACCTGAGTAAACCAGTGAGTTCGCAGGAGCTCGTTGAGGCGCTTGCGCACATAGCCGCCGACGCTTCATAAGCATATGGCCCGGTTCCAAGGTGGGTTGGAACCGGGCCATATTGCTATTGATGAGGTTTGCTGAGGGGCTTACTTTTCGTGAATCTGCTTACCGCAGAGATGCTCAATCGTAATCTCGTAGAGTTGGACGCCCTTGATGTCTTTGGCGATTTCCTCCTCGACTTCTTCGGCGGAAGGGTAGTACTTAAGCGCGAGCTGGCGGACTTTGTCCTCGATAAACGCGGGCGCTTCATCTACCAGGCGACAACGACCAAAGACAACGGTACTCATAACGTAGGGAGCCCAGTCGCCGTCCTTGTACCACTCGTTGCCGTAAACGGTAAAGCAGATCTTGTCATCGCGCTTGAGTGCGTCGACCTTGTGGCCAGCCTTGGCGCCATGGAAATAAATCTTGTCGTACTCGGCGTCGAAGAAGTAGTTGACGGGAATGGCGTACGGGTAGCCATCGTCGCCGTTGACGGCAAAGACGCCGCGCTTGCAGGTGGCGAGCAACTCGCGCGCTTCCTCGTCGGTGATGGCGCGTTTCTTTCGACGTAAGGGCCTAAACATCGTTGGTTTCCTTTCTGGCCGTGCATGGTGGTTGAGCACAAACTATAGCGAAACGGATCCGTATTTCTTGATGCGGGCGAGCATGTTTTTGAGCTTGTTAAAGTCGAGCGGCTTGGGCAGGTGAGCGTTCATGCCGGCATCGTGTGTCGCCTGGGCATCCTCGGCAAAGGCGTTGGCGGTGAGCGCGATGATGGGGATATCGGCCGCATCGGCCTTCTCGCTCAGACGAATCGCGCGGGTTGCCTCGTAGCCGTCCATGCCCGGCATCATGATGTCCATTAGAATCGCATCGAAGCTACCCGCGGGACGGCCAACGTATAGGTCGACCGTTTCGTTGCCGTCGGCGGTGCGAGTTACGACGATGCCCTCGCTTTCGAGCAGAGCCTGGGCAATCTCGGCATTGAGCTCGTTATCTTCTGCCAAGAGGACGTTCATGCCGGCAAGCGAGCAGCTGTTTGCCTGGCCGTCCGCACGTTCCCTTGCCTGAGGGTTCTTGTCGATATCGAGCGGAATCTGGACGTTGAACGTACTCCCCGCGCCAACCTCACTCGAAATCTCAATCGTGCCGCCCATCAGGTCAATAAGTGACTTGACGATTGGCATGCCCATGCCGGTTCCCTGGAACTTGCTGCGCGCATCGTCACCTTCCTGGGCAAACGGCTCATAGATATGCTTTAAAAAATCGGGAGCCATGCCAATGCCGGTATCCGAAACGCTAAAGCAAAAGAGCGCGCGCCCATCATCGAGTGGCTTGGTCTGTGAGCTAAAGGTGACGGAGCCGCCGCGCTTGTTGTACTTAATGCTGTTGTCTAGCAAGTTGATTATGATCCGTCGGATATGGGTGGGACTGCCGATCATGTATGGCCCCGTAGCGTACGGCAGGCTATTGTCCTGCATTGTGATGCCGTTACCGGACGCGCGGAGCTTGCACAGCACCAGCGCATCGTCACAGAGCTCTTTGAGGTTAAAAGGAGCATGTTCCAGTGTTAGCTTGCGGTCTTCGATTTTGCCCATCTCGAGGATATCGTTGATCAGCGAGAGCAGGTGATTGGCGGCAACACGCGCCTTGGCGCGGCTTTCGCGGGCGACTTGCATATCGCCGTCTTTCAATTCCTCAATTTCGATAAGACCCAGGATGCCGTTGAGCGGCGTGCGGATGTCGTGACTCATGCGCGTGAGGAATGCTGTCTTAGCGGCGTTGGCGGCATCGGCTTTCTGCTGTTCTTTCTGCGCGCGGTGAAGCGACCAGACAAGGATGACGATGCCGGTGAGCAAAATGCAGATGACGACTGCCGAAATGACGATGCGGTTGCGGTAGAGAAGTCGGAACGCATCCGATTCTTGCGCCGAGTACGATGTGGGGGAATAACTGCTTGCAGAGAGCGATTCGCCGGCATTGACGATGCCCTTATTGATAATTCCCAACAGCTCGGGCTTGCCGCGCGAAATCAAACACGATAGTTGCGCCGTGTTGGTGAGTTCCTGCGTTTCGAAATCCTCGATGCCATAGGTGTCGCGGATGGTTTCCAAGCGCGTGCTGGGGACAATGATGCAACTTGCCTCCCCCTTATTGAGGGCTTTGAGCGCCTCGCCGCCATTTGGATATTCGGTTATCGTTGCGTCGGGGAAGAGGCTCTCGAGCTCAAGACGGTTGACGATCGCGCTCTGCGTGCAAGCGATTTTCTTAAGGTCGCGGTTCAGGTTATTGCTGCTGTGAATGGCGGTCAGGGAAACCGTTCCCATCGGGTTTGACTGCACGACCCCTTTCTGTTCGGCAAGCCAGTAGTCGCGAAACAGAGGTAGGGCGACATCGATAGTTCCGTTGGAAAGGGCTTTGACCATTTGCTTGTTATTTGAGATCGCGACTGTTTTAACCGTAATGCCAAACTTGTCGCGCAACGTCGTTGCAAGCGAGGCGAGCGACCCTTCCATCTCGCCGTCGTCATTTTGCGTGCAGTAGGGAAGTTGGTTTTTAAGATAGCCAATCGTGATGGTGTTGCCGTTTGCTTTGAGCCAGGAGGTCTCGGTGCCGGTGAGCGATGATGAGCCGCTGTTTTGGGCCGAGTAGCTCGATTTGACTTCGTCGTTATAGCGCGGGTTGACGCGGGCGATTGCCGTCATGGCGGCATTGATGTCATTCATCAAATCGGGGCGGCTTTTGGGAACGGCAAAATAGTAGTCGCTCGAGCCTACGTAGAACATGGGCGAGGCATCGGGCGACGAAATGGTGTCGTTCATGATGACGGCGTCGACCTCGCCGTCTGCAAGCGCCTCAAAGAGGGCGCTGCCGGTGTCGATTTCTTTATAGGTGCAGGTAACGCCTTCGTCGGCGAGCCACTGCTGGCCGACGATAGTTTGCATAACGCCAGAGTTGCAGCCGATGGTGAGGCCTTGGAGCGCTTGGGGGTCGCCCTCGGCCAGATCGTCGCGGTCGGGCCTGGCGTAGATGTAGTAGCGCTCGGTGCCCTCGGGGTTCGAGGAAAAGAGCAGCTTCTGCTCGCGCTCTGCTGAATACGAGATGTTGGGCATGAGGTCGATTTCGCCAGCCTCGAGCATGTCCATAAGCTCGGAGAAGGTGCCGCTAACGTATTCGTATTGCCAGCCCTTTGTGTAATACGAGAGGGTCTGGAGGTACTCGTAGCCCCATCCCGAGAGGCGCTCGCCCGGCGCACCTTCCTGGAAGCCCTTGTTGTTGACGAGCCAGCCAACGCGGACCGTCTTGACCTGCTGGTCGGAGTCGGCGGCAAAGGCGGGGGCGGGCATGGCGGCGCTCAGTACGGCGAGTGCAGCCAGCGCGACGGCCAGGGTGCGATATAGGGTTAAGCGAAGGACGGCGGAAGGTTTCACATGCAATCCTATCGAGTCGAGACAATTTCACATAAGGATACCAGCTCAGCCCACCTGGTCGGCAGCTGCACCGCAAAACGGTCCCGCCCAGCATCGGCGACTAGTCATTGGGGACGTTCTTGTTTGACTAGTCATTTAAGAACGTCCCCAATGACTAGTTCCGTTTGCGGGGGAGGCGTGGGACAATACCGAGCGAATGTGATTGGGCGTCTGGGAAAGGGGTTGCGATGAACAAGTTGAGGACGCTTGCCGACGTGTTGCGCCAGGCTGGCTTTGCGCGCATCACGGGCCTGTTTCTTATCTTCTATCTGCTGTGCTCGACGGCCGTCTGGCTGTCCGAGCCTACGACCCTTACGTTTGGCGACGGCCTCTGGTTTAGCTTTGAGACCGTATCGACGATCGGCTTTGGCGATATTCCGGCCGAGACACCGGTTGCCCGCGCCATTACCGTCATTTTGAGCGTCATCAGCATCTTCTACATCGCCATGCTCACGGGCGTGGCGGTGAACTACTGCAATACGCTCATCAAGCTGCGTCAAAAGGACACCATGGCGCGCTTCATGGACGATCTTGAGCATTTGGAAGAGCTCGATCGTGACGAGCTCGCCGACCTGTCGCGCCGTGTGCGCGAGTACCGTCGCCGGCAACGTTAGAACGGGCGCTGCGTGTCACGACGAGGGGGACTGAATATGAATATCACGGTATACCTGGGCGCCAGCGTCGGTAACGACCCAGCGTTTCTGCCTGCGGTGCAAGAGCTGGGCAACTGGATTGGCTCCAACGGGCACGCGCTGGTATACGGCGGGTCCAAATCGGGCCTGATGGGTGCGCTCGCCGATAGCGTACTCGATGCCGATGGACACGTGACGGGCGTGGAGCCGAGCTTTTTTATCGAGGCCGAGTTTCAACATGACGGTATCGACGACCTCATCGTGACGAGTGACATGGCCGAGCGTAAGGCCAAGATGATCGAGCTTGGCGACGCGTTCGTCGCCTTCCCGGGTGGCACGGGCACGCTCGAGGAGATTGCCGAGGTCATGTCGGCCGTGTCGTTGGGGCATCTGAGTGCACCGTGCATCCTGTACAACTTAGACGGTTACTACAACGATCTTAAGTCGTTGCTCGAGCACATGATCGATAAGGGCCTGTCGAGCCCGCAGCGCCAGCAGGGCATCTACTTTGCCGACGATTTGCGCGAGATTGCCTCGATTATCAACGGATAAGTCTTGAGCCTGCTCCGCTATGACTCCCAATGGTGCCGTTTGCGGCGCAGATGGTTGGCTCGTCCGGGCAACGCTCGCTCTACAATAAAACGTATCTTTGTCGATTTTGACCACGGGAGGTCCCGATGGATAACCTTGCAAAACCCAAAAACCGTGCGCTGTTTTTAGTTAGCGTGGCCGTGACCGGTGCGTTTGCGGGCGCCGCGGTCTGGCTGTTTTTCTTTGCGATGGAGCACGGTATCGACTATCTATGGACCGAGATTCCGCACGCGCTGGGCGTCGCTTCGCCCGAGCTTGCCAGCGGCCCGTTTGGCTTTCTGCCGTACCCGTTTTTCGTCTGCTTGCTGGGCGGCCTGCTGATCGGTTTGTACGAAAAGATTACGGGCACCAAGACCGACGACCTTAACCAGGTGATGGCCAAGGTCAAACAAGACGGACGCTACCCGTATGACAATCTGGGCAAGCTTTCGCTCGCGGCATTGCTGCCGCTGCTGTTTGGCGGCAGCATTGGACCGGAGGCCGGCCTGACCGGCGTTATCGCGGGTCTGTGCAGCTGGGTCGGCGATCGCATGCGTCGCTTTGGCGCCGAGTTTAGGGAGCTCACGCTGCTGGGCACCCAGGCTGCCCTGACGGCACTCTTTACCGCGCCCGTCTTTGGCTTTGTGGCACCGCTTGCCGGTAGCGCCGACGGCGACGAGGACCCCGCATCCGATGAGATCACCATCAAGCTCCCCAAGGCGCAAAAGACCGTGGTCTACGGCATTGCGATTGCCGGCGGTCTGGGCACCTACCTGCTGCTCGGACAGCTTATGGGCGGCGGCATGGGCATGCCGAGGTTCGAGTCCGCCGAGGTGGGCAACCTGGAGCTTGTCTGGCTCATTCCGCTGGCGTTGGTCGGCACCGTATGCGGCTGGCTGTACTTTGTCTCTGAGCATGCAAGCGAGGCACTGTCCCATGCCATAGGGGAGCGCCCTGTCGTCAAGGCAATGCTGGCCGGTCTGGCGCTCGCCATCTGCGGCACGGTCCTGCCCTACACCATGTTTGCCGGCGAGACCCAGGCCGATGTACTTATGGAGACCTACCTCACCATTCCCGCCGGCGTGCTTATCGCGACCGGTCTTGTTAAGGCCATGCTGACGCCCGCCCTCATCAACCTTGGTTGGCGCGGCGGCCACTTCTTCCCGGTTATCTTCTCGGGCGTAAGCCTGGGCTACGGCCTTGCCATCCTCACCGGTGCCGATCCGGTCTTTTGCGTCGCCGTCTGCACGGCGTCGACGATGGGTGCGGTCATGCGTCAGCCGGTCATGGTCGTGGGCCTGCTGCTCATGTGCTTCCCGCTCAAGGGTATCGTCTGCATGATCATCGCCGCCGTTATCGCCGCCGGCATTCCGCTGCCCAAGCCGCTGCGCAAGTAGCGTATTGCGCTTTACGGTTGTTCAGAACTTGTTTTAAAGAAGCCGCGCGAGGCCGTTTGTTTACGGCCTCGCGCGGCTATTGTTTAGAGCTTCCTCAGCACAATGGCGATGGTGTTGAGGTATTCGAGCGCGCCGGTTTCAACGGCAGCGCGGTCGCCTGCTGCGTACTCGTTGTCGCAGGCGAGCCAGTCTTCCCATGCTTCGTCCGTGCAGTGCATAGGCTGCATCGAGGCAATCTCGACGCCGGGGGTCGGCTCGATCATGGCGTGCCACCAGGCTATGTCGTGCATATAGTCGAGCTGCTCGGGTGTCCAGGATTTGAGCAGGCAAACGGGCAGGTTGTCGTGGCAGTCGCGAACCATGCCGGGGATGCTTACGTAGAGCATCCCGCCTTGCTTTACGTAGGGGAGTAGGCGCTCGCCCAGATAGTGCGGGTCCCGACCGTAGTAGTTGTACGAGTCGATACTCACGACCGCATCAAAATAGCCGTGCTCAAATGGTAGGCCCTGTGAGGCGTCCGCCTGAACGGGATGAATCGTATCGCGCGAGATGTCGAGCGAATCAAAGAATGCGCGGTTCTCGACGGGGTCGCTCCACAGATCGACGGCGTAGGTGTCAAATCCGTATTCGCGGGCAAGCAGGGCGCTGGTAATGCCGGTGCCCGACCCAAGGTCGCAGACGCGGGCGCCGCGTGGGACATTCGCACCGCAAAGGAGCTCTTCGCAGAGCTTGAGGGGGTTCGGCCCCATAATCTTAGAGCGTACGAGTGCTGCGTCGAAGCTGGTGGCTTTTGGGAAGGATTGAGATTTCGCAGAGTTCATTGTTCTTTCCTATCAGGTGCATATGTGGCAGATGACGGAGGTGGAACGGCACAACAAACCACGGCCGCAAGACGGCCGTTTTCAATTTGTATGCGATTGACCGTTCCCTAAAGAACAATGACCAAAAAAACATCCCCTTGGATGATCGAAATTGGGCCGAGGCCCGTGACATTTTGATTATAGAACGTTGCGCACGGGCCGGGGATATGCCATTTGTCACGGATTTGAGGGGCGCGATTGTGGCCGATTGCGACCTGCGTGGGTCGAGATTCGCCCGCCTACAGGTCGCGTGCCCGGTAGACCTTGGTGCTGACGATGCAGCTAAGTGCACATAGCGCGAGGGCCAGTACGGCAATTCCTGCGCACAGGCAGCCGAGGACGGCAGGATTGGGATTCGCCCCGGCAAATGACATGAGCCAGTTGCTGATGGGGTTGGAGGAGCTCAGCATTGCCATGGTGCCGCAGCCAAGCAGGGCAAACAAGCCGACGGAAAGGCGCAGCGCCTCCATATGGCCAAATCGAAAGAATATCGGCTGTGCCAAAAACACCATCATGAGGGAGATGAGCATCGATGCCGCCGAGGCGGTTGCGATTTCAAAGACCGTCTGGCTTGTCGAAGGGATGCCCATGTGATCAAAGAACGGAAGGGCGAGGATGTTCAGAAGCGTAGCCGCGCAGGCCATGACGGCCGAGATGGCAATAATGCACAGGTAGCGTGCGCAGATGATGTCCTTGCGCGAAAACGGCAGCGTTGCCCGATAGCGCTCCCAACCGTTTTGGTTATCGTAGCCAGCCAGCGAGTTCATGATAATGATGGGTGACATGGCGCTGACCGCGCAGGTGCCGGCGCTCATGCCGGAATCGCCGTCTGTCGCGTTGGCAAGGGTCAGCACGACGAATATGAACAGGCCGACGCCGGCCATGCTCGGGAGAAACGAGCGCGCGATGGCGGTCTCGGACATAAAGGCGCGTTTCATTTGGAGGCCCCTTTCAGCGTAAGGCGAAGATAGTCATCGATGGAAATCCGGTCGCAGGGAATCTCGGGAAAGGCCTCGAGCGCTTCGCGGCGATTGGGGACCAGCACATCAACGCTGTAGGCATGACGGGTGGCGCGGGCGCCTTCGACGCATGCCATAAGCTCGGCAGCTTGTGCCTGGGTGCAGTGGGCGATGCCGGCGCGGTCGGTAATGTCCTCGCGCGGCAGGTCAAACACAATCGAGCCGTTATCGATGCAGATGACGCGGTCGGCAGTGCGATCGAGGTCGGATGTAATGTGGCTCGAGAGCAGCACGCTGTGCTGGCCGTCGGCGACAAAGGCAAGCAACTCGTCGAGCAGTTCCTCGCGCGCCATGGGATCAAGGCCTGCGGTGGCTTCGTCCAAAACGATCAGCTTGGCATTGTGGCTGAGCGCACAGGCGAGCTGCAGCTTCATGCCCATGCCGCGGGAGAGGTCCTTGACCTTTGTCTTGGGATCGAGGCCAAATCGGTCGATGAATCCGGCGAACGTTTCGCAGCTCCACGTGGGGTATGCCGGGCCTACGAGCCTCTCGATCTGGCCCACCTTGAGCGTGGAGGGGAAGGGACACGTGTCCAGGACAAGACCGACGCGGGAGCGCAGGTGGCGCTGCGTCTCGTCGGGTGCGTTGGCGTCGCAGCGCTGTCCAAGCAGATGCACCTCGCCGGCATCGAGCTTTATAAGCCCAAGCGCGGCGCGAATGGTCGTCGTCTTGCCGGCGCCATTTGCGCCCACAAAGCCAACGATCTGGCCGGGCTCCACGGCGAGTGTGACGTCTCGCAACGAAAAACGGTCGCTCACGCGGCGCGATACACCTTTGAGTTCTAGCAACTTTTGCATGGTATAGCCTTTCTTGCAGATGGCTACTGCATGGTTTCGGGGGCTACCAGGTCGAGCATCTCGTGCAGTTTGTCGCGCGTGACGCCCAAGGCTTCGGCTTGGTTCGCCGCTTTCGCAAGCAGCTCTTCGATATGGCAGAGCTGGTTTTCGCGCAAGAGCTCCTGGTTGCCCTCGGCGACAAAACAGCCCTTGCCCTGCACGGTGCAGATAAAGCCGAGTTGCTCCAGGTCGGCGTAAGCGCGCTTGGTGGTGATGACGCTCACACCCAAGTCGCTCGCGAGTGCGCGGATGCTGGGGAGTTTGGCTCCCGCAGCGAGCGCGCCCGAAAGGATCTGGGCTTTGACCTGCGAGGATATCTGTTCGTAGATAGGCTTATCGCTCGAATTGGATAGGATGATGTCCACAGCGGCTCCTTAGCTGTTGGGCTACACGTGTATATAACCGGTAAGCACAGTATATATACACTATGCACAGTTACGCAAGAGACAAATTCGGATTGGGCTGGCTACCCGGGCCCTAACTGATGAATTTGTCCTGATAGGTGCCCTATGGCGAGGTTTCGCGGCTACAATAGTGCGGTTACAACGACGTAATGCACTCAATGCAAGAAAGGATCCGCATGGCAAGCCTGTCGGATGAAATCTCGTCGCGCCGCACATTCGCGATCATCAGCCACCCGGACGCCGGTAAGACCACGCTTACCGAGAAGCTGCTGCTCTATACCGGCAGCATCCAGACTGCCGGCTCGGTCAAGGGCAAGAGCTCGGCCAAGCACGCCGTCTCGGACTGGATGGACATCGAGAAGGAGCGCGGCATTTCCGTTACCTCCTCGGTGCTGCAGTTCACCTATAATGGCGCCTGCGTCAACATCCTCGATACCCCCGGCCACCAGGACTTCTCGGAGGATACCTACCGTACCCTTATGGCCGCCGACGCCGCAGTCATGGTCATCGACGGCGCTAAGGGCGTCGAGGCCCAGACCAAAAAGCTCTTTAAGGTCTGTACGCTGCGCCACATTCCCATCTTCACCTTTGTGAACAAGCTCGACCACGAGGCTCGCGATCCGTTTGAGCTCATGGAAGAGATCGAGAACGTCCTGGGAATCAATACGTATCCCATGAACTGGCCGATCGGCAGCGGTCGCAATTTCCGCGGCGTGTTCGACCGCCAGACCCGTCGCGTTATCGCCTTTGAGGGCGACGGCCACGCCAACGCCACCAAAAAGGTCGCCGAGGTCGAGGCCGAGCTGGGCGATCCTTCCATGGATGAGCTTATCGGCGAGGAAAACCACAAGAACCTGATGGACGATATCGAGCTGCTCGATGGCGCCGGCGACGAGCTCGACTTGGATGCTGTGGCCTGCGGCAAGCTGAGCCCGGCGTTCTTTGGCTCGGCGCTCACCAACTTTGGCGTGGAGCCCTTCCTCAAGGAGTTCCTGCGTCTGGCCCCGACGCCGCGCGCTTATACCGATACGCTCACCAGCGAGCCGGTCGATCCCTGCCGCGACGACTTTAGCGGCTTTGTGTTTAAGATTCAGGCCAACATGGACAAGAACCACCGTGACCGCATCGCCTTTGTGCGCATTTGCTCGGGCAAGTTCGAGCGCGGTATGGACGCCTTCCACGTGCAGAGCAACCGCAAGCTTAAGCTTGCCACGGGCACGTCGATGATGGCCGATGACCGCGCCATCGTGGACGAGGCGTACGCGGGCGATATCGTGGGCCTGTTCGATCCTGGTATCTTTAGCATCGGTGACACCGTGTGCTCTGGCAAGCGCCATGTGCAGTATCCGCAGATTCCGACGTTTGCCCCCGAGATGTTCGCCCGCATTACGCAGGTCGACACGCTCAAGCGCAAGCAGTTCGTCAAGGGTATGGAGGAGCTTGCCCAGGAGGGCGCCATCCAGATCTTCCGCGAGCTGGGCGCCGGCATGGAGAGCGTCATCGTGGGCGTGGTCGGCGTGCTGCAGTTTGAGGTGCTCGAGCGCCGCCTCAAGGCCGAGTACCGTGTTGAGGTTCGTCGCCAGCCGCTGCCCTATACGGACATTCGCTGGATTCAGAACGACCCCGACACCATCGATATCCCGGGCCTTTCGCTCACGCGCGACACCCTGCGCGTCGAGGACATGCGCGGCGGCAAGCTGCTGCTGTTCACGAGCCCATGGAACGTGGACTGGGCGACCGACCATAACCCCGACCTCATCCTGTCGGAGTTTGGCAACGTAGCGTTTTAGCGCGCCGGCGCGGTAGCCTTGCGGGGCTGCCGCGCCGTTTGCTTGCCTGATGCCGTGTGAGCGGCTATCATACCCACCGTCGTCTCAAGACCGTGACGTCCGAGCAGTTCGGGTCCGATATCCTGCTCGTTAAACCTAAAACCAAAGGAGTACATAATGATCAAGAAGGTCATGGAGGACTACAAGGTCCTGTTGCGGAGCATTCCCGCGGCAACGGTTTCGCTGTTTTTCGTGAGCGTCATCATGATGAACCTGCTGGCCAACAAAGAACTTATCAGCCTGCCGTATCTGGCGCTCGACTGCGGCTTTGTGGTGAGCTGGGTTTCGTTTTTGTGCCAGGACATGATCTGCAAGCGCTTTGGCGCCAAGGCATCCATCAAAATCTCTATCCTCGCGCTGCTGGTCAATCTGGCCGTGAGCCTGTGCTTTTGGGCATGCTCGCTCACGCCCGGCATGTGGGGCGCCTACTACGACACGGGTATGATCGAGGTCAACACCGCCCTTAACGCCACCATCGGCGGCACCTGGTACGTGGTGCTGGGCTCTTCGCTGGCAATGCTCGTTTCTGCCGTGGTTAACTCCACGCTCAACCAGTCGCTCGGCCGTATGCTCAAAAAGAATAACTTTGCGAGCTTTGCCTTCCGCTCCTATGTGTCCACGGGTGTTGGCCAGTTTATCGACAATCTGGTCTTTGCCATTGTGGTGAGCCACACGTTCTTTGGTTGGACCTGGGTGCAGGTCCTTATGTGCTCGCTGACCGGCGCTGTTGCCGAGCTGCTGTGCGAGGTCTTCCTGAGCCCCGTGGGCTACAAGGTCGTGCGTGGCTGGGAGCGTGAGAACGTGGGCTCCGAGTACCTCGAGCGCCACGCAACCGCCTAAGGAGCAAGTATGCGGGTTTTGATCACGGGCGCTTCGGGCGGCATCGGAGCCGCATGCGTGCAGCGCTTTTTGGACGAGGGCCACGAGGTCGTGGGCTTTGACCTGCTGCCGGCGGCGGTCGAGCACGAGCGCTACCGCCATCTGATCGTTGATGTACGCGAGCCTAACTCGTTTCCAGGCGACCTTGAGCCTCAGGTAATCGTGAACGTTGCCGGTGTACAGGATTCGGCCGATGACATTGCCGCCAATCTGCGTGGCACCATCAACGTGACCGAGCGCTACGCCTTTGTGGGAGAGGGGCTTGCCGCCAAGCCGGCGCCTGCTATCCAATCCGTGGTCAATGTGGGGTCGGCGAGCGGACATACGGGATCGGAGTTTCCCGCCTATGCTGCCAGCAAGGGTGGCGTTATCGCCTACACCAAGAACCTTGCAAACCGCCTGGCGCCGCAGGCCATCGCCAACAGTGTGGACCCGGGCGGCGTTATCACGCCGCTCAACCGTTGCGTGATGGAAGACGAACGCCTGTGGAACCAGATTATGGAGCTTACGCCGCTTAAGCGCTGGGCCACCGCCCAGGAGATCGCCGAGTGGATTTACTTTGTGGGCGTGACCAACCGGTTTATGACCGGGCAGAGCCTGCTGATCGATGGCGGCGAGGCCGGCCGCACACAATTTATTTGGCCTGAATAGGAAACGCGCCCGATGAGAAGCCGTCGGGCGCGTTTTTGATCTATCGATTTTTAGCCGAGGCAAGTCCAGTTGACGGGGGTCGAGCCGTGCTGTTCGAGTAGCCGATTGGCTGCCGAGAAGGGGCGCGACCCCATAAAAGCGGGGAGTTCTGCCGTGGCACGGTTGGCCGAAAGCGGCGACGGGTGTGTGGATGCCAGGCAGAACTTGCCGCTTGCCTTGCCCGCGCCGGTCGCGGCGAGCTTGCCTTCGACCATCTGCTGGGCAAAGCGGCCCCATGCCAAAAAGACGACCGGTTGGGGCAGCAGGCAGCAGCGTTCGATAACGTAGTCGGTGAGCGTGCTCCAGCCCAGTTTGGCGTGCGAATTCGCGGCATGCTCACGCACGGTGAGCGTAGTGTTGAGGAGCAAGACGCCCTGCTGTGCCCATGGGGTTAGGTCTCCCGTGGCGGGAATGGGGCAGCCCAGGTCGGCATTGAGCTCCTTATAGATGTTGCGCAGGCTCGGCGGCAGTTTGGTTTGCGTCGCGGGGACCGAGAACGAAAGCCCCATGGCCTGGTTGGGTCCGTGATAGGGGTCTTGACCCAAGATGACAACTTTGGCTTGGTCTGCCGGCGTGTAGGCGAGGGCATTGAGGATGTCGTCTTGTGCCGGGTAGATGGTTTGCTCGACACGCAAAAGGGCGATGCGCTCGAGCAGCTGGTTCGTAGTGTCACGTACCGGCTGCGGCGCATCGCCCAACCAAGTTGCTATGTTGCGGTTGCGGGTTGCGGTGTCCATGGGGCTCCTTTATGGCAGATGCTCTGTTGGCATCTATTGTAAAGGCGCACCGGTTGCCTTTATGCCGCGGCTGCATGAAGAGTGGGGACTACGAGACGCGCTCGGGCGCTCCTGCCATACGGGCCTGTCCATGTTCACGGAGGCGCGGAAGCTCGACGGTTGCCACTATCACGCCGGTGAGGATGAGGGCGGCGCCAAAGAAGGCGATGGGGCTCAGGACCTCGCCGACCAGGAAGAACGAGAAGACGGCGGAGCAGACCGGCTCGAGCGAGAAGGCAAAGCCGGTGGTCTCGGCGGGCACGTGGGGCTGCACGAGCGTTTGGGTGATAAAGCCGTAGGCAGAGCAGATGAGCGCGAGTGCGACGACGACAACGACCTCGCCCGGCGTGCCGGGAAGCGTGAAGCCGCCAAAGGCGAATGCGGCGATGCCCGAGAACAAGCCGCCAAAGCCCAGCTGCCAAACGCCCAGAGCCAGCGGGTCGACATCTTCGACAAAGCGCTTCGCCACAATGATGTGGCCGGCATAGACAAAGGCCGAGAGCAGCATGATGAGCGTGCCCGGGTTCAGGCTGGTGAAGTCGGCACCCGAGAGCAGCAGCATGCCGCAGGTGACGATGGCGGTGCCGACGAGCACCTTGCGCTCGGGGGCGCGACGCAGCAGGGCGGCGTTGGCAAACGGCACGATCACGACCGTCAGGCTCTGCAAAAAGCCGGCGGTGGAGGCGGAGGTGAGGCTGGAGCCTAGGCACATGCAGGTGAGCTCGGTTGCCATAATGGCGCCGATGATGGCGGCGCGGACCATAAGGTCGCGATTGATGCGGAAAGCGCGCTTGTGGAAGAGCAGCAGGCAGGCCGCAAAGGCGATGATACAGCGTAGCGCGACGATACTCGTGGCGTTCATGCTGTCCATGCCAATCTTCATGAGGGGGTACGAAAAGCCCCATGCGACGGGAACGGAAAATGAGAGCGCGATTGCTTTTTTGCGATCCATGGGACTCCTTTTGTTACAGAACGGTTTCGTAAAAAGGATTCTGCTCCCAGATGTGGATGTAGTAAAGCGAATGTATCTTCAGTATGATTAAGAAATACTAATGTTGGCAGAAAAAGCCCTGGCAAAACGTTTTATAGCTACATCGATGTGGAGGCACGATGGCATCGCGGTATCAGATTGTTTGTATGGTGGTCGATCGCGGCAGTCTTAAGGGCGCGGCGGACGAGCTGGGCTATACGCAAAGTGCGGTGAGCCAGGCCGTCAAGGCACTCGAGCGCGAGCTGGGTACCACGCTTATCGAGCGCGGTAAGCAGGGCGTTTCGCTTACGCGCGACGGTAAACAATATCTGCCGTATCTGCGCCAGATTGTGACTGCCGAGGCCGAGCTTGAGGGCAAGCGTCAGGAGTTGCTGGGACTCTCCTCGACTGATATTCGAATCGCGACGTTTACTAACGTGAGCCGCACCGTATTGCCGCGCGTGATTCGCGACTTTGGGGCTCTGCATCCGGGCGTGCACTTTACCCTCAAGCAGGGCGATTACACGCGCAACGCCCAGTGGGTGCACGATGGCGTGGTTGACTTTTGCTTTACGGCACGCGGATTTACCGCGGGGCTCGAGAAGCGCGTGGTCTATCACGACGAGTTGGTTGCGCTGTTGCCGGCAGCGCATCCGCTGGAGGCAAAGGAAAAGGTAACGCTCGCCGACCTGGCGTCCGAGCCATTTGTGCTGCTGGATGAGGGAGAGCAGAGCCTGGTGCTCGATGCATTCGCGGCGCACGGGCTGTCGCCGCACGTGACGAGTGAGGTCACCGACGACTACACCATCATGGCGATGGTGGAGGAGGGCCTAGGCGTAAGTGTGCTGTATCGCCGTACCGTCGAGGGCATGCGGGCCGATATTCGCGTGCGTCCCATCGTGCATGCTCCCTCGCGCGACGTGGTGGCAGCTTGGCGCAGCTGGGACACCATGCCTATCGCCACGAGGCGTTTTATCGACTATATGAGCTCGCATATTGTCAATTAATGACTGGCGTGACGTTGAGTGCGGTGTTTAGCGGGCTGTCGCATTAGCTTGGGTGACACGATAGGTGCGTGCCGGGTGGCAGAGCAAGACCGCCACGACCATAAAGAACGCTGTGGTGCCCAGGCTGATGGGATAGACCATCATGATGTTCGCAAAGGTACGGAAGTGCGGGAACACGCAGAATACCCAATAGAAGCGAATGCCGCAGACGCAGATCATGGTGATGAGGGCGGGCATGAGCGAGATGCCAAAGCCGCGCAGGTAGCCGGACATGTTTTCGTAAAACATGCTAAAGGCGTATGCCGGGAAGATCGAGCACACGCGGATATAGCCGATCGAGACGATGTTGGGGTCGCTATTAAACAGCGCTAGGATCTCGCGCCCCAGACCGACGATGATAACGATGGTAGTGAGCGCGACGATGCCACCTTCGACCAGGCAGACCTTAAGGGTCTTGGTGCAACGGTCGATCTGGCGAGCGCCGTGGTTTTGCCCCACAAAGGTGGTGCAAGCCTGGCTAAAGCTGTTGAGCAGGTTGTAGCACACGTACTCCAGGCTCATGGCGGCGCTCGATGCCGCCATGACCTCGGTGCCCAAGCTGTTGATGGCGGACTGGATGATGATGTTGGCGACGGCAAAGACGGCGCTTTGGATGCCGGCGGGCAGGCCGATCTTGACGATGCGCTTGAGGGCGACGGGGTCGATGGCAAGGTCGCGTGGGGTGACGCGAACGACGGAGTCGGTCTTGAGCAGGCGGATAAAGAGCGTAGCGGCGCTGACGGTGTAGGCGATGGCGGTGGCGATGGCGACGCCCGCGACGCCCCAGTGGAGTACGGGGACAAAGATGAGGTCCAGGCCAATGTTGAGGACGGTGGACACGGCAAGTGCCTGCAGCGGCATGCGGGTGATGCCGACGGAGCGGAAGATCGCGGCCTCAAAGTTGTAGAGCAAGATCGAGGGCATGCTGAGCAAAAAGACGCGCAGGTAGAGCGAGGCGAGCGGCATGGTTTCGGCGGGAACGTTGAGCGCGGCGAGCATGGGCTCGGCAAAGATCTCGCCCAGCGCGATGACGACAAAGCCCACAAGCGCCATGAGAATCGAGGTGTGGACGGCGCGGTTGACCATGTTCTGATCGTTGCGGCCGATAGCGTTGGCGATGACCACGTTGGAGCCAAGCGACAGGCCGATGAACAGGTTGATCATCAAACTGGTAAGCGGAACGTTGGAGCCGACCGCTGCCATGGCAAGGGTTCCCTGGTCGCCCGAGAAGTTGCCGATGATGACCGTGGCGATGAGGTTCGATAGTTGCTCGAGGATGCTCGTCGCGGCAACGGGAAAGGCGAACAGGGGAATGTTGCGCCACAGCGAGCCGGTCGTCATGTCAATGTGCTTAGATGCGGTATCAGCCATACGCTCTCAATCTCTTATATGCGCTTCAATGCTAATTTGCGCAGACGATGATACTCCTAATGCGATCAGCCGGTACTTGGGGGGAACGTTTCTTTTCTGTCAGCACATAGACTAGTCATTGGGACTAGTCATTGGGGACGTTCTTGTTTGACTAGTCGTTTAAGAACGTCCCCAATGACTAGGTGGGGGAGGCGTGAGACAATGGTGGGCGCCGTGTTGTCCGTGCTAAGGAGTTGCCATGTTGTTGTGTCCCGTTTGCCATGAGCCGTTGGTGGACGACGAGCGTGGGGCTGCATGCACGGGCGGGCATCGGTTCGATCGCGCACGCGAGGGCTACCTGTACCTGTTGCGCTCGTCTAAGAGTGGTGACTCTATGGGCGACCCCAAGTCGCAGGCGCGCAGCCGTCGCGACTTTCTGAATCGCGACTACTATGCGCCATTGCGCGATGCGATCGTCGAGCTGGTGCGCGAACGAGCGGCTGAGCGCGGGGCGTCCACGGACAAACCGCTGAACTTGCTCGACATCTGCTGTGGCGAGGGCTACTACACAAGTGCCATGGGCTCGGTGCCGAACGTTGATGCCTACGGGTTTGACCTGGGTAAGGAAATGGTGCGCCTGGCTGCCAAGCGAGGCGGCGCGACGTATTTCGTCGCCAACATGAAGGACATCCCCGTGGCGGATGGCTCGTTCGACATGGTGACCGAGCTTTTTGCTCCCTTTAACGAGCGCGAGTTTGCCCGCGTGCTGGCGCCCGAGGGCTCGCTCTACACCGTGGTCCCGGGTGCGCGCCATCTCTTTGGGCTCAAGGAAGTGCTCTACGACACTCCGTACCTCAACGACGAAAAACTGCCGCATACCGCCGAGCTTAAGCTGGTCGACACGCAGCGCGTGACGGCGAACATTACGTTGGCAACGCAAGCGGACATCGAGGCCGTATTCCAGATGACGCCGTACTACTACCGCACGCGTCCGGCGGACAAAGAGCGCCTGGCAAACCTCGATACCCTCCAAACGGACATCGACTTCATCATCGCCGAGTACCGCCACGGCAAATAACCTGCCAAAAAGAGACAGGTTTATTTGGCAGGTTTTATCTGGGCAAACGCAAAGGGCCGACCGCGTTGTTGCGCAATCGGCCCTTCTTGCTGTTCGTTGCAAGGGGTATGAGATACAGGTGCCTACAGGCGATCCTTGTTCTCGGCTTTGACGGCGTGTGCCTGCTGAATAAAGAACAGGTCGTACACCACGATGACAAAGGCGCCAAAGTTGATGGCGTCGCCGCCGAGCGCGGGAAGCGTAAGCACGGCCTGGAGGAGCGTGGCGGCTGCGGCGATGATACCGAGCTTAAACGCGCCATCCACCTGCGAAGGCTTGTTGGCACCCTTGATGCCCGCAACGCCCGCGGCAAGGTCGACGAGACCCTTGGCGATAATCACGACGGCGGCGAGTACGGCGTTCGATCCGTAGGTGGACTCGAGTTTGCCGGTCGCGATGCCGGCGATTCCGATGACGAGGCTGGCGATGCCCAGAACAAAATAAATCAGGGCAAGGATTTTGAGTGTCTTGCGAGCGGCGCTCATGACTGGTCCTTTCGATGTGGGCGCGGAGAATCTGTCGCACCCAGGTTACGGCACATATCGTGAAGCACATTGTAGTTCAACGTCGGCGTACATGCGCTTGAAAGCACTTTGAAGCCTGTGTGCTCCAACCTTTCAAAAAGGAAAGTCGGGCGTAAGCCAAATCGATGGCAGCGTATGTGCGGCGCTGCGATGATGAGGCCATGGTAAGGGCTGGGCCGAAGGAGGAGCCATGATGTACGGAGCGGAGCAGGCGCGCGAGCCGCGGTCGTTGGGAAGGCGCATGAGTGATTCTGTGATCGCCGCCGTGTGCACGGGATTGATGGCGGTGCTTTGCATTGGGATGCTGTGGGCCATGTCGCATGTGGGACAATAACGGACGGTTGGGTGCCGGCATGAACGGCGCTCCGCGTATTCGTTTTGCTTGCTAAGGAGTGTCCATGGGTGTCGCCGATCCCTTTTCTGTTGCTCGGGCTGCAGGGCTTGAGCTAACCAGGATGCCCGAGGGCCTCACGCTCACCGATGGCGCGATGGAGCTGCGCGCCGATTTTGCCCGCATGCTCCCGCGACTCAAGCAGGGCCGTCTGCAGCAGGAGCTGCTGGTGAAGGCCGCCCGCGCGAAAGGCGTCGAGCGTCCGTGGGCAATCGATGCCACGGCAGGCTTTGGCGAGGATTCGCTGCTGCTGGCCGCCGCGGGATTTGTCGTCGACCTGTATGAGCAGGACTGTGTGATTGCGGCGCTGCTGCAGGATGCCTTGGACCGTGCGGCGGACGATCCGGCGCTTGCGGATGCCGTGGCCCGCATGCGTCTGCATGCCGGCGAAGATAGCATCGCCGGGCTTCACCATACGGCTGAGCTGGTCGAGCAAGGTGAGCTCGCCGCGCCGGACGTGGTGTACCTGGACCCCATGTTTCCCGAGCGCACCAAGAGCGCGGCGGTCAAAAAGAAGTTTCAGCTGCTGCATCATTTGGAGCAGCCGTGCGCCGACGAGGAGACGCTGGTCCAGGCAGCGCTTGCCGTGCATCCGCGTAAAGTCGTTATAAAGCGACCGGTGAAGGGCCCGTTGCTTGCCGGTATAAAGCCGAGCTATCAACTAGCGGGTAAGGCCGTTCGCTACGACGTTTTGGTGCCGCCGCGTCCGTCATCTGCCGAGTAGCGCTCAACGCGAGGGCGCAGCGCGATCTATTTCCAAGGATGCGACGTCAGGTGCCAGCCGCCGCAGTACTCGCATTTGTAGCAGGCTAAGCCGCGACGCCCGCGGTTCTCGCAATCGGCCATGACGGCTTCGGCCTCGGCGCGCGTGTCGTAGCGGTTCTTGCGTTCGCACGACTTGTAGCGCCACGCCTCGTCGCGCTCGGCATCTAGGGCGTCGCGACGATCGCCTTCGCGTGCAAACAGGTCGCTCATATCGCCGCCGGTGGCAGCGCCCAAAAACTCGCTTTTGGCCTTTGACCAGGCAGCACGCTTTTTGCTTCCCATCCGCTTCGCGCCCCTCTCCAAACGCTGGTATCATTGCTCAATCAAAGTGATACCAATAAACGTGAGGTTGCCGCGTGATGATCAGAAAAACCCTCGATACCGACATTCCCGCCGTCATGGCTATCTATGATGCCGCTCGCGCCTTTATGCGCGCGCATGGTAATGCCATGCAATGGCCGGTAGGTACGCCCTCGGTCGAACAGCTCAAAAGCGATATCGCCGTGGGCGGTAGCTATGTGTGCGAGGAGGACGGTCGCGTGGTGGCAACGTTTGCCTTCTTGCCGGGGCCGGACAGTTCCTATGATGTGATCGAGGACGGTCAGTGGCGAAGTGACACTCCGTACGCCGTGTTGCATCGTGTGGCATCCGACGGCACCACGCATGGCGTTGCGGCCGCGATGTTTGCCTTTGCCAAGGAACGCGTCGACCATCTGCGCATCGACACGCATCAAGACAACCTGCCCATGCAAGGCGCCATCGCCAAGGCTGGATTTAAACGCGCCGGTGTCGTGTATGTGTCCGATGGCACGCCGCGCGTTGCGTTTGATTGGCTGCGCGAGGCGTAAGGGCCGAGTCACGTATCGGCAATTCGCGTGAACGAAAAATGGCCCCAAGCGGGGCCATTTCTGTTTGCATGTGGTGTTTTGGCTGGGCAAAAGACCAACGTTCGTCGTTAGGGAAATGCTGGCTACGCCTTGGGCAGCTCGCTTCCGCAGTGGCAGCATTTGGTCGCGCCCTCATTTACCTCCTCCAGGCAATAAGGGCAGACGGGCTTGGGGGCGGCTTCCTCGGCGGAGGCGCCGGCCAGCTTGTCGCCAATCTCCTGTGCCTTGTTAAACGCCTTGACGATGGCAAAGACGATGGCCGCCACGATCAAAAAGTTGATGCATGCGCCGATGAACGCGCCAAAGTCGATATTGGTGCCCGGCACCACCAGCCCCGAGATCTCGGTGGCGCTGCCGCCGGCGATGACGGCGATGAGCGGGTTGATGATGTTGTCGGTAAGCGAGGTCACGATGGCAGTGAACGCGCCGCCAATGATGACGCCGACGGCCATGTCCATCACGTTGCCGCGATTGATGAATTCCTTGAATTCGTTGAGCAGTGCCTTCATGGTGGCTCCTCGTTGTTGTGGGGCTCGCATTGCCACCGCCCCAGATGAGCCCATGCAGAAAAAGGGGAGGTGCCGGCTTTCGCAAGGCGCGAACCTACGAAAATCACCGCGCGGCAACGCAGGGCGATGAGCTCGGTCGGGGGATAGGGCCCGCTTCGCCCGCCGGCTCGTAAATTGTATCATCCGGTATGGAACGAGAATGCCTATCGCGGCGTGTGATGGGTTTGAAATAAGAGGAGAGCCATGTCGAAACAAGCGGTCATAGGAATTCTGGCACATGTCGATGCCGGTAAGACCACGCTGGCCGAGGCCATGCTGTTTCATGCCGGCCGCATTCGAAAGCGCGGGCGCGTGGACGATGGCGATTCTCATCTGGACACGAACGCGATTGAGCGTGAGCGCGGCATCACGATCTTCTCGTCGCAGGCCGTGCTCGACCACGGCGACACCCACGTTATGCTCGTGGACGCTCCCGGCCATGTCGATTTTTCGGCCGAGGCGGAGCGCACGCTGCGCGCGCTCGACTATGCGATCCTGGTGGTGGGAGCCAACGACGGCGTGCAGGGTCATACCGAAACCCTGTGGCGACTGCTTGCTCGCTACGACATTCCGACGTTCATCTTTATCAACAAGATCGATCTTGAAAACCCTGGTCGTGATGCGCTGTTGGCGCAACTCGGCCAGCGCCTTTCCGAGGGCTGTCTAGATGCCGAGGGCTTGCTGGCAGGCGGCGCCGTGCAAGAGGATGCTGCGGCGCTGGATGAGGCGGCACTCGATGAGTTTCTTGAAGCAGGTAAGCTGTCTGCCGCAACGCTTTCGCGCATGGTGGCCGAGCGCAGGTTGTTCCCCTGCTTTGCCGGCTCGGCGCTCAAGGACCAGGGCGTGGCGGAGCTGCTCGACGGCATGTGCGCTTTGATGCGCGAGCGGACGTGGCCCCAAGAGTTTGCAGCACGAGTCTACCGCGTGAGTCGTGGAGACCGCGGCGAGCG
This sequence comes from uncultured Collinsella sp., assembly GCA_934654795.1. Taxonomy (GTDB): domain Bacteria; phylum Actinomycetota; class Coriobacteriia; order Coriobacteriales; family Coriobacteriaceae; genus Collinsella. The sequence goes on from CAKUGT010000001.1 coordinate 68,958, forward strand.
TCTTGCGTGGGTCAAGGTGACGGGCGGTGTGCTGCGTGCAAAACAGGTGATTGAGGGGCGCTCCGGTGTCGAGGCTTGGGAGCAAAAGATCGACCAGGTGCGCATCTATAACGGCGAGAAATACGAGCTTGCCCAAGAAGTTGCCGCCGGCAGTATCTGCGCCGTGACGGGCCTCGCGCACGTTCGTCCAGGTGATGCCCTGGGCGCAGAGCCTATGGGTGAGCAGCCGATCATCGCGCCGGTTCTCACCTATACGGTGCTGCCGGGCGAGCACGATGTCCATACGGTGTTCCGGGCGCTGACCGAGCTTGCCGACGAGGATCCCATGCTCGGCGTAAGCTGGAACACGCATCTTGAGCAGATCCATCTGCAATTGATGGGCGCGGTGCAGCTCGAGGTCGTGCAGCGCGTGCTGGCCGATCGCTTTGGCCTTGCGGTTGAGTTTGAGCCCGGTGGCATCCTCTACAAGGAGACCATCTCGCAGCCGGTCGAGGGCGTGGGCCACTTTGAACCGCTGCGTCACTATGCCGAGGTGCACCTGCGCTTAGAGCCGCTGCCGGCGGGCTCGGGCGTGCAGTTTGGCACCGTGACCTCGACCGACGAGCTCGATCTGAACTGGCAACGCCTGGCGCTCACCAATGCCATGGAGCGTGACCACCTGGGCGTGCTGACCGGTTCGCCCATCACCGATATGCGCATTACGCTCACGGGCGGCCATGCACATGCCAAGCACACCGAGGGCGGCGACTTTCGCCAGGCAACGTATCGCGCGATTCGCCAGGGACTCATGCAGGCGCGTGAGGCGGGTGCGGCGGTGCTGCTGGAGCCGTGGTATCGCTTTGAGCTCGAGGTGCCGGGGGAGTGCGTGGGCCGCGCGCTTTCTGATGCCACGCGTATGGGTGCCGAGTACAAGCCGCCGGCGATGGCTGACGACCGGGCTAAACTGGTGGGCCGCGTGCCGGCATCCGAGGTGCAGGACTATGCCTTGGAGGTGGCTGCCTACACGAGTGGCCGCGGGCATCTGTACCTGGAGTTCGCCGGCTATGCGCCTTGTCATGATGCTGTGCGCGTGATCGAGGTGGCCACCTATGAGCCCGAGGCCGATCTGCCCAACACGCCCGACTCGGTCTTTTGCTCCCACGGCGCCGGTTACACCGTCAAGTGGTACGACGTCCCCGCAGCGGCGCACGTAAAAGTCGACCCCGCCACCTTCCGCCCCTGGCGAGCGGCAGACGCGGAGTTCTTCGGACGCATGTGACAAAGGGGCAGTCCCTTTGTCACGTCCTGTTGGTATAACTCGGTATAAGTTGGTATAACTATTAAGAGCGTTTGCCAATCCGAGGAGGCCGGCATGAATCCAAATCCCTTTAAGCCCACGGCGGGCAAGCGGCCTCCGATACTCATCGGCCGCGAGTCGGTCATCGAAGACTTCGAGGAAGGGCTCGATAACGGCGCCGGAGCGCCGGGCAGGCTCATGCTCATCACGGGAAACCGCGGCTGTGGCAAAACGGTTCTGCTGCGCGAGTTGCAGCGTCTGGCGGCAGAGCGCGGTTGGGCAGTCATTTCCGATTCGGCGTCGCTTGGCTTATGCGATCGCCTAGCCGATGCGCTTCGCTCGAATAAACCCGTTGTGACGTCAATGGAGTTCGGTCCATCATTCGGGCGCATGTCGGTCGAGGCGGCGCGTGCAAAGGGTGAAACGCTGCGCGGGTTGGTCAACGAACGCCTCAAAAAGCTTGGGTCGGGAAAAGGCGTTCTGCTTGCCATCGACGAGGCGCAGTCGGCATCTATCGAGGAGCTGGCGGCTCTCGCCGTTCTCTACCAGCAGGTGCTGGGAGACCAAGATGCCACAGGCCTGCCCGATAGCGACCAGCGCGGTCTTGCGCTGGTTTTCGCCGGCTTGCCCAGTATGGTTGATGATCTACTCGCAGAGCCGAGCGTGACGTTTTTACGCCGTGCTCAGCAGCGCACGCTGGGGGCGATTTCTTTGCCCAAGGTACGTGATGCGTTTATTCAGACGGTTGAGGATGCTGGTCTTAATGTTGATGCGGAGACGGCTAACCTTGCGGCACGCAAGAGTATGGGCCATCCCTATATGGTCCAGCTGGTGGGCTATTACATGTGGCGGTCTGCTGCCCGGCGTGGCTCACGGGCCATTGAAGAACACGACGTCGAGGTCGGTTACGCAGACGCCATCTCCGAGTTCTACGAAGCGGTTGACGCGCCGCTCTATTTCGGGTTGCGCAGCCCTCAGCGTCTCTTTATCGAGGCCATGGCGGTTGACGAGGGCAAGCCGACGCGCATGGCGGACATCATTGAGCGCTGTGATCGCACCCAGAGCTGGACGAGTAAATATCGCGCAAGCCTGATTCGCGAGCGCGTCATCGAGGCCGCCGGATACGGCCTGGTCCGGTTTACCGTGCCCATGCTGGACGCATACATTCGCGATCGCATTTTATGGCACGAGTAATGTGACAAAGGGACAGTCCCTTTGTCACATCGATGTCTGAGAGAGGTCAAAACATGGTGATTCATACCGAGCGTTTGACGCTTCGTCCGTGGCGCGAGACGGATGCGGCGAGCCTGTTTGCATATGCGAGCGATCCGGACGTGGGGCCGGCTGCGGGTTGGCCGCCCCATCGAAGCATTGAGGAGAGCAGGGAGATCATTCGGACGGTCTTTGCGGCGCCCCATACCTTTGCCATTTGCCTGGCTGAGGCAGACGAGCCCGTGGGCAGCATCGGGCTCATGCCGCCTCGCTGCGAGTCGAACAGCCAAAGAGGCGGACTCGAGTTCGAGGTGGGCTATTGGGTCGCCAAGCCGTTCTGGGGCCGAGGCTTTGCTCCCGAGGCGGTGCGAGCCATGCAGCGCTATGCGTTCGAAACGCTTGGCTGCAAGGCGCTTTGGTGCGGATATTACGAGGGCAATAACAAGTCGTTACGCGTTCAGCAAAAGTGTGGATTCGCGCCGCATCACGTTGAGCGCGACGTGCCCTGCGAGCTTATGGGCGATGTACGTACCGAGTGCTTTACGTATTTGACCCGCGAAGATTGGCGCGAGCAGGCACAGTGCGAGTAACGTGACAAAGGGACAGTCCCTTTGCCACGTTCGGCTAACAGGAAGGGGAGCGATGGCGGTGTCGCAACAACCAAGTGCTATCGAGGTGCGTGGTGCGCGCGTCCATAACCTCAAAGACATCGATATCGATATTCCGCTGGGAAAGCTCGTGGGTATTGCCGGCGTGTCGGGTTCGGGCAAGAGTTCGCTGGCGCTGGGAGTTCTTTATGCCGAGGGCTCGCGCCGTTACCTGGAGGCGCTCAGCACCTATACCCGCCGTCGGCTCACCCAAGCCGAGCACGCTCAGGTGGATGAAGTGCTGCACGTGCCGGCGGCGCTCGCGTTGCATCAGCGCCCTAGTGTGCCAGGCGTACGCTCGACCTTTGGCACCATGACCGAGCTCAACAACAGTCTGCGTTTGCTCTTTAGCCGCTGTGCCCATCACGTGTGCCCACATTGCGGGGCGCGTGTGGAGCCGAGCCTTAACGTGGCCGCAGGCCTGTCGCTCACGTGTTCGACATGCGGCCGCGAGTTCTACGCGCCGAGTGCCGAGGATTTGGCTTTCAATAGCGGCGGTGCATGCCCCACCTGTGGCGGTACCGGTGTCATGCGCGAGGTGGACGAAGCGAGCCTGGTGCCCGACGAGTCCAAGACCATCAACGAAGGCGCGGTGCTTCCCTGGGGCACGCTCATGTGGGACTTGATGAAGCAGGTAGCCGGCGAGATGGGTGTGCGTACCGATGTGCCGTTTAACCAGCTCACACCTCAAGAGCGCGACATCGTGTTCCATGGTCCGGCGGTTAAGAAGCATATTCTCTACGTTCCCAAAAGCGGCGAGGGCGCCACGCCGCTTGACTTTACCTATTACAACGCCGTCTATACCGTCGAGAATGCGCTCGCCAAGGTTAAGGACGATAAGGGCCTCAAACGCGTGGCTCGCTTTTTGCGCGAGGGCCCGTGCCGTGACTGCGGCGGCACGCGTCTCTCCGAGGTTGCGCGCCAGCCCCAGGTGCGCGGTATCAATCTGGCGCAGGCCGCGGCCATGACGCTGGGCGAGGCGATTGGGTGGGTGCATGGCGTGCCCGCATCCTTGCCGACCGAAATGCGGCCCATGGCGACGGATATCTGCGATTCGTTTTTGGGTGCGGCCCGTCGCCTGGTTGACCTGGGTCTCGATTACCTTTCGCTCGATCGCGCCGGCGCCACGCTCTCCACGGGTGAGCGCCAGCGCGTGCAGCTTGCCCGCGTAGTACGCAATCGATCGACGGGCGTGCTGTATGTGCTCGACGAGCCCTCGATCGGTTTGCATCCTGCCAATGTCGACGGCCTGGTGGGTGTAATGCGCGATCTGGTGGATGACGGCAACACCGTGGTCGTTGTCGACCACGACACACGCGTGCTGGCGGAAGCCGACTATCTGGTCGAGATGGGCCCCGTTGCCGGAGCAGGCGGCGGTAATGTGATCGCTGCAGGTACGGTGGACGAGGTCGAGCAATCGCAGGGCAGCCGCATCGCGCCGTTTTTACGCGCGGACCCCAAGCGCTTGCGCCCGCAGGTGGCTGACGAGGAAATGTTCGACCAGGGCCATATCCGCATGGCGACCGATACGATCCATACCGTCAAGCCACTCGAAGTCGATATCCCGCGCGGTCGCTTGGTCGCGGTGACGGGCGTTTCGGGTTCTGGTAAGACGACGTTGGTGCTCGAGACGCTCATTCCGGCACTCAAGGCGCAGGCAGCCGGCGAGCGCCTGCCGGGGCACGTGCGTTGGGTCGATGCCGAGGGCATTGCCCGCGCAAATCTGATTGACGCTACGCCCATCGGCGCCAACGTACGCTCGACGGTGGCGACTTATGCCGACATCCATGACGAGCTGCGTCGCGCCTTCGCCCGTACGCCCGAGGCCAAGGCAGCCGGCTACAAGGCGGGCGCCTTTAGCTACAACACTGGCGCCTTGCGCTGCCCTACGTGCGATGGCACGGGTTCGATATCGCTCGACGTGCAGTTTTTGCCCGACGTCGAGATCGTCTGCCCGGCATGTCGCGGCTCGCGTTATGCAGACGCGGCTTCGCATATCCATCGCGAGGGCAAGGACGGGAGTCTGCTTACGTTGCCGCAGCTCATGGATATGAGTGTGGACGAGGCCATCGACGCCACACTGGGGCTCAAGAAGGTTCAGACGCGCTTGCAGATCTTGCACGACCTGGGCCTGGGTTATCTCACGCTTGGCGAGCCCACACCGGCGCTTTCGGGCGGTGAGGCACAGCGCCTTAAGCTCGCGAGCGAGATGGGCCGCGTGCAGGACGATGCCGTGTTCGTGTTTGACGAGCCCACAATCGGCCTGCACCCGCTCGATGTGCAGGTGCTGCTGAGCGTGTTCGACGGCCTGGTCGCCAAGGGCGCCACGGTCATCGTAATCGAGCACGACCTTGACCTCATCCGCAATGCCGACTACGTGATCGATATGGGCCCCGGTGGCGGCGACGCCGGCGGACAAATCGTCTGCGCCGGCACGCCGGACGATATCGCAGCCTGCGCCAAGAGCATCACCGGCCGTTACCTATAAGCGATGTGGCAAAGGGGCTGTCCCTTTGCCACATGCCGGTAAAGCCTGTCGGCATCACGGTTTTCTGTTTTGGTTAATTCTGGTTAAAAGCAGTTAATTACAGTTAAAAGCCAGCGCGTTGTCGGCACGGCGCTTGAATAGCTTGTGCCTGAGGGTCAAAATGGCCTCAACCCATTCGCGAAATTTGCACGCCCTATAGTGAGTGGGCTCTCGCTTGAGCTGATGCTGCCAGGAGGCAGCCGATAGGGGCAATTATGGACAATCGAATCTTTGGGTATGCGCGTGTCTCTTCCGCGGACCAGAACTTGGACCGCCAGCTAGACGCACTGGGAAGGTTTCCCGTTCAGCGGGACCAGATTTACGCTGACAAGGCGAGCGGCAAGGACTTCAAGCGTCCCCAGTACCAGCGTCTTCTTCGCAGATTGCGCGAGGGCGACGTTCTCGTGATTAAAAGTATCGATCGATTGGGTCGCAATTATCGTGAAGTCCTTGATGAATGGCGACGGATCACGGTGGACAGGCGCGCTGCCATCGTGGTGCTCGATATGCCGTTGCTCGATACGCGCGAGCAGCCTGATGGCATTACGGGAACCTTCATGGCGGACCTGGTTCTTCAGATCTTGAGCTACGTGGCACAGCTGGAGCGCGAAAACATCAAGCAGCGCCAGGCAGAGGGCATCGCATCGGCGCGTCTGCGAGGCGTGAGATTTGGGAGGCCGGCGCTCGAACGCCCGGATAGCTACCGCGATGTCATCAAATCATTCGAAGGAGGCGAGGTTACGAGGCAAGAGGCCGCAATGCTTTTGAACGTCAGCGCATCGACGTTTGATCGTTGGAGACGGGCGGACGCGAACGGATATGACCGTTCGCCGTCTGTCCGTCCTCTTTAGCTAGACATTTTGACGAGGGGAGTTTATTCCACGGAGCCCACTCCTTCCCTCGATGTTTATCCAGTTCACGCCCTTGAACCAAATAGTGCCACCGCGTTGCCAATTCGTCTGCTTTTTGATGAGGGGTTATGAGTTGCAACGTTAATAGAAGGGAATAGTCATGAAACGAAATATTACAAAAAAGATGCCCATGATGGGCTTGCTTGTCCTACTCATTTGTTCGCTGGGGTTCATTTCGGCCTGTTCCCAGAATACTGCAAACACTGAAAAGCCGAAATATGTCGACGACAAGGCGATGAATGTTATCGCCGCAGGGTTTGAGAGAAGGTCCGACGTTATTGAAGCTAATGCAAACGATGATGATCCTCATTCAACCGAGAATATCCAAGAAGCTATTGAGGCCGAAATCAAGAACGACAAGGAACTCAAGAACGCTAAGTTTAAGGATTCCAAGATGCAACAGGACGTAATCACGTATCTGAATCTGCTTGATGACCAGCTTAAAGTGACCGAGGATTACTCGCAATCGTCTTCGGATTATTACGAAGAGTGGAATAAGGTCTACGATAAGCGGTCTGCACAGCTCAAGAAGCTTGTTGATAATTACGGGTTGGAAGTCGGGGAGAAATACAAAGATGATTTCAACGACTTAATCAAGAATGGAAAGTCCGTAGCAGAGAAGACCCGCTATGAGGATGCCATCAACAGTTTGATTCAGGGGGCAAATTTCGAAAAATCGGATGACGGTTATGGTCTGTATACGTATACAGCCGTAGTTGAGAACACCTCTGGCATATCGTTCTCAAACGTCAGTCTGACACTTGCTCTCTATGATGCAGATGACATTAAAGCGGAGGAGACCTATGCGAACACATCTTCGTGGGCACCGGGCGAGAAAGTCAAGTTCGAGGCAATGTCCGATGTGGACGCCGCGCGCGTTGTCGCATCTGTTTCTAGCTACGATGTAAATAAATAGGTTTCGCGCGGAAGGGGCGGGTTAATCGGCAATGAATGGTTGACCCGTCCGTTTTATACCAATTATTGAACAACAAGTGCCGCGAACGAATGAATATTATTTCGGATTGCAAGCAGCTGCCCTCGTCTAAAGACGCGCTGAAAACGACGATTTAGGCATGGGGCATAATCTATGGCAGTTTCTTAAATAGCAGGGAGTTTGAAAGGAATAGGGGATGGATGAGATGGAGGAAGGCATGGGGGCGCTGAAAGCGAAGCTCGGGAGAATTCTGACGAAACCCAAGGTATTCTTCGCGGGTCTGGCGCTTGGCGGAGTGATTGTAGCTGTACTTTTTATTACCATCTTTAATAACGGCAAAGCTGCGGGTGCGAAAGAAACGGCCCCCAATACGCTCTCCCCGTCGGTCGTTTTTGAACGCATCGCTTCCCAGAACGAGATGGTTTCTGCATCGCAGAACTATGCGATTGTCGATAAGGTGACGGATACCAAGAGGTTCTTCGATTGGTTTGATATCCCGTTTACAGAAAACAGCTTTTGGTACCGCTATGTGGGGACCATTAAGGCGGGCGTGAATCTCGAGACGGCAGAGATACATACGAACAAGAAAAAGCTGACCATTACGATCGATGAGCCTTATGTGATTTCGAACACGCCGGATATGAATAAGTCGGGTGCTCTCGAGGAGCGCAACAACATCCTCAATCCCATTGAGGTTAAAGACGTCACGGCGTTTGAAGCACAGTGCAAGGAGCGGAGTGAAAGCGAGGCCATCAAGGATGGCAAACTGCTCGAGGAGGCTCGAACGAACGCCGAAACAAATATCCGCGCGATGTTCAACTCGGCATTTGGCGATGAATATACGGTCGATTTCGACTATCGGAAATAGGAGGTCACCATGGAGGATAAAGACGATCTGGCTGTTGTTGTCGAAAGGGAGGGGCTGCCGCGACATAAGCAGAGTTTTGATATCCGTAAGGTCGCTGCCGGGCTAGTTGATAGCGCCGGAAGCGCGGTGGCGGGCGCGGTTGCAACCGTACAGAAAGTTGCTGATGATGCAATGCGTGCTGCAGCTCCGATGGCCGATGATGCCTTGGCGGCTATTGCGGATGCGGCTGATGGTGCGGCGGGTGCTGCTGCAGATATCGGCGACGCCGTCAACGATTGGGCATACCAGCAACAGTTGAATAGGTATAGACCGGTAACCAAAGAGGTCTATCAGAGCCCTTCATTCCATTTGCCGAACATGATTCGAATCGTTGACGGAAATGAGCGTCGAGGCATCGATGTCTGTAAGGATGCTATTGGTTGGCTGGATACTGTTAAGGGCACGCAGATTTTCAATTTGTACCGCGAAGCAATTGGGGACAGCGAGCTGTCTTTCTACCCTAAACCATCTCTTTATTCCACATATTACATAGATGCTTTTGATCGGTCTCGCTTTGTTGATCTTGACTCTTATTTCGCAACCATGCAACAAGACAAGATGGCCGAGTTGAGGCGGATTGCGTTTATGCTTGGCGCGAAGCGCTGCAAGCTGGAGGTGACGGAGTACGAGGAAACTCGGCGAGGCCACCAGGTTAAGGGAAACGCCAAGGCGGGAAAGAAGGGCTCGGTTCGAATTGATGGTTCCTTGAGCGATTCAACGAGAAATGAGAAGAAAATCCTGTTTACACAGGAATTCGAGGGCGACATGGTTCCACAGCGCCCTGATCTCCATTGGTATGCCCATGACTCAGATATTCTCTTGTTAATCGAGACGAGATGCGGTGGAGAGGATAAAAACAAGGCGAAGAGCTATCGGGTCGAATTGAAAAGTGAAACGACCATGACCATGTCTGTATCACTTGCTATGGCTATCGATGAGGCATGCAGCAAGCTGAGCATAAGGGCGAATTCGAGCCTGACAAGCCAAGCTAAGCGAGAACTCCGACAGTCGTTTGTGTTTGAAGTTGAATTCTGACGTGTTGGGACCCTCTAATGCGGGGTCCCTATGTGACAAAGGGACAGTCCCTTTGTCACATGCCGGCAAAGCCTGTCTGGCGCAAGGCCTCGTAGAGGACGATGGCGGCGCTGTTGGAGAGATTGAGCGCGCTGATGCGGTAGTCGTCGGGATTGACGAAGTTGCCGCAGATGTCCTGCTGCAGGATGGCCTCGTGGCTGTCCTCGGTATGTCCGAGCGACTCCTCATGGGCCTCCCAGGCATCGGCGTTGTCGAGTGAGTCGCAATCGCGCAGCATGGGGATGCGCTCGCAGCGCTCGGGCGCCGCGGCAAGCAGTGGCTCGGGAATGCCCGAGCTCTCGCTGCCAAAAACCAAGAAGTCGCCGTCGCGGTAGGCACTCTGCGCATAGGTGCGACGAGCCTTTTTGGTCAGTAGGTGCAGGCGCTCGTCGGCGGGGGAGAGCCCGTTGCGGGCAAGGAAGTCCTCCCAGCCGGCATACGTCGTCACGTCCAAGTTTTGCCAGTAGCCTAGGCCGGCACGACGCACCGTCTTGTCGTCGAGCGAAAAGCCCAGCGGCTCCACCAGATGCAGGCGGGCGCCGGTGACCACGCAGGTGCGGCCGATGTTGCCCGTATTGGCGGGAATCTCGGGCGCATACAGCACGATATTGAACATGAATCTCCTTGACTCGGAACGAAAAACCACCACGAAGGGGACAGGCACCTTCGTGGTGGTTTGGCGGTTGCATAACGGGCGGAAGGGTCCGCCTCGATAAACCTAGGCGCGGTGCCAGTCGGTCAGGCAGGCATCGAGGGCGGCGATGAGTGCATCCTTGTCCATGTGACGGCCGATGATGCACAGGCTCGTCATGCGGTCGCCCGTCTCGTCGTCCCAAATCTGCATGATCTCGGGGCTCTCGTCGATGATCTTCTGCTTCTCGCCCTCGGGCGCGGAGTCGACGAACAGACCGTTCTCCATCAGGCGCATCTGGTGACCGGCCTGCTCAAACATGTAGCACATGTCCGGATCGCCAGTCTGCCACAGCGGGCCCTTGACGCGGATGACCTCGTCGGGCCAATCCTGCTCAACAAAGTCGGTGAACCTCTGCAGGTCAAACGGCTTGCGGCGCGAGTACACAAAGGTCTCGATGTCGTACTCAAGCACCTCGGGGTCGTCATGCTCCTCGGGGTGCTCCATGGCCTCGATCCAGGCGGCGGAGTTGTAGGCGCGCATAAAATCGAAACGGTCGGTGTCGAGCAACTCCTCCATGGGGACCTCGCCGTTTTGAGCCTCGACGATCACGGCATCCTTCTGCAGGCTGCGCACGATGGCCTTGAGCTCGGCGATCTGCTCGGGCGTGACAGTATCGGTCTTGTTGAGGATCAGCGTGGAGCAAAACTCGATCTGCTGGATGAGCAGGCTCTCGATGTCGTCCTCGTCAATGTCCTCGGCGAGCAGGTCACGGCCGCCATTGAACTCGTCATACATGCGGGCGCAGTCGACTACGGCAACGATGTTGTCGAGCGCGAGCTTGGGCTCGCCGCCCACCTTGGCCTCGTCACAGAAGCTCGAGATGGTGTAGGCGATGGGGATAGGCTCGCAGATGCCCGAGGCCTCGATGATGATGTAGTCGAAGTTGCCCGAATCGGCGATACCCTGCAGCTGGTTGGCGAGGTCCTCCGAAAGGGTGCAGCAGATGCAGCCATTGGTAAGGGGGATGAGGTCGTCGGTCTCGGAAAGGCCGCCGTCGGCGATAAGGTTGGCGTCGACGTTGATCTCGCCGATATCGTTGACGATGACGGCGGCGCGGATGCCGCCGTCGTTGGCGAGGATGTGGTTGAGCAGCGTGGTCTTGCCGGCACCGAGGTATCCGGTAAGCATAATGATCTTCACGGGTTTGTTGGGCATGTGCCCTCCTTTGTTAGACATGGCTTACAGTTGAATCATATGCCAAACGCTCGCTCTTATACCCACGAGCCGGCAAATAACACAGGCTACTCCCAGGCTCCCCATACATCGGGGCAATAGCCGACGGTCGCCTTTTTGCCGTTGCGCACGATGGGCTCGGCTAGCACCTGCTGATTCTCGAGCAGCTTGTCGAAGCGCTGGCTGGGCGTGAGGTGCTGGATGAGCGCGAGCGTCTCCTCGTCTTTGGCCTTGGGGTTGAGCAGCTTGTCGATGCCGCCAACCGCCTGTATGACACTCGTGAGCTCGCCCTTGCTCATCTCCTTTTCCTTAAGGTCGATAAACTGCACCTTAATACGGCGCTCCTTAAAGAAGCGCTGAGCCTTCTTGGTGTCGAAGGACTTCTTCGTACCGAATATCTGCACGTTCATGTATTGCCTCACCGTTCTATCGAATGAAGTTGGTGCGCTCGCGATCGGCCTCGGGGGCTTCGATGCCGGCAGCCTTGCCTGCCTCGATGCAACGCAGGAGCCAGGCCATGTTCTTGCCGATGTTGCGCATGGTAGCTAGACCCTCGGCGTCCTGGGTGGCCTCGCCCGGCGCAGCGCCAAAGACGTTGTTCCAGTACGTGGAGGCGACCACGGGCATCTGGTTGATGGTGAAGTACTTGTTGAGCACATCAAAGGTGGTCGACGTGCCACCACGACGGGCAACGGCGACGGCAGCGCCCGGCTTGTGCGCGAAGGCCTTGCCGCCGGCATAGAATGCGCGGTCAAGGGCCGAAAGAATGCGACCGCTGGGATGCGCGTAGTAGACGGGGGAGCCAAAGACAAAGCCGTCTGCCTGCTCGGCGGCGGCAATCAGCTCGTTGACCACGTCGTCATCAAAGACGCAGCGCCCGTCGAGCTTGCCGCACTGGCTGCAGCCGATGCAGTCGCGAATGGGCTTGGCGCCCAGCTGGAAAACCTCGGTATCGATGCCTTCGGCGTTGAGCTGCTTGGCGACCTCGGCGAGTGCCGTGGCAGTGTTGCCGTTTGCCTTGGGGCTGCCGTTAACTAAAAGAACCTTCATCACAATCTCCCTTTGCTTGTCGATGACTTCTGCAGAGGATTATCTCACGATGAAGAAGGCAACGTGGGGCGCGACAAGGTGGACAACCGCCTCGTCGCGCCCCATGGTGTTACTTCAGCTTGGTGCCCGGCACCTGCACGGCTTCTTCAAGCAACACGTTGAGCTCGGTCAGAATCGAGACGGGCTGGCGGTCGACGTTGTCCAGATGTAGCGTCGCTACGCGGATGGGTGGCTGATACTCAAACGAGCCAAAGAGCACGGGGGAGCCCAAGAAGCGCTCAATTTCCTTGGCAATCTCATCAACCTCGTCGGGCCCCAAGTTGTCGTAGAGTGCAACGAACGTGGTGCCCGTAGAGCGGAACAGGCGGCCCTTGCCGCGTGAGCATTCCACAAGGCAGGCGGCGCTTTCGGCAAGCACTCGATCGCCGGCATCAAACCCAAAGCGGGCGTTAACGTCACCGACGTCATCGATCTTAATGGCGATAAAGCCCGCCTCGCGTGCCACACGGCGCATCTCGCCGATAGCGTTGAGCAGGGCGTGCACATCGCCCAGGCCGGTCACGGAATCGGTTGTGTCCGCGAGGCTTCTGTTGATGATAGTTCCGACGTACATGTTCGGCTCGGTGTCGGTGCCATCTAAACGGTAGCCCGTGCAGTCGCAGAGCACGTACTTTCCGCTGGCGTCCATCACGCGGTACTGCATGTAGTGGAAGTGCCACTCGCCGTTCAGGATCATATTGAGCTCGGAGCGTACGTTGTCACGTTCTTCGGGGTGAACGCGAGCGAGCCATATGTCGACCGAGTTGTAGGGGTGCTGCGAGGGCAGGTCGAAATCGCGCATGGCGTTAACGGACCACTGCGATTCACCCGTGTCGAGGTTGAGGATAAAGGGGTAACGTGTGTCAGACGACATGCAGAGCGCCTGAAACACGCGGTCGTTGCAGGGTGTATATTCGGTTGCGATGCTCGGCGCAGCAGTGTTACCCGGTTGCTGGATGCGATGCATGAGCTTGTAGCGATACATCTTGCGATCGGCATCCATTGTCATTTGGCGACGTGTGTCGCCAGCAAGCGGGTCAACGCTCGAACAGCCAAAGCTGAAGCTGGCGATCATGGGCGCCTTACCGTCCGAAGTTGCCTCGATTAGATCGGCGCGCACCCGCTCCAGGCGTTGCTCGAGCTCCGTCTCGCTCGCATTGGCGGAGACGAGCACGAACTCGTCTCCGCCAATGCGAAACAACAGCTCGTCGTGCTCCATGGTTTCGGAGAGTGAGCGGCAGATGCGCAGAATATAGCGGTTGCCTTCGGCATGGCCGAATATATCGTTGCAGTGTTTAAGGTGATCGATGTCAATATAGGCGCAGGTGAAGGGGTCGCCTTTGCGCCAGAGTCGGTCGGCGTGACGGTCAAGTCCGTCGCGGTTGCCCAGATTGGTGAGCGGGTCGATATAGGCACTGCGTTCGAGCAGCTGGCGCTCTTGTTGCAGGATGGCGTGGGTCTTTTGCAGTTGCTCGCCAAGGCCGCGCAGCTCTGCGGGCAGTGCTGCGACGTCGAGCTCGGCGGTCGAGACCCCATTCGCAAGTCGCTGAAGGTAGGCGACAATCGATTGCTCGCCCAGGCGATACGACTCGTTCATGATGAATAACCTCCTTGGGCGAAATAATGGTCTGTATGATATCCCCAAATCGATGAGGATTGAGGATATAAGTTAGCCGAAGGGGACAAATATGTCCTCCAACGGCATTGCATTACGCGTGTATGCATCAATCGGTGACCTTGCCATCGAGCAGCGCCTCAAACTCTGCCGCCGGCATGGGGCGGTAGTAGAGAAAGCCTTGCGCATAGCGGGCGCCCATCTGGCGCAGCAGCTTTGCCTGACCTTCCGTCTCGATGCCTTCGATCACAACGGGCAGATGGAGCGACTGCGCCATCCCCAGCATCGATGACACGATCTGCGTGCTGCGTTCGTCGGCTTTTCCGGCGGGCACAAACGTGCGGTCGAGTTTAATGACGTCGACGTTGACGCTTTTGAGCATGGCGAGTGTGGATTGACCGGTGCCAAAGTCGTCCATGTAGGTCGAGAACCCTCGGTTGTGCAGCTCGGCCGTCAGCCTGTCCACGGCCTCGGACTCTCCGGTATAGGCGGTCTCGGTAATCTCGATGCGCATGAGTTCGGGCGGCAGGTTGTACTGGTCGGCGAGCGACCCCATATGTTCGGCGACATCACAGGCAAGGATATCCACGCGCGATACGTTGAGCGAAATCGGAACTACGGGAAGCCCCTGGTCGAGGCGCGTCCGCAGCCACGAGGCAACACCCTGCCATATGTACTTGTCGAGCGTCACCACAAAGCCGCTTTCCTCAAGCGCGGGGATAAAGGTCGCAGGCGGAATGAGGGAGCCGTCCTTGTCGATCCAGCGCGTGAGTGCCTCGGCGCCGATGATCTCGCCGGTTTCCATGTCGACCTGAGGCTGCAGATAGTAGGTGATGCGCTCGTTGGAGAGGGCGTACTGGAACTCGGTCAGCGTATGGTGAAATGCGACCTCGTGCTTGTAGTCCTCGGGGCTAAAGACGGCGATGCGATCCTTAAAGTCCTTTTTGGCGCGTCGGTTGGCAAACATGGCCTTTGCCTGCGCGTCGATGGTGATTTCCTCGTGGGGGTTGATGGGGTAGACGCCCATGGACGGCCAAAAGCCCACGCCGTCATCGTGCTTGGCCACGGCTTCGCGCACGCGAGCATAAATACGATGCACGGTATCGTGCTCAAAGGGGGCGAGTATGCAAAAATCGTCCTGGCCCCAATAGCCTGCGACACCCTTGCCTGTATTCTCGATATCTTTGAGCACCGTGCCCACATCGGCGAGCACACGGTCGCCTTCGGCCTGGCCATGCCACTCATTGAACAAGCGCATATGCCCCATGTCGACGGTGGCAATGCACCAAGAGCCGCCGTTCACCGTGGTCAAAAACTCGTTGGCGCGCCGCATAAACTCACTGGGGCGGTAGAGGCCGGTGAGCGGGTCAATGCGCTCGGCAACAGCGCCCTTGCGGTCGATTTCGGGTATGGAGAGGCTCTTGTTCTGAAACGGCCCGTTGATGGCGCGTAATCGACGATCGAGTTCGTCCAAGACGGCCGGTGCTTGGTTGACCAGGCGTTCGTAATAGACGGGAACAACCAGGCAGGTAGGGGTAATGGTATCGTCGGCAATTTGGACGGGGGCCGAGATGACGCGCTCCAAATCGCGTGCGAGGCAATCGAAGGCGTCGCGGTCCAGACCATCGGTAAGTACGACAAACTGTACGCTGCGCGAGCGGAACACACGGCTTCTGCCGCGGGTGAGCGAGAGCATACGACCGGCATATTCGGAGAGCATAGCGTCAACGGCGTCAGCCCCATAGTGCTCATTGAGCTGCGTCGTACCGCGAACGCGCACGGCGATCAGGCCCGTCTGATGGTTATCGCGACGGCAGCCGTCGATGGCGTTGACCAGCATGCGTTGGGTGCCGAGTCCCGTGGCGGGATCGACCGTTTCAACGAGGGAGTGGTTAACGAGTTCGCCGACATAAAGCGAGGGCGTATTTCCGTTTCCGTCGATGCGATAGCCCCGAACGCGACAAAGCACGTAATCGCCTTCGGCGTTGCGTACGCGATATTGCATAACGCGATAGCGTTTAGAGCCATAAAAGACCTGGTAGATGTCTTGGGTATATGCTTCGAGGTCATCGGGGTGCACGCGTGTCTTCCAGTAATTGCGGCAGTCATCGATGTGCTCCGAGGGAAGCCCAAAATCGCGCAGCGCTCCCTGCGACCAGAGCGTGCGGTTCTTATCAAGGTTTTCGATAAAGAAGTAGCGTCCCTCATCGAGCATCGAGAAGGCGTCAAAAACGCGGTCATTAATCTCAAAGTCATCTGCGTGGACTTGACTGATGTTGCGGCGATCGAGATGTATGGCATTGCGCAGCTTGTAGTCATACATGCGATGGTCGGCGTCCTTCGTCATGCGGTTTTGGGTTTCGCCCAGTTTGGGATTGGCATGCGACACGCCATAGCTAAACGAATGGGGCATCTCGGCGTCGTTGTTTTTGAGGAGCACCGAGCGGCAATGCTCCAGGCGCTCGGCAAGGTCATCCTCGGTCGAGATGGTGGAGAGCACGGCAAACTCGTCGCCACCCAGGCGAAACGCCGCTTCGCCAACCTTGATGTAGAGCTTAAGGTACAGGCTCACCTGAATGATGTAGCGGTTACCCTCGTCGTGCCCAAAGACATCGTTGCAGTGCTTAAGGTTATCGATATCGATAAACGCCATGGTGACCGGTGTGCCCTGCCCCCAGATCTCTTCGAGAGACTTGGTAAAACCGCCGCGGTTGCCAAGACCGGTGAGCTGGTCGGTAAAAGCGGTCTTGATCAGGTCTTCCTGGCGATCAAGCAGGTCTTGAATGGTTTTTTCGAGCGTCTTGGTGTAGGTGTTGGCGCTATCCATGTTTATGCCGCTTTCTTGGGTCGAGGCGATGCGGCGCGCGGGGCGCGCGGCGTGTTAAAGGTGGGGTTTCCGCCGTTAGCGAGTGGCGTTATTTTGCAAAGTCGATGTGCCGCTCGCTGTCATGCAAGAGGATGCCTCGCGGGTCAATCGACGCAGCGCCGGCCAGGAGCTTTTCAAACGACTCGACCGGCATGGGTCGGTAGTAATAATAGCCTTGGACGTAGCGCGAACCCAGGTCGCGCAAAAAGGTGACTTGCTTTTCGGTTTCGACGCCTTCCACTATGACCGGCATGCCAATCTCCCAAGACATGTTGATGATGGACTTGACGATGTTTTCGCTCTTGTTGGCCTGATGGGCTTCTGCGGGCATAAAGCGGCTGTCGAGTTTAATCGCGTCGGCATCGATATTCTGCAGCATGCTGAGCGACGATGCTCCGCTGCCAAAGTCGTCAATCAATACGGAAAAGCCCAAAGCGCGGAGCTTGCTCGTGAGCGCTTTAATATCTCCTGGATTATCGGCGTAGGCGCTTTCGGTAATTTCGACTTTAACGAAGTGCGTGGGGACGGCGTGACGCATCGCCAGGCGTTCGAGCTGGTCGGCGACATCGACCGAAATCAGGTCGGTTTGGCTTACGTTGATGGAGATGGGCACGCAGGGCAGTCCTTGGGCCAAGCGCTTGGAGAGCCACGTAAAGACGAGGTTCCAAATATGGCGATCGAGGGTCACGGCAAAACCGTTGCGCTCGAGTAGCGGCACAAACGTGCCGGGCGAGATGAAATTGCCGTCTCCGTCTTTCCAGCGGGCAAGGGCTTCGCCGCCTACGATCTTTTTGGTCTCCATGTCGTACTGCGGCTGAATATAGAACGTGATATGCCCCTGACCCAGGGCGCGCTGAAACGCCGAGAGCAGATAATCCTCGCGTTCACGCTGCGCATAGGTTTCGGGTTCAAAGTATTTGATACGGGTTTTAAAATCGTGGCGGGCTCGGGTGAGCGCGGCTTTTGCATGGTCGTATAGCAAGATATCGATGTTCTCCGTCCGCCCAACCGGGCAAACGCCAAAGGCGGGCAAGAAGCCAACCGAGTCGTCGCGCGAGGCGACGATGGTCTGGATGCGATGGTAGAGCGCATCGATGGTCTCGCGGTCGCCAGGGAGATAAGCGACAAAGTCGTCCTGCCCCCAGTATCCGGCGAGTCCGCCGCAATCGGCTCGCAGCGTCAGCAGCGCACCGCCCACTTCGGCGATGAGGGCGTCGCCTGCCTGTCGTCCGTACCATTCGTTAAAGACGCGCATACGTCCCAAATCGATGGCGACAATGGCGCGGTTTTCGCGAGTGTGTGCGGAGTGATGCATATCTGCGGCGTACAGAAAGTCGTTGCCGCGCATGAGTCCGGTCATCTTGTCTCGTCGGTCGTAGGCAGTATGACCGATAACTCTAGTTGGTCCGCTTTGCCCGAGGTATGCCGGGGTCTTACTGCGCATCTCGGCGTCCAGACGGCGGTTGAGGCTGGACAGCATCGTGAGCGGCTGCGAGACGATAGACGGATAGCGCGCAAAGGCCGTATAAGCGATAGGGGCGGTTTCGATACTGTGCGTCGCGATGGGCATCATAAGCGTATGCTGCACCTCTTGGGCAATGTTGGAAAGATCGATGTCGGGTTGGCTGTCAAACATAAGGACAAACTGCAGCCCATACGACCGATAGAGTTCGCCCGACCCATTGAGTCGTGACAAAATGCGCCCGACGAGCTCTGCGAGGACATCGTTGCCCATTTGATAGCCATAGACAGCATTGATGCGGTCGATGTTCTCGAACTTAAACGCCACTAGATCGGTGGGCTTGGCAAGCTCCTTGCGTCTTTCGATGGCCGTCATCAGCGCGCGCACATCACTAACGCCGGTGGCGGGGTCGGTGCTTTCGACAATACTCGCATTGGTGATGGATCCCACGAATAGTGTGGGCTCGTTTTCGTTGCCATCGAGACGGATGCCGGCGCACGTGACGGTGACGTATCGGCCGCTTGCGTCCAGGGCGCGATAACGCATGTTGTGGTGGTGCTTTTTGCCCGACATCACCTCTTCGATGTCCTGGCGCCAGGCATCGACATCGTCGGGATGGATGTGCTGCGACCATATCTCGCCCATCTGATAGATGGTTCCGGACGGTAGGGCAAAATCCTGTACGGCGTTGTGGGACCAATGAGACTGATCGGTGTCGACATTGCAGATAAACAAGTAGCGCCCAATATCCGTGAGTGACAAAGCCTGGAAGATACGATCTTGCACGGCATGAAAATCGGCCAAGGTGTCGAGGGTATGATGCTGTTCGTCGAATGCCCTGCTCATGCGGTTGCGTGCGGCGTTGGTGAATTTGTAGTCATACATCCGCCGGTCAGCTTCGGCCGTCATCTTATGAAGGACATCGCCGGCCTGGGGATTGGCATGGGCACAACCGTAGCTGTAGCTCATGGGGGTCTTGCCGTCATCGAACGTCGAGGTCGCAAGAGAGACGCGACAAGCCTCGAGCCGCTGGTTGAGCGTGTCGACCGAATCGGTCATGGAGAGGAGCACGAACTCGTCTCCGCCTATGCGATAGAGATGCTCATCGGGATGGCAGTGCAGCTTAAGGCAGTTTGCGACTTTGGTGATGTAGCGATTGCCTGCCGGGTGCCCAAAGCAATCGTTACAGATTTTGAGGCCGTCGATATCGATGTAGGCGATCGTGTGCTCGAGCTGGCGGTCCCAGACACATGAGAGGTCGTAGGTATAGGCGGTGCGGTTGGGCAGCCCCGTGAGCGGATCGGTGTAGGCGTCGGCTCTGAGTTTTGCAATGCGGTCGCGCAGGCGGGCGGCGGCATCGGTCGCCTCTGCGAGCAGGCGTTCGGCCTCGGGATACTGCGTGCCGCAGATGCTCGACAACTCGGCGAGGCATGTGTTTAGCTGGTCGAGCTCGTCTTCTTGACGCGGCTCGACGCTCTGCGTCTTATTCGTTTCCATGCCCCCGCCTTGCTGCATCGCTGAGTCTATTTGTCAGCTACTGTTCGTTGCTGAAAAGTACTGAGTAGTATGAACAACCATTATATGGGCGTGTGGGGGCGGGCGTGCTGTGAGGCGCCGCTTATTCGCCAAACGGTAATGCGGTTTCGTGCGCACAAATGCGACGAGAACGATATTTGTTGACGGGTATACTTGTTCCGTTTGAATTGCGCAGGGACGGAGATGGTCGCATGACACAGCCAAATACGGCGCCTACGGTGGGGCTGGCACTCGAGGGAGGCGGCTATCGCGGTATGTATACGGCGGGCGTGCTCGACGTTTGGATGGAGCATGGCCTGACCTGCGATCATATGGTGGGCGTCTCGGCGGGGGCAGCGTTTGGCTATAACTTTAAGTCGCGCCAGATCGGTCGCGCCATTCGCTATAACAAGGCCTATTGCGCCGATAAGCGCTACGCGAGCGTGACGAGCTGGCTGCGTACCGGCGATATGTTCAATGCCGATTTTGCCTATCATGAGGTGCCGATCGAGCGCGATCCTATCGACCTGGAGTCATACCGCTCCTGTCCCATGCGGTTTACGTGCGTATGCACCGATATCGAGACGGGCGAGGCGGTCTACCACGATCTGCCCTATGGCGACGAGCGCGATATCGAGTGGATTCGGGCCTCGTCGGCGATTCCCGTGGCAACGCGCCCCGTGGCTATTGAGGGACGCAAGTATCTGGACGGCGGTGTTGCGGATTCCATTCCCAGCGCCTGGCTGTTTGCGCAGGGCTATGACCGCAACGTGGTGGTGCTCACGCAGCCGGCGGGCTTTGTGAAGCAGCCCAATAGCGTGATGCCCATGCTGCGGCGCGTGTTCCGCCACTATCCGAGGTTTGTTGCGGCGCTTGAGCATCGGCACGAGGTGTACAACGCATCGCTCGAGGATCTGGTGCGTCGTGAGGCCGCCGGCGAGATCTTTGTGGTGCGTCCGAGCGAATCGGTAAAGGTGCCGTCGCTCTGTCGCGAGCCGGATGAGCTTGAGCGTATCTATCAGGTCGGTCGCCACGATGCGGAGGCGACGCTGCCGGCGCTGGAGGCATACCTGGCAGGGTAGGGCGCCGGCCGCAGGCTCAGCGGAAAGCACGTCCCGGAATTTGCCTTCGGAATGGGATGCAGTTTCCGAAACAAGGGCCTTTAGGAAACTGTGGCCCGGAATTTGCGTTCAGAACGGGACGCAGTTTCCCGTTGAGCCTCTATACGGAAAGCGCATCCCAGTTTGGACGTCCATTCTGGGATGCGCTTTCCGCTCTTGAAGCTATGAGGCTGTGGAGCAACTGCTCGGCTTGCGTTTATGCCTGTTGCCAGGTGTCGACGAGCTCCTTGGCCGCAGCGTAGGGGTCGTTTGCGCTGCAGACGGCGCTCACCACAAAGAAGCCGTCGACGCCGGTGGCCTTGAGCTGCGGCAGGTCGGCCGTCTTGACGCCGCCGCCAACCACGATGGGCACGGGGCTTGCCTCATGGAGGGCAGCCAGGTCCTCAAAGCTCTTGGTGATGATAGAGCCGTCGGCGGCGCGCCCACAATCGCGCTTGGTCTCGGTCTCGTGGAGCGGGCCCACGCCCAGATAATCGACCAAGCTCATGTCGGCAGTTTTGACGTACTCGAGCATTTCCTCGCAACGGGCCGAGAGGCCCACGATGGCATCGGGGCCCAGCAGCTTGCGGCAGACCTCGACGGGAATGTCGCTTTGGCCCACGTGCACGCCGTCGACGGCAATACCCTGCTCGCGCGCGGCGAGTACGCAGTCAAGACGGTCGTCAATCAGCAAGGCGACCTGACCGGTCTTGCCGGCCTGTGCGATTGCCTGCGCGGCGTCGCCGGTCAGCGCAATGATCTCGCGGGCGCTTGCCACCTTGGAGCGCACCTGGATGCAGGTAAAGCCGGCGTCGAGTGCCTGGGCCACCACATCGCCCACGGGGCGCCCGAGCGTGTTTTCGGGGCCGAGTACCAGATAGGCCGAGATATCAAGGTTGTCGCGGATGCTCATCGTGCTTCCTCCTGCTTTTTGATCTGCGCTTCCATGCGCTCGAGTTTGCCGGTCATGGTGTCGGTAAATCCGGGTCGAATATCTGCCTTGAGCACGACTTCGGTCCGGATGCCCTTGCTCGCCAGCGCAAAGGTTGCGTCGCGCACGACCTGCATGACCTCGTCCCAGTCGCCCTCGATCTCGGTGAACATCGAGGTGGTGCGGTTGGGAAGGCCGCTCTCGCGAATGACGCGCACGACCTCGGCGACCTCGGCGGACAGCTCATCGCCGGTACCGCATGGGGCGATGGCCACGGCGACGAGTGTGTTCATGCCGGCATCGGTTGCGGGCTCGGACATGGCTTATGCCTCCTCGAGCTCGAGTCGGTTATCGGCAATGTCCTGGGCGGTCGCGCGGTAGAGCTCGTCGATAAAGGCGACCTTAAAGCTTGCCGGGGCATCGGCGACAGCGGCGGCACGCGTGCCGGCAACGTTGTAGACGGCGGCACTGCAGACGGCTGCCGTAAACGGATCGGCGGCGCAGGCATACACGGCCAGCACGCCGCCCTGCGAGCAGCCGCAACCGGTGATCTTGGACATGAGCGGGCTGCCGCCGTGGGACTTGGCCACGGTTGTGCCGTCGGTAATCAGGTCGACTTCGCCCGAGACCACAACGGCGCCGCCGGTGTAGCGGGCGAGCGCCACGGCGGCATCGCGGGCAGCATCGACCGTGTCGGTGGTATCGACACCGCGCACGCGGCTCAGATCGGCTGCCTCGCCCTCAAGACCCCACAGGCCGGCGAGCGCGATGATCTCGGAGGCGTTGCCGCGCACGATGGCGGGCTTGTACTGCTTGAGCTCGTTTACCAGCTGGGTGCGCAGGCTACCG
Organism: uncultured Collinsella sp.; assembly: GCA_934654795.1. Classification (GTDB taxonomy): domain Bacteria; phylum Actinomycetota; class Coriobacteriia; order Coriobacteriales; family Coriobacteriaceae; genus Collinsella. Next base: position 91,740 of record CAKUGT010000001.1, read on the forward strand.
ATGCCCAGACCCACCGGATCGAGCACCCAGGGCTTGCCGGCGTCGTGTGCCGCCTTGGCCGCGCGGGGAATCGTCTGTTCGTAGATGGGGAAGAGCGTGCCCATGTTGAGATAGATGGCGCCGCCGCCGGCAACGAGCGCCTCGCCCTCGTCGGGCAGATAGACCATGGCGGCCGAACCGCCCACGGCGAGCTGCGCGTTGGCGACAAAGTCAATCGTCACCGTGTTGGTGATGGAGCCCGCCATTGGGTTGGTGGCGCGAATCTCGTCCACGGCCTTGACTACACGTTGTTTAAGCTGTTCCGAATCAATCACTGCACATGCCTCCTTGGCATAGAAAAGGGGCGCTGTGCATAGACAGCGCCCCTGTAAAGGCGGCATGCTCCCTACGCCAGCATTAACTGACAGGTTCAAAGGATTGGGCCCATTGCCCTCTCAGCCTTGTGGTTTGCACCGCCGGCACTCCCGCATCGAATCTGTTGTCCCCTATACTAGCGCACCTGCCAAAAAGGGTCAGGTTTATTTTGGCAGGTACCAACTGGGGCGATGCGTTTTCCCAGATAAAACCTGCCAAAATAAACCTGTCCCTTTTTGGCAGGTCGGTACAATAGACGGGATGAGAATGACCGAGGGGACCCTATGATTAAACTTGTGCTGACCGATATGGACGATACGCTGATTCCCGCTGGACAAGACGGCGCCAGCGACTATGCCATCGATGGCATTCATGCTATGCAGGCAGCGGGCCTGCATTTTGGCCCGGTTTCGGGCCGTCAGCCGTCCGCGATGGGCTGGATGTTCCGCAATCGCTCCGAGTGCTTCTCGACCGGTGCGTTTTGCAACGGGCAGGTGATGTTTGTCGACGGCGAGGTGGTCGCATCGCGCGCAACCGACAACGACGCCCTGATGCGCCTGGCCGACTACCTTGAGCAAGAGACCGACGATACGTATCTAAAGGTCTACAGCCTGGGCGATGACTTTTGGGACAACGACGCCTATTGCGTGACGAGCGACCCCGAGCGCGTGCGCCGCGCCATGGAGTCGGGCGGAAACGCGTGGCTCAAGGGCGAAGAGGCCCCGTGCCGTCCGTCGATCGACAACGCTCCAATTTACAAGGCGAACATCTGGAGCGCCCGCTCGCGTGAGGAGCTCGCCGAGCTACGTGAGCGCGTTGCTGCCGAGGTGCCAGAGCTCTCGCTTGTGTTCCCCAACAATCGCGTGCGCCTGTTCGACATTCTTCCGGCCGGTTGGGACAAGGGCTGCGCGGCGCTGGAACTGGCGCGCGCTCTGGGCCTTACGCCCGACGAGGTGGCCGTGTTCGGCGACTCCGATAACGACCTGCCCATGATTGATGCCGTCCCCAACTCCGTTGCAGTCGCCAACGCCAACGAGGCCGTCACGGCTGCGGCGCGCTGGCATATCGGCGCCGCAGCGGACGATGCAGTTGCCAAGGCTCTGCACCAGATTGCCGCCTGCGCCGCGACGGGGGAGATGCCGCCGTTTATGCGCCAGGCAGATGCGGCGGGTCCGCGCGTCGCGAACGCCTAGGGAGGCCACTATGAAGCTCCAGCAGCTCAGGTATGTCGTTAAGGTTGCCGAATGCGGCAGCATCACCGAGGCCTCGCGTCGGCTCTTTGTGTCGCAGCCTTCGATCACTGCATCGATCCGCGAGCTCGAAAACGAGATGGGCGTGCACATCTTTGAGCGCACCAACAAGGGCGTTATCGTGTCCGAGGAGGGTGAGACCTTTTTGGGCTACGCGCGCCAGGTGCTCGATCAGGCCGATCTGCTCGAGGACAAATATAAAGGTGCGTCCGAGCAGGTGCCGCATTTTAGCGTGAGCTGCCAGCATTATTCCTTTGCCGTCAATGCGTTTGTCGACGTGATCCGCGAGTTCGATGCCGCGCGCTACGATTTTACCCTGCGCGAGGAGCAGACCCACGAGATTATCGAAGACGTTGCGCACATGAAAAGCGAGCTGGGCATCCTGTACCTGTCCGAGCACAATCGTGAGGTTATCGAGCGCATGCTGGCGGCCAACGAGCTCGTATTCGAAGGGCTCTTCTGCGCCGCGCCGCACGTTTTCGTGTGTGCCGAGCATCCGCTGGCGGGCCGCTCCCGCGTAACGCTCGAGGATCTGGAAGATTACCCGTTCCTGTCCTATGAGCAGGGAAGCTATAACTCGTTCTATTATTCCGAGGAGCTGACCTCGACGTTTGAACGCCGCAAGAACATCCGCGTGCGCGACCGCGCGACGCTGTTCAACCTGGCCATGGGCCTCAACGGCTATACAGTATGCTCGGGCGTGATCAGCCATGAGCTCAACGGTCCCGGCATTATCTCGATTCCGCTCGATGTGGACGAGTATATGGAGATCGGTATTATCACGCGCAAGAACACGACGCTCACCCGCTACGGCCGGGCCTATATCGAGGCGATTCGTCAGCACATCTAGGCTGCTGTGCTCCGCGCGGGTCAAATTTCTTTATGGCAGTCCAGCCTGATATAGGAATCATCTATATCAAACTGTTATAAACGTATATTTTACGATGGCCATATGAGCGCTCATACTCTGTCCCAGTAAAGCAACCAATGCAAAGGGAGATATCTATGAGCACTTCGATTCAACCGAACGCGCCGTTTCGCGCCGATATCGTCGGCAGCTTTCTTCGTCCGCAAGCTGTTAAGGATGCGCGTGCCGCCCATGCCGCGGGTACGCTCGACGACGCCGGCCTTAAGGCCGTCGAGGACGAGGCCATTCGCGACTTGGTGGCCAAGCAGAAGGCTGCCGGCCTGCAGGTGATCACGGACGGCGAATTCCGCCGCAGCTACTGGCACCTCGACTTTATGTGGGGTCTCAACGGCATCGAGCGCCGCACCTCGCGCACCGGCTATATGTTCCACGACGAGGAGACCACGGCCGATACCGCTGTGGTGACCGGCCCCATCAGCGGCGAGAACCATCCCTTCGTTGCACACTTTAAGTTTGTCAAGGCGCTCGAGGACGAGGGCCAGGTCGCGCGCCAGACCATTCCGGCGCCGATCCAGACGTTCTCCGAAGTCACACTCGACCGCTGTGATGGTCAGCAGGAGAGTCTGCACGCCGTCTACAAGACCGACGAAGAGCTCGTCGATGCCATTGCCGCAGCATACCGCACCGTGATTGCTGACCTGTATGCCGCGGGCTGCCGCAACATCCAGTTTGATGACTGCACCTGGGGCATCTACTGCGATACCGATTTTGTTGCCAAAACCGGCATGAGCCCGGTCGACCTGCAAAAGGTAAGCGAGCTGGGCGTGGCGCTCAACAATGCCGCCATCGCGGGCAAGCCCGACGATCTGGTTATCAACACGCATGTATGCCGCGGCAACTACCACTCCACCTACGCTTTTGAGGGCGGCTACGACCCCATCGCGCCGTACCTGTTTGCGCATGAGGACGTTGACGCGTTCTATCTGGAGTTCGACACGCCCCGCGCCGGTGGTTTTGAGCCGCTCAAGTACGTCGCTCCCGGCAAGAAGGTCGTGCTGGGCTTGGTGACCACCAAGGCGGCAGAGCTCGAGGATGAGGAGGTTATCGTCGAGCGCATCCGCGAAGCCGCAAAGTACGTGCCGCTCGAGAACCTGTATCTGTCTCCGCAGTGTGGCTTTGCCAGCTGCGAGATTGGCAATAAGCTGACCGAGGACGAGCAGTGGGCAAAGATTGCACTGGTCAGGCGTATTGCCGAGCGCGTCTGGAAGTAACGCTACCGTTCGCAGGTGACGGCGCGTGCGAGGCATTGCGTATCACGTACAATGGTTCGGATCGTATCGTTCGGGCAGGTTATCCGATATGCCTGATCGCCCTTCCATTCGAAAGGACTTCCATGTCCCAGTCTTCGACGCCCGCCGTCACCGATGCCATCTACGATGCATCGTCGCTCGGCCGCCCGCGCATGTTTGTGTTGGGTTTGCAACACATGTTTGCGATGTTCGGAGCCACGGTGCTCGTGCCCGTGCTCACCGGCCTTTCCGTTTCGGCGACGCTTCTGTTCGCCGGCATCGGCACGCTGCTGTTTCATTTTCTATCGCGCGGTAAGGTGCCCGCGTTCTTGGGCTCCTCGTTTGCCTTTATCGCGGGTTATGCCGCCATTGCGCCCAACGGCGAGGCCGAGCTTTTGCCCTACGCTTGCCTGGGCGTAGCTTGTGCAGGCCTGCTCTATCCGGTGCTTGCGGCCCTGTTCCGCGCCTTTGGCGCCAAGCGTGTCATGCGTTTCTTCCCGCCGGTGGTGACTGGCCCCATCGTCATTTCCATCGGCTTGATCCTGGCAAGCTCTGCCATTGCTAACTGCCAGACCAACTGGTTTGTTGCTGTTATTGCCGTTGCCGTGATCGTCATCTGCAACATTTGGGGCCGCGGCATGGTCAAGATCGTGCCGATTCTGCTGGGCGTTGTGGTGAGCTATGCCGTTGCGGCGGTGCTGGGCGAGGTTGATTTTTCGGGGATTGCCGCCGCGCCGTGGGTCGGTCTACCTGTCGTGTGGGACAACACCGTGTTCGCGCTCTTTGGACCGCAGTTCGATAGCAGTCTTGCCACGACGGCCATTATCACCATCATGCCACTGGCCTTTGCGACCATGATTGAGCACATTGGAGATATTTCCGCCATTGGCTCTACCTGCGAGCGCAACTACATTGCCGACCCCGGCCTGCATCGCACGCTGCTCGGCGATGGTCTCGCCACGATTCTGGCTTCGCTCTTTGGTGCTCCGGCCAACACTACGTATGGCGAGAACACCGGTGTGCTTGCCCTGACGCGTGTGTTCGACCCGCGCGTGATTCGCATTGCCGCGTGCTGCGCCATCGTGCTTTCGTTCTGTCCCAAGTTCGCCGCGGTCATCGCCGCCATGCCGGCATGCGTTATCGGTGGCGTGTCGCTCGTGCTCTACGGCATGATCAGCGCCGTGGGCGTTCGCAACCTCATCGAGAACCAGGTCGATTTCCAGAACAACCGCAACGTGCTGGTGGCCGCTCTGGTGCTCGTGCTTTCACTTGGCATTGCTTACAGCACCGCCGGTGCCATCGTGCTGGAGCTGGGCGGCGTGACGATTTCGCTTTCGGGCCTTGCCGTGGGTTCGCTGGTGGGCATTGTGCTCAACGCCATCCTGCCGGGTAACGACTTTGAGTTTGATGTCTCCGAGCTTGAGGAGGCTGCTGAATAGTAGCTGCGTTCAGCCAAATTAAAAATGGCGTCCATGCGTATGTACGCGTGGACGCCATTTTTAATGCGTCAGCATCCAGTGGATGCCGCGTGCCATGCGCAGGTCAGTTTGGGCAAAGTGATTGCCGGGGTTGAGCTCCAGCGTTGTTGAAATGTCACGCTCGATAAACAGCTCTTCCATCGCGCGCGTATCGTCGAGTACGTGCCGCATCATGCGGTTGGGCGTCTTGGTTTCCTTTTTACCGAGTGACAGGTAGACGGCATCGGGCGCGTTCGGCATCGTATGCTCGTGCGCGTAGTCGATAAAACCGGGAAACCACAGCGATCCCGATGCGCTTGCGGAGCGGTCAAAGGCATCGGTCTGCCAGAGGGTCCAAAGCGAAAAGAGGCCCGCCAATGAGTAACCGGCAATGCCGCGCCAGGTGGGCGGGCAGGGAAGTGATGATTCGACCTCTGGGATTATCTGATTCAGCAGTTCATCGAGAAACTCAGACGCCTGACCGCCGAAAGGCTCAGCATCGCGTACAGTTCCATCGCATGCCCAGGGGCTCAGCTCGCGATTCCAATCGAGCCCGCCAATGGTGACGAGGGTGAATGGCGGACAGTCGAGCTCTTGGCAACACTCATAAACCTCGCTGCCGTCGCCCACGACCACAGGAAGGTAGATGACAGGCGCGCTTTCCGTATGATTCGAATAAACGGTTATCTGCTTTTGATGCGCTTCCATGACGGGCTTCTCTCAGTGTTGTGATATCGGCAGCCTCAATTGTCGCACGCCAGCGTATGCCGGTTGGACAGCATCAAGAACATTCGCGTGCGCCGCGCGGGCGCAAATGAAAAACGCCACCGCCGGAGGGGAGCTTGGCGGTGGCGTTGCTAAACGGTGTGCAGGCTAGCACTTCTGTGGGTGCCGTCCCGTGCGTTAAAGGTCAAAGCTGTCTATGAGCGCTTGCGGCTCACCATGGTGCCTGCCGCGATAGCGGCTGTTCCCGCAAGGACGGTTGCCACGATGGCCGCACCCGAGGTGTCGCCGGTTGCCGCGAGCACGCCGGTAGTCTTGGCTTTCGTGGTTGAAGCCGCAACGGCCTTGGTCGGCTTTGAGCTCTCAGGCTTGGGGTTCTGCTTGGACTCCGCGGGCTTGCTTTCTGCGGGCTTGGTCTCGTCGGGCTTGGGGTCTTCCGGCTTGGCTACCTCGGGAGGTGCGGTGGTCGTGCTTTTGGCGACTGCTTTGATATAGAGGGAGTCGACCGTGGCGTCGCCCGTGCCGATGGCTTGGCCTGCCTCGTAGATGCCGTCACGGAGCTTGCGATAGTCAATGACCTTGCCGCCTTCGGGCGTCTGGATGGCGGCGTTCTCAATCTTGATGGTGCCGATTGTCTTGCCGTCAGCGCTCATGGCACGGGCAAAGATTGCCGCTGTATCTCCTTCGGCCGTTACCTTGCTGCGGATGATCGAGATGACTGCGGGTGTGACGCCCTCGCTGGTCTGGGCGATGATGCCGATGTTCTCGCCTTGGGGTTCGCGCCTCGTCTCGCTATCTTGGTTTTCGCTGTAGGGGATGGGGCCGTCGCCGTTCTCGACATAGCGGGCTATGGCCTTGACAACGGAGTCGCTGATGTAGATGTGGCCGCCCTTCTCGTTGGGTCGATCGTTTCTGGTGGAGAATGCAGCCGAAACCTCGCCTTCCGCAAACGCGTCCACGGTGGAGCCGTTCTTGACGACGATATCGTCTTGGTAGGTGAAGAGGGCGTTGGCGCCACCGTATCTGCCTTTACTTGCACGGACCGTCACGTTTGCATGATCGAGGGTGATGCCCTTGTGGGCATAGACGCCATATTCAACACCGTTTACGTTGAGGGAGGCGTTTGTGGCTGCGAGGCTGCCCTTGGCCTCGACGGCAGCGTCTTTCTCGGAGCTTGCCTTGACCTGGCTGCCGTCCGAGATGTTGATATTGCCGCCGCTCCAAAGGGCCTCACCATCGGCTGAGCTTGCCTCGACCGTCCCGCCACCCTTGATGGTGAGGTTCTTGTCGGTTCCAATACCCTTGTCCTTGGTAGCCCTGGCGGTGACGGCTCCGCTGTCGTCAATCGTGATATTGCCGTTTGCCCTGATGCCATCCGATGCACCCGTGGCGTTGACGTTGCCCGAACCTTTGATAGCGAGATCACCCCCGGCATTGATGGCATCAAACCCAGTGCTCGTGGCGTTGACGGATCCGGCTCCGTCGATGTTGATATTACCCGTGGAGAGGATAGCATCCTCAGTAGATGTCACACTGAGCGTGCCGCCCTCGTCGCCTTGGATATTGAGCTCGGCATTCTCGTTAGTGCCATGAGAAACGTTGATGCTTTCGATCCATTCGGCAGTGACGATGTTGGTTCCCGAGTAATTCACGTTGAGCTTGCCTGCGGCCTGGATCTCGCCGCCGTTATAGTTGTTGAGCTTCAAGTCGTCGGCGCCGTCCCACGACCAGGTACCGGCCTCGTCGCTCGCCGCGGTGTTGTACTTGTTGCCGCCGACCTTGACCCATTCCGCTGCGAGCGAGACGCTCGGCATGAGCAGCGAGCTCACCGTGAGCGCGCACACGGCGCCTACGACGATGCGGCGCGTCACGCGGCGCCAGCTGCCGTGCGCGAGTCCTATGCGACGGCGAACGTCGGGTTCGGCAACATGGGTTCCGGCAGTAGTGTCATTGCGTTTGGGGGTCGTGAACAAGGCTGCCATGGTTGCTCCCGTTCTCATAGGGCCTATACGGCTAGGTTCAGCGTATCTGCTGGATGTTGCCGGCGGTAGTGCCGTTTGGAGGGCAAAATGGCCAAAATTTGGGAAGCAATATATCGCGCGCCCGTGCTCTGCCCGTCTTTAAAAAAAAAGCGCGGAGCCGCTCGTTGCGACTTCGCGCTTTGGTGTTCTGCTTTGGTAGCTTTGCCGTTACGCTACAAAGAAGTAGACGAGGAAGGCAAGGGCTGCAATCCACATGAGCGGCTTGATCTTCGAGGCCTCGCCCTTAAAGAGCGCGACGATCACGTAGGCGATAAAGCCCAGGCCGATGCCGGCAGAGATGGAGTAGGTGAAGGGCACGCCGGCGACGATCATGAACGCCGGGAAGCCCTGCGAGACATCGGACCAGTCGATCTCGGAGGCCTCGCTCATCATGAGGTAGCCGACGTAGACCAGGGCACCGCAGGTGGCGGCGCTGGAAACGATGGAGACGACGGGGGAGAAGAAGGCGGCGAGGATGAACAGCACGCCGGTGGTGACGGAGGTGAGGCCCGTGCGGCCACCGTCGGCGGCGCCGGAAGTGGACTCGACGAAGGTGGTGATGGAGGAGACGCCCATGAAACCGCCCACAGCAGCGGCGGCGGAGTCGACGATCAGGATCTCCTTGATATTCTCGACGTTGCCGTCGTCGGTGAGGAACTCGCCCTGCTTGGCCACGGCCATCGCGGTGCCCATGGTGTCGAAGAAGTCACTCATGAGCAGCGAGAACGAGATGACGAGGAGCGCGGGGTCGGTAAGGACCTTGACGATGGCGGGCACGCCGCCGGCGTCGGCGATGGGGCCACCGATGCTCGAGAAGTCGAGCGGGGCGATGATACCGGTCGGAGCCTGGGTCACACCTAGGGGGATACCGGCGATGACGGCGACGACGATGCCGATGAGCAGCGAGCCGGGGACGTTGCGGCAGGCGAGGGCGACTGTCACCAGGATGGAGATGATGCCGACGATGAATGTGGGGGAGGTGATGTCGCCCAGACCGACGAGTGTACCGGCGCCGGCGGTGATAATGCCGGCATCGCACAGGCCAATCATGGCGATGAACAGGCCCAGACCCACCGAGATGGCGTGACGCAGGACAACCGGGATGGCGTCCATGATGGCCTCGCGCAGGCCACAAAGCACGAGCAGCAAGATGACGACGCCCTCAAGGAAGATGACGCTCATGGCCACGTGCCAGTCACCGCCGCAGACGGTGGTGGTGATTCCAGCGATCATCGCGTTGACGCCTAAGCCCGACGCGCAGGCGAGCGGGCGGTTAGCGAAGATGCCCATGCAGATGGTCATGATGCCAGCGCCCAGGCAGGTGGCGCAAGCGAGCGCTCCCGCATCGATGCCGGCGCCCGAGAGCACCGCGGGGTTGACGGCGATGATGTAGGCCATCGCCAGGAACGTTGTCAGTCCAGCGCGGAGTTCGGTCCCGATTGTGGACTTGCGCTCGCTGACGTGAAATAGTTCGTCCATGCATACCCTTTCCTTGTTCGGCCCCGAGTTTAGGCCGATTGACACGAACTCACCTACTATAGCCCCTTTACGACGCTGTTGTTCCTCGCATGTTGATGTTCGGCGCTTTGTAGCAGACAGGCGGTATTTTTCGCATGAAAATGTGTGGGTACCGTATACTTAAGCAGTTACAACGACCCCTATGGAGGAACGTATGATTAAAGAGCTCTGCCGCGACGAGGCTATCCTGTCCCAGCGTTGCGAGGTTGCGACTGTCGAGGACGAGTCGGTCGCTCAGGACCTGATCGATACCATCAAGTCGCTCGACGATGCCGGCTGCCTTGCTGCCAACCAGATCGGCGTCACCAAGAAGGTCTGCGTCTACCTGGACGATGCCGGCGAGCCCCATGTGCTCTACAACCCCCGTCTGGTGTTTGGCCTGGGCGCCAGCAAGATGGAGGAGAGCTGCCTGACGCACGAGGAGATCACCAAGTCCACGCGCTACATCAAGTGCAAGGTTGCCTTTGACGTGATCGTCGACGGCAAGATGAAGGAGTGCCGCCGCGACTACGCGGGCTTTGAGGCACAAATGATCCAGCATATGATCGATCACTGTCAAGGTAAACTTGTCTAGGGTGGTTTAATTGGGGACCGAATTTGCGGTCTTTGTCCCGGGCGTGACATTGTTGTCATGTCCGGGCTTTTGTGTTTAGCGCCTTTTTGTTTGGTGACAATAACCTTAGCAAGAACGTAAAGCTGGGAGGCGCTATGTGCACGAGCATTCGATTTACCGATAATTCTGGCCACATGTATCTGGGCCGCAACCTCGACTGGAGCTTTGACTACGGCCAACAGGTTCGCGTGATGCCGCGCGGATTTCACATTCCGTATTCGTTTATCGACGACGCGACAGCGGCACACGCGGTGATCGGTATGTGCATCGATTACAAGAACTACCCTATGTTCTTCGACTGTGGCAACGATGCGGGCCTCGCCGTGGCGGGTCTCAATTTCCCGGGTTATGCCGAGTATGCCGAGGACCCTGTCGACGGCAAGACCAATATCGCGGCCTATGAGTTTCCCCTGTGGGTGGCAGCGACGTTCTCGACGGTCGACGAGGTCGAGGCTGCGCTGCGCGATACGGTGATTGTCGCCAAATCTGCGGGAGAGGGGCTGGGCGTGTCGCTGCTCCATTGGATTATCGGCGACAACCAGCGTAGCATCGTGGTCGAGATGATGGCTGACGGCCTGCATGTATACGACGATCCGGTCGACACCCTTGCCAACCAGCCGACCTTCCCGTGGCACATGGAAAACCTGCGCACCTATATCACTGCCACAAGCGATTTTCCGCAGACGGCGACATGGCGTGGCGCCGAGCTCAAGCCCTATGGCGCGGGTGCCGGCATGCGCGGTATTCCGGGCGATTGCTATTCGCCGAGCCGTTTTGTAAAGGCGGCGTACCTCAATGCCAATTACCCGCAAAAGGAGAGCGAGACCGAAAACGTCGTCCGCATGTTCCGTTCACTCGAGGGAGTGGTCATGATCGAGGGTGCGTCCAAGATGGGTGACGGCGAGTTCGAGAAGACCATCTACACCGGCTGCTTTAGCGCACGTACCGGCAATTACTATTACTCAACGTACGAGGACCCGTCGATTCGCTACGTGAGCCTAATGGATGCCGAGGGCGCGAGCTCCGATAGGCTTGTGGTTCCCGAGCCGCGTCGGTCGTAGCCGTTAGCTTTACTGCAGTACAAAGCGGCCGCATCTCTCGCGAGGTGCAGGGCCGCTGTCGTCGATTCGCGGCGTCGCTAGAAGTTGGCGTCGTTGAGTTGTTCACTCTCGAGGCCGTCGAGCTGTTGCTGCTCGGGCGTATCGGCGACGCTCTCGAGCAGCTCAGTGGGATCGACGTTCATATTCCTACCGGCTTCGTTGCCGTTGACCAGGTCGTCCGAGAAGATGTCGACTTCCATTTCCTCGGCTTCCTCGATCTGAACTTCGAGTGGTACCTGGGTGCGTACAAGCTTGACTGCCGGACGCATACGGGCAAACAGCGGCACGTACTCGATGATGATGGCCGAGTTCTCGAGACCATACCAACGTGCCGGGCTTCCGCAGGCGCGGCGGACGGCGTACTTGATGGCCATCACGCGGTGGTCGTTGCGGTTGATGTCCGTTTCGGGGGCAAGCATCTTGCGCAGCATGCAAAAACGGAAGTCGCCCACGTTTCCGCGTGTCTCGTAGATGGAGTAGGTGTGGTGCTGCGGCGGCAGCTCGCCCGAAGCCATCAGGTCGCCGACGATCTGGCGCAGGTAGGCGTTGACGCGCTGGTTGACCTTAAAGCCCAGATCCAAGCGTACGCGGAACAAGAAGTCCGTGCCAAAGGTTTCGACGGAATACTCGTGCGTATAGGGCTCGTCGGTAACGTGCACGTTGATGAACCAATATGCCTTGGCGCGCTTGGGGTGCTTGTCCAAGATGGAATAGAGCACGTCGCGGTCGAGCGTGAGCGGGTCGGGGCTGTTGGTGAGGAACACCAGGTTGTCGGCGAGCACGGGATAGGTCTCGTCGTTGCGCAGACGGTTGAGCTGGTCGATGTATTTGGAGACGGGCAGCAGGATCGTCTGCGTGCGCTCGATAGCGGTACCGCGACGCCACACATACATAAGGCCAAACAGCAGCGAGGCCAGGAAGATCATGACGTAGCCGCCGTCAAAGAACATGGTGAGGCACGAAGCGAAGAAGCACAGCTCAATGGCGCCAAAGAGCAGAGCGAAGACGCAGGCGCCCAGCTTGTGCTTCATGATGCCGGCGATGTAGCTCGTCAAAAGCGTCGTGGTCATGAGCATGGTCACGGTAATGGCGAGGCCGTAGGCGCTCTCCATGCGCTCGGAGTTTTGGAACAGCAGCACGATGAAGATGCAGCCGATCCACATGATGTTGTTGACGAGCGGAATATAGAGCTGGCCCTTAGTGTCGCTGGGGTAGTGGATGCGCAGGTGCGGCATGAGGTTGAGGCGGGTGGCCTCGGATACCAGCGAGAACGATCCGGTGATGAGCGCCTGCGAGGCGATGATGGCCGCCACGGCCGAAAGCACGATGGCGAAGGGGCGCAGGGGCTCGGGGAGCATCATGTAGAACGGGTTGACGATGTCCATCGCGAGCATCTGGGGATTGGAGTTGTTGGCGAGCAGCCAAGCGCCCTGGCCCAGATAGTTGAGGATGAGTGCCGCCTTTACGAACGGCCAAGATGCGTAGATATTTGCCTTGCCCACGTGGCCCATGTCCGAGTAGAGCGCCTCGGCGCCGGTCGTCGACAGAAAGACGAAGCCGAGCACCATGATGCCCGAGTGGTTGATGGGCGAGAACAGGAACATGATGCCGCGGATGGGGTTGAGCGCGCGCAGGATGGACAGGTTGCCGAGCATGTTGAACAGACCGGCGCCTGCCAGGAACAGGAACCATAATGTCATAAGTGGGCCAAACAGCTTGCCGATCGACGAGGTGCCGGCGCGCTGCATGGCAAACAGGCCGCAGATAATGATGATGGTGATGATGATGACGTTGGTCTGGCCGTCGCCCAGCAGTGCATGGCCCCACTCGATGGTGCGCAGTCCCTCGATTGCTGTGGTTACGGTGACGGCGGGGGTAAGGATGCCGTCGGCGAGCAGCGCCGCGCCGCCAATCATGGCGGGCAGAATCAGCCACGGCGCCACCTTGCGCACGAGGCTGAACAGGGCGAAGATACCGCCTTCGTTGTGGTTGTCGGCCTTCATGGCGATCAGCACGTACTTGACCGTGGTCACGAGCGTCATGGTCCAGATGACGAGCGAAAGTGCGCCCAGGATCATGTCCTCGCTGACGGTGCCGATGCCGCCGTTGTTGGCGACGATGGATTTCATGGTGTACATGGGGCTCGTGCCGATGTCGCCGTAGACGACGCCGAGCGTAACGAGCAGCATACCGGCGGAGAGGGGGATGGCTCCGTGTCCGCCCTGACTCTGCTGGTCTTGGAGACTTGCCTCCAGTTTGTTGTGTGCCACGTGGACTCCCTTAGACATCTAATTTCTGTCGGGACAGAAATCTTTTATGCCGTCTTTATATATAAGAGCAGTTTGGCACATCGGGGTGCTTTAGACAATAATCCCCAGCTGGGGAGTATTCGTTTGCGCAGATGACATTTCAAAACAGGGGCGAATCCGCTGTGTGGCTTGCTGCAAGGTGGTACCGCGGACGCACCCCTGTTTTGAAACCGAAGAGGGGCTGTTAGGCACGCGCTGCCTGAGCGATGCTGCCCTTGGTACCCGCGCGTTTGCCGGCGATTTCGCAGAAGATCGCTCCGCCGATGATCAGCGCGGCTCCCATCAGGCGGATGGGCGTCATGGCCTCGCCCAAAAGGGCGACGGAGAAGACGACGGCCGAAAGCGGCTCGAGGTAGCCGACAACCGCGACGGTCTGGACGGGCAGTTTGGCGACGGCACTAAAGTAGAGCAGGCAACCGATGCCGGTGTTGACGACGCCGAGCATGGCGACGGCGCGCCAATCAATACCGGCGGCGACGCCGGCGGACAGGAATGAGGGGACGCCCTGCGTGATGAGCGTGAGGACCAGTGCGGTCACAAAGGCGGCGCTCACCTGGAGCGTGGAGTTTTCGAGGCCTTCGATGTGTGGCGCACCCTTGCTAGCGATGACCATCAGCGCATAGCAAAATGCCGAGGCGATTCCGCAAGCGATACCAGCAATGGGCATATTGCCGCCTAGACCTTGCGCTGCAATGAGAAAAGCACCGCAAGCAACGGCGATGAAGCCGGCGATTTTGCCACCGGTCAGCTTTTCGCCAAAGATGAGCGGGGAGAGCGCCATGACAATGATGGGGCCGCAGTAGTACAGCAGCGAGGATACGCCGACGCCGATCGTCTGGTAGGCGCGGAACAGAAAAATCCAGCTGGCGCCCAGCGCGGCTCCCGAGAGGAGGAGGGCTGCGGCTTCGCGGGGGCGAGATGGCGCCTGCAACTTATGGCGTTGGGTGATGGCGAGGATGGTGACAAGCGAGAGTGCGCCCAAAAACGTGCGCAGGAGCACGATATCGGAGCTTGGCAGTGCGATGGCCGCGGCGATGATGCCGTTGGAGCCAAACAGCAGCAATGCTGCTAGGTATGTAAGCAATCCGTTGTTCATGCACTGCCGTCCCCTCTATATCGGTGCAAGTTCACTATGGAGTAGCGGGCAATAGAAGAAAAGCGAATATAATGCATGGGAGACATGACAAATACTCATGCAAAGGTGGGGCGTGTCGTGGAGACCAATATCCAAAAGATGCAAGTATTGCTCGAGACCGTGCGCGCCGGCAGCTTTACGCGTGCCGCTGAGCGCCTGAGCTATTCGCAGTCGGGCGTGAGTCGCATGGTGGGCGATCTTGAGGCCGACTGGGGTTTTAAGGTGCTCGATCGCAGTCGCGAGGGTGTGGTTCTTTCTGCTGACGGGCGGCAGGTCATGCCGGCTGTCGAGGCGCTCTGCGAGGAATTCGTTCGCTTGCAGCGACGCGTGGATGAGATGCGTGGGCTCATGCGCGGCAAAATCTGCATCGGTACGTTTTCGAGCGTGGCGACCCACGTGCTGCCGCCGGTGATTGCTCGTTTTCGTGCCGATTATCCAGACATTGATTACGAGTTGCTGATGGGCGACTATTCAGAGATTGAACAATGGGTGGCAGAGGGCCGCTGCGATCTGGGCTTTATCCCGCATGAGCCCCGAGAAAATGGCATGACGTCGCGGTCTTTGGTGCGCGACGAGTTGATGGCGGTAGTGCCGGCAGACTCTTTGCTTGCCACTGAAGAGGTCGTCTCTCTTGCCGATTTGGCCAACGAGCAGTTTATTCTGCTGGAACGCGGCACCGATGACGAGATTACGCCGCTGTTCCGTCGGGCGGGGCTGACCGTGCGCTCAAAGCTGTCGACCTGGGATGACTATGCGATTATGGCCATGGTCGAGGACGGCCTGGGCGTGAGCGTCCTTCCGGCGCTCATCTTGCGCCGCTGCCAGTTCAATGTCGCCATTCGTTCGCTCGAAGGACATCCCCATCGGCAGATCAACGCCATATATCGAACGGCCGATGTTTCACTTGCCGCCGCTCGATTCATTGAATACCTCTAAATGAGCGCACGCCGTTGACGCTTTGGGATAAATCTCGAGGTTTGGCTCATTTTATTTTTGAAATTGAACTTTCAAATGAGGTGCCGCGCTATACTGCTTGCTAAATTGAACCCTGGTTCAATTCGTGTTCTATAAATTGAACTTTGCCAGCAAGGAGGTTCCTGTGGCCCAAGAGACGTTTAGCGATCGCCTGCGACAGACTATGTCCGATCGCGACGTTCGCCAGTCGGACGTAATCCGCGCATCGGAGATGCTCGGTAAAAAACTCGGCAAGAGTCAGATGAGCCAATATGTGAGCGGCAAGACGATTCCGCGGCGCGATGTGGCAGAGCTGCTCGCCCGTATTTTGGAGGTCGATGTTACCTGGCTGCTCGCCGGTGACGCCGACCAAGGCGAGGAATCATCTCCCCGCAACGATTCCAAGCCCGAACCCCATCCCTCAGCTCAAATTGCAAGGAGCGCCACCATGCGTACTTTTTCTAAATCCACCAAGCTCGATAACGTCCTGTATGACGTGCGCGGTCCCGTCGTCGACGAGGCCGCCCGTATGGAGGACGAGGGCGAGCGCATCCTCAAGCTCAATATCGGCAACCCGGCGCCCTTCGGTTTCCGCACGCCCGATGAGGTCATCAAGGACATGCGCCAGCAGCTGCCCGACTGCGAAGGCTATTCCAACTCGCGTGGCCTGTTCTCCGCGCGCAAGGCGATCATGCAGTATTCGCAGATCAAGGGCTTGCCCAACGTTCAGATGGAGCATATCTACACAGGCAACGGCGTATCCGAGCTCATTCAGCTTTCGATGAACGCGCTGCTCGACAATGGCGACGAGATTCTGATCCCCAGCCCCGACTATCCGCTCTGGACGGCGTGCGCAACCCTTGCCGGCGGTCATCCCGTACATTATTTGTGTGATGAGCAAGCGGATTGGTATCCCGACCTGGAGGATATGGAGTCCAAGATCACGAGCGCGACCAAAGCCCTCGTCATCATCAACCCCAACAACCCCACGGGTTCCGTCTATCCGCGCGAGGTGCTCGAGGGCATCGTCGAGGTTGCACGCAGGCATCAGCTGATGATCTTTGCCGATGAGATCTACGACCGCCTGTGCATGGACGGCTACGAGCACGTCTCGATTGCCTCGCTCGCCCCCGACCTACCCTGCGTTACCTTTAGCGGTCTGTCCAAGTCGCACATGATCGCGGGCTATCGTATTGGCTGGATGGTGCTTTCGGGCAACCAGCGCTGCATGAGCGACTTCATCATGGGCATCAACATGCTCTCCAACATGCGCCTGTGCTCCAACGTGCCGGCTCAGTCGATCGTTCAGACGGCGCTCGGTGGCCATCAGTCCGTCAACGACTACATCCGCCCCGGCGGCCGTGTCTACGAGCAGCGCAACTTTGTGTATGAGGCGCTCAACAAGATTGACGGCATCTCGGTGGTCAAGCCCCGTGCGGCGTTCTACATCTTCCCCAAGATGGATGTGAAGAAGTTCAACATTACCGATGACGAGCAGTTCGCCCTTGACCTGCTGCACGAGAAGAAGATCCTGATCACGCGCGGCGGCGGCTTTAACTGGGCTGAGCCCGACCACTTCCGTATCGTGTACCTGCCGCGCATGGAAGTGCTCAAAGAGTCCCTCGAAGATCTCGCCGACTTTTTTGACCATTACCGTCAATCATAACGACAGAGATAGTTTGTCATTTAACGGGCGGCCCGTAACAGATTCGGGTCGCCCGTTTTCTGTTAAAGCTCGCGTTGTCGGCGTCTCGATCGTTTGGGTGAGTGGGGTTCGCGTGTGAACGGAAAACTGTATTCCAAAATGGAATACAGTGTGCTTCAACTGGAATTGATGTCCGTGTGTCCGCTTTTTTAGAATGTTCTCGACAAGATGAAAGGCGGTCCCCACCAATGATTATCGATGCAAATTCCTACTGGTTTGACGAGCGCATCTTCCATGACGAGACACTCTGTGAACAGTTTTTGGCCGAGGTGCCCCGCGCTTACGACACCGAGGGCTACCTGACCGTAAGCCCCACGGGCAAGCGACAGATTGTGATCGAAAAGCCCGCTGGCTTCCCGGGCCTCAACTATATCGAGGGAGACTACACCCTTGAGAAGCGTCTGGCAGACATGGACGAGGCGGGGGTCGATAAAGCGATTCTCAAACTCCCCGGCTGCCATGAGTGGATGTCACTCGAGATGTGCCGGCGCTTCAACGACGGTATGGCCGCTGACGCAAAAGCGTCGAACGGTCGCTTGATACCGCTTGTCGCCGTGCCTCCCTTTGGCACCGAGGCGAACCTTGAGGAACTCGATCGCAGGCTCGACGAGGGTTTCGCGGGCGTGCAACTCTGCGCCCACTACGGCAAGCGCTATCTTGACGATCCGATCTTTTCGGGCTTTTTTGAGCGACTGAACGAACGCAGCGTCACCGTTTACGTGCACCATGTGCCCGTACCGGTCGAGCATACGTCGCTGCTCGCATACGACAACCTGCGTCGCTCCTACGGCCGTTGCGTCGACCAGACCACGGTGATCGGTCGTGAAATCTTCAGCGACTTCTTCGAGCGTTATCCCAACGTCAAGATGGTCCACTCCATGCTCGGTGGCGCTTATTTTGCGTTTAAGGAGATGCTGCTGCCGCACGGTCCCAAGCGTCCAGATGCCTCGGGTCGCTTCCAGACCGATACCGAGACGGTCTCCAAGCGTCTTGAGAACAACGTTTATTTCGACATGTCCCATGCTCAGCCCTGGGGCGAGACACTTCTTGCCTGTGCGGTTGAAGTCCTTGGTGCAGACCATATTGTCTTTGGTACGAGTTATCCCGTTAAACGCGAGTGGCTAACAGAGGGTGTCGCCTGCGTCCGCGCCACGGATTTAAGTGATACGGACAAGGACCTTATACTTGGCGGCACGGCACAGCGCCTGTACGGCATCGAGTGAGCGACAGATAAAGGAGGGCGTTCGCCATGGATAAGGGAGAGATGAAGGCCGGAGCCGCCCGGGTGGCCATTAACTTAGAGGACGTATTGCCGTTCGACGGTTTCGACGCACTCCGTCATGAAATTTTTGTCCGTGCCTTCGTGGTCGAAGGGATGGGGCGGCGCGCTTGCATCCTTTCACTTGAGGTTACCTCGATCGCTCCGGCCCTACTCGCCGATCTGCGTGAGGTTGTCAAGGATGTCTCCAATTGCGACGGCGCCTTTTCTTGGGTGGTCCCGACCCACACGTTTTCTGCGCCTCACGTGCGCACCCCTGGGCATCTGGCCGACACCGATGCCCGCGATCGAAATGAGCGCTATCGTGCCGCGCTCATCGCCGCGACACGCGCGGCTGTTGAGCAGGCGGTTGCGGGCATTCGCTCTGTCACGCTCGCCTCGGCGGAGGGCCACTGTCCTGTGAACGTTAACCGCGACATTGAGACGCCGGCCGGCTGGTGGCTGGGAGTAGACCCCAAGGGGTTTGCCGACCACGCGATGCCCGTACTTGTCGCGAGGGATGCCGAGGGCGGGCTCGTTGCCATGCTTGCGACGGCTGATGTCCAGTCTTCCGTGCTCGACGGATCGCACGATTCTCAAGGGAAGCGCGTGGTGAGCGGGGACCTCTTTGGCTTTGCCGCCATGGCTCTCGAGCGCGAATTGGGCGGAGTCGTGTTGCTGCTGCCCGGTGCCGCGGGGGATCAGAGTCCGGCGGAGCGCGCCGTGACCGTTGCGTTTGATTCGACCGGGGCGAAGCAAACGTTAGATGCTCACGAGAGTGGATATCGCATGCTGCATCGACAGGGTCGCGTTCTGAGCGATGCGTTGATTGAGGCCGTCCGTGCGGCGCGTGAGGACGATGCCATCGGCGTCGATGCTCGCACGGTCGACGTCCTTTTGCCCGCCCAGACGCGCGCCGACTTCTGCTCATTGGCCCCGCATCGAACTTATGAGTTTCATGCGGCGGGCGAACAGCGTACGAGGGTCTATTTACTTCGGCTGGGAAATGCCGAGTTCGTTGGTATCCAGCCCGAGGTTTCGAGCTCGTTTGGCGCCGCCGTGCGCGCCGCCCGATTCTGCCCCGTGCTCTTTGCCACGCTTGTCAACGGAGGGCAGAAGTATCTGCCGGCCCCCGATGCGTACGAGAAAATCACCTATGAGGCCATGAACTCCGGCTTTGCCGCCGGTTCCCATGAGCGCCTCCTCCAAACCATCCTTGCCGCTTTAAACGCGGCGCGACAAAAAGGAGACCTTGCATGAATATCGGACATGCACGCCGCAAGATTACCCCGCAAGGCGACATCTATCTAATCGGATACCGTAACCTCCCCAACCGTCTGGAGCCTGCGACAGGCGTCCATGACGACGTCTTCGCCAACGCGATTCTTTTCCAACAGGACGACCGCGAAGTTTTTCTCTTTAACGCCGATGTTCTCGAGTTTGAGGAGAGCATGGCCGAGGAGGTTAAGACGATGCTCGCCGAGCGCTACGGAATCGACCGTGATTGCGTTCTGCTCTCCGCGACGCACGACCACACTTCGATCGTCGCCTACCATCGCAGCTGGTGGACGGGAAAATTCAACGAGGACTACTATCGCTGGTTCCTCGATACCATCTGTCAATGCTTCGAAGAGTGCCGCGCCAACGCGCGACCTGCGACCTGCCGCATGGGCAAAAAAGTCATCACCGGTTTCTACGACAACCGCATCATTCCCGGAGAGCTTGCCGACAATGAGGTTATCGTGGTGTCGTTCTTCGATGACGAAGGCAAATCGTTTGCGGGCTTTGTGAACTGGGCGGTGCATTCTGCCTGTGTCGGACCCGACTGCACGGAGCTCACGAGCGAACTCGCCGGTCTTACCGGCAAAAAGCTCGCTCAGAGTCTTGGTTACTATCCGGCCATGGTCGTCGGTGCTGCTGGCGACTGTAGCGACCGCAATTTTCGCCAGGGACGCGGCATTCCCGAGGTTGAGCGTGTTTCGACCGGTCTTGCCGAGGCGATTTCCCAGATCAAGCTCGATCGCGAGGTCGTTCTTGACCGCATCGAGCCTCAGACGTTCTATCACACCGTTGCCCATGACGACTTTTCGCTCACGCTTAAGTGTGCCGTCATCAGTTTGGGCGGCCTGCATCTCTTTGTGTTCCCGAGTGAGCTCGGCAGCGACCTGGGTATTCGCATGAAGCGCGAATGTCCGGTCGAGGGAATAGTTTGCGGTTACACCAACGGCTATTTCGAGTATTTCCTTCCGGCACGCGAGTACGGCCTCTCCTTTGAGACCGAGCGTACTCAGATTCCCCAGGGCGAACCGGAACGTCTGTGTGACAAGTTCTGCCAGACGACGAGACTTCTCGGCGCAGCAGATTCGCGTCTGTAGACCTGATTGCGTGACATGGGCTAATGAGGCTCGCTGCCATGTGATCGGCATCTTCCATCTTCTCTGCCGTTTCCTATCCCGGGCGTACGTGCGTCCGCGGATTTCAAAGGGGGAAGTGGGTTCCTTGCCCTCCCACGTCGACTACGGAGGCCTGAAATCTACGCTATGCCCCGCTCAGAAAAAGGAGAATTCCATGAAATACCAGAAGCTTTGCGATGAAATCATCACAAAGGTCGGTGGTCGAGACAATGTGTTAGACGTGAGCCACTGCATTACGCGTCTCCGCTTCCACCTCAAGGATGAATCGCTCGCCCAGACCAATGAACTTAAGGCGACGAAGGGCGTCGTTGACGTCATCCAGGCCGGCGGACAGTATCAGGTCGTGATTGGTGCCACTGTCGAGGCCGTCTACAACGACCTTGTTCAGATTGGCGGGTTCGACTCCAAACCCGCACTCGATATCGATGAGGGCGACGACGTCAAAAAGGGCGATCCATTCTCGCGTCTGCTCGCCATCATTTCCGAGATTCTGCAGCCGGTTCTTGGCGTGCTTATGGCCGGTGGCTTTATCAAGTCGATGCTCGCGCTCTGCACGGTTGCCGGTTGGCTTGCCAAGGACAGCAATACGTATGTGACGCTCTCGGCAATCGGAGATTCGGTCTTCTATTACTTTCCGCTAATCATTGGCTGGACGTCGGCCAAGAAGTTCGGACTTAAGCCCGTTATGGGAATGGCGCTCGGCGGTATCCTCGTCTACCCGACGCTCGTTGCCCTTATGGGCGGAGATCCGCTCTACACGCTCGGCGCCGGTACGGTCTTCGAGTCCAATGTCTACGGTGATATTTTTGGCATCCCGCTGATCATGCAGAATTACTCATCGACGATTCTGCCTGCGATCTTTATCGTCTGGATTGCCTCCAAGGTGCACAAGGCCCTTTCTAACGCGCTGCCCGCGCTTGTGAGCTCGTTCTTCTCCAACATCCTGACGCTCCTCATTTGCGGCATCCTTGGCCTGCTTGTGGTCGGTCCAGTCATGACGGTCCTCTCCAACATCGTTGCCCAGATCATCTTGATGCTCATCAACTTCCAGCCCGCCATCGCCGGCTTCGTCATCGGCACGTTCTGGAGCCTGCTCGTCATGTTCGGCCTGCACTGGGGTATCATCCCGCTGTGGTTTCTCGATGTCGCAACCTACGGCTATGACCTCATTAACCCGCTCGTGTATGCAGGCGGTTGTGCCATCGCCGGTGCTGTGCTTGGCATGGTCATCCGAACCAAGGATTCCGAGGAAAATGCTGCCGTCAACATTCCCGCCCTTGTCTCTTCGATTTTCGGTGTCAACGAGCCTGCGCTTTACGCCATCTTGCTGCCGCGTAAGCGCCTTATGTGGGTAACCTTTATTTCCGCTGGTGTAGGCGGCGCCATCGCCGGCCTCATGGGTGCCAAACTCTATGCCTTCGGTGCCTCCGGCCCGCTCGGTTTCCCGAGCTTTATTAACCCTGCCGGCATCGACACGGGCTTTATCGGCCTTGTCATCTCCGGTGTGGTCGCTTTCGTTCTGGCTCTTGTCGCCGCTATGGTGATCGGTACCAGGAAGGACGAGGGCGGTAAGGCGCTCAACATCTCGGTGGACTAGTCTGTCTGCACACTTTAACTAAATATGCCTCGGACGGTGACGTGCCGCCCGAGGCATATTTGTGTTTTGTGCCGTTGTCAGCGTGTTTGCGGACACAAGCCTGCGGTTGTGGAGCAACGGGGATTATGACGGTCGTGCCGCGGTGGAAGACGCACGGTCGCCCTGCAGGAGCTGACGGTAGGGGAGGAAGCCGATGAACGAGACGACCGCCTGCGAGTGCGCGGCGTTCCGCTTGAGGTAGAGCCTGACCTCGGAGGTCGTCGCGGGCTCAAGCGGCACCAGGGCTACCTTTCCGCTGGCAAGCGATTCCGCCGGCTTGCGCATGAGGAATGAGACACCGGCGCCGCGTGCGACAAGAGAGATGATGTTCTCGGCTCGTTTGCCGGTGAACGTAACACGTGGGCCAAATCCAGCTTTGCGACAAAGGGAAAGGACGAGCTCGCTTACGAACGAGCCTTGGGGAAGCATGAGGAAATTCTCGTCGATAAGGTCGTCTATCTCGACGGTGTCACGTTCGGCGAGTGGATGGTCGAGCGAAAGGACGGCCACGAGCCGGTCGGTCGTAAAGGGAATCTTTTTGAACTCCGGCTCGATGGCGCCGCTGTCGCGGATGAAGGCCAGGTCAATGTCCTCGTGCAGGAGCATGCGCTTGAGTGTGTCGCCCTCGCCTTCGATGAGCTCGACAGAATATGAGGGGTTCGCCTGCTGAAAATCGATGACGGCGTCCGTAATCCCATAAGGGGCCATAATGGGGATAGAACCGACGGTGAGGTGCTCGAGCGGCTCATCTGCACCTATTTGAATGGCGGCAAGATAGCGATGCTGAAGCGTCGCAATTTTTTGCGCATAGGGGAGGAGCGCTTCACCTTGCGCGGTGAGTGTTACGTGGCGCTTGCTTCGATCGATGAGCTTGCAGCCGAGTTCGTGCTCCATTGCCATGATGTGCTTGGAGAGGGTTGATTGCGACATGAAAAGCAGTTCCGCCGCATCGAGAAACGTGCGTGACTGCGCTAAGATGGCGAATTCGCCAAAGCGGCTGATATCCATAGGGAGGCCTCCGGTACCCTCATTTTGTCAGGTGGCCTAAACCACGACGCCGTTGCAGTGGTCGATTTCGTGCTGGATGATCTCGGCGGTGTAGCCCGAGAAGTTTTTGATGCGGTGGACGAAGTTCTCGTCCAAATACTCAACCTTAATGCGGCGATAGCGTGTACAGGGACGCTCGCCGATCAGCGAGAGACATCCTTCGCTCGTCTGATAGGCATTGACCTGCTCAAGAATTTGAGGGTTGTACATCAGGAGTGTCCTGTTGCCGTCCTTTACGCAGATGATGCGTTTGCGCACGCCGATCATGTTGGCGGCGAGGCCCACGCACTCGTGCTCATGCTCGTGGAGCGTATCCAGGAGGTCCTGCCCGGTCGCGGCGTCGTCGGGTCCCGCGTCTTCGGAAGGCAGGCGCAAAAAGAACTCGGATTTCATGATGGGCTTAATCATGGTGGGCTCCTCATGTCTTATGCTTTCGTGGACTTTTAATAATAGCGCGGAAGGAAAGCTGTGCGTCCGCGTTACAATCTATCGACGTTGGACCATGTTGTCAGACTCGTCGTGTGCGGCGTCTGGCGTAAGTCTAGGGCTCATTTTTCGCCCTGGACTGTTCCTCTGGGGCGATGCGACTGTCGTTCCAAGAGGAAGGAAATGCATGGGGAGCAAATCTCAGCAACAAGTTAAAGTAAGGCCATCGGCCACTGCGGCGATTCTCGTCGTTATGTATATTGCAGCCTTTGTTGCCGCGTTTAACGAGAACATCATTAACGTGGCGTTGCACGACATTATGGCAGCCTTTTCGGTGAGTGCCACCACGGCGCAGTGGCTCGTTTCGGGCTACATGATCGTGACGTCGATCTTTACGGCCATCATGGCCTTCCTGTCCGGCCGTTTCTCGACGCGCAGGCTGCTGTTTTTCGCATGCGGATGCATGGTCGCCGGCGAAGTCCTGTGCCTGTTCGCTCCGTCATTTAGCGTTTTGCTGCCAAGCCGTATTTTGCAGGCTGCGGGATCGGGCATCTTGTTCCCGCTCATGATGAACGTGGTGCTGTCTTGCGCCCCGCGCGAGAAGCTTGGTCTGTATCTGAGCCTGGGCGGTGCCTGTATTACGCTGGGGCCGGCGTTTGGACCCGTGATCAGCGGTCTTATGTGCACGTTGTTTGGCTGGAGGGCGGTGTTCGTAGTGCCGCTGGTGGGCGGCATTGTGGTTGCTGCTGCGGGTGTAAAGCTCGTTCAGAATGTCGGAGAGCGCTCGAACACCACGCTTGATATTCTGTCGGTTGTTTTGCTCGCCGCCGGCATTACGGCATTTGTGTATTCCGTAGGCGAGTTCTCGACCAATCTGATTGCCGGCATCGCGACGCTTTTCGTCGCCGTTGTGCTGCTCGGCCTGTTTGCGGTCCGTCAGCTCAGGCTCGAGCATCCGGTGCTTAACGTGCGTCCCATGGCGAGCGTTCGTTTTTGGCCTGCGTGTTTGCTTGTGGTGGTGTCGATGATGACAACGTTCTCGATGAGCGTTTTGTTGCCGCTCTATTTTGAGGGCGCATACGGCATGACCGCACTTGTCGCGGGTTTGCTCATTTTGCCGGCGATCGCCTGCAACGCCGTGACCTCGATTGTGGGCGGACGCGTGATGGATGCCCGTGGTGCGTGGCCGCTGCTGCCGGTCGGCATTGCCCTGATCGCTGTGGGGCAGACGGCAATCTCGATGACCGCGGCAAGCATGAACATCGGCGTTGTCGTGCTGCTGACCGTTGTGGTGTATGCCGGCGTTGGTTTGGTACTGAGCCCCTCGCAGACCGCCGGTTTGGAGACGCTTCCCGCCGCTGAGCATCCTCACGGAACGGCATTGCTTAACACGTGGAACATGATTGCCGCGTCGTTTGGTCCGTCGCTGTTTATCGGCCTGCTTTCGAGTTCTGCGGTGGCTGCTGGCGCCGCGGGCGTTGCGTCGGACGTTGCCCAGGCGATAGGATTTGCAGCCGCCGTGCGCGTGGCGGCCGTGATTGCCGTTGTCGGGTTCGCGGTGTCGCTGGTGTACGCTCGCCGCGAGTCGCACATGTCGCATTAATGTGTGCACATAGATTCTGCAGCTAGATTGGATGGCGACACCATAAACTAATGGACGTTTTGCCGAGAGGCATGAATGTATAAGGCGCAAAGAGTGCGCGACGGGCCCCGCGAATGGGGCGATGATGCCCGAGAGGGCCAAGAAGGAGTCTCATGTCTGAGAACGAAGAGATCATGAACGAGACCGAGAACGAGACCATGGCTGCCGAGGTCGAGGCAGTCGAGACCGTGGAGACCGAAGCTGCTGAGGTTGAGGCTGCTGACGAGGTTTCCGCCGAGGAGGCCGAGGTTGTCGAGGCCGCCGCTGATTACGATGACGAAGAGCTGATGGACAAGATGCAGAAGGCCGCCCGCCTGCTGCGCAGCCGTCGCTTTGCTATTTCCAAGGAGGAGGAGGCCAAGGCCGAGCGCATGGCGAACATCGAGCGCGCCATCAAGCTTCTTGACCTCAAGCCCAAGATGGAGCAGAAGGAAATGTCCGACCTGCTGGGCATGCGCCTTCGTGAGCTCGATGGCCTGATGGCCGAGGCCGAGGCTGCCGATCTGGTCGGCCGCATCGACGACGCCGAGGGCGATATGCGCAAGATCGTTGTCTTCGCTGCCGAGGATGCCGCTGAGGGCCTGACCGAGCTTGCCAACAAGAAGGAGAAGCTCCTGCCCGAGCTTTCTTACGAGGAGGCCACCGAGCTGATGGCCGCTCTCGATAAGGTTATCGCTCCGCTCGTCGCCATGGGCCTGGACGAGGACCGCGGTCCTCGCGGCGGCCGTGACGAGCGCGGTGGCCGTGGCGGCGACCGTGGCGGTCGCGGCGGCTTTGGCGATCGCGGTGGCCGTGGCGGTGACCGCGGCGGTCGCGGTGGCGATCGCGGTGGCCGTGGCGGCTTTGGCGACCGTGGCGGTCGCGGCGGCTTTGGTGGCAACCGTGGTGGCTATGGCGATCGCGGTGGCAACCGTGGTGGCTTCGGCGGCAACCGTGGTAACGACCGCGGCGGTCGCGGTGGCGACCGTGGCGGCCGCAACGGTGGCGGCTTCCGCGGCAACCGCTTTTAGTTGAGTTACGGCGTTTTGTCAAACGCCGTAACTGCTCGACGCTGCAAACCCGCCAGGGCGGCAATCTGCCTTTCAACTTCGGCGGCATGATCAAAAGATCAATGCCGCCTCGTTTCAAGGCACCTTGCTCGTTCTGGCGGGTTTTCGCTGTCGGTACCAAGGCATCGGTGTTGCCTTGATCCAAACCTACCAAAAGGGGACAGGTTTATTTGGTCGGTTTTATCTGGGCAAACGTGGTCGTCTATCGCAATATGGTCGTTGGGGACGTTCTTGTTTGACTAGTCGTTTAAGAACGTCCCCAACGACTACATAGGATGAGAGTGGATAATCTCCCGGTTTGAGCCTGCATTCAAGCTCAAAGTGGGAGATTATCCACTCTCATTTGTTCTGTGTCCGGAAATCCACGCTCGTTTCTACTCTGCCTACATTTGCAGGAACAGTTCGTGGAGGCGGGTGTCTTCGTCGAGCTCGGGGTGGAAGGTGACGCCGAGCTGGTTGCCTTGGCGGGCGGCGACGATGCGACCGTCGACTTCGGCTAGGGCCTCAGTGTCGCCGTGCACTTCGACGATGCGGGGCGCGCGGATAAACGTCAGCGGCACCTCACCGTCGATACCGCCTACCTGCCCCTTGGTGCGAAAGCTGCCGAGCTGTCTGCCGTAAGCATTGCGCTCAACGAGCACATCCATGGCTGCCAAGCGCGGCGTCCCCTTATCGTCGTGGGCGGCAAGATCGCGCGCCAACAGAATCAAGCCGGCGCAGGTGCCCAGGACGGGCATGCCCTCAACAATGCGGGTGCGAAGCTCATCGAGCATACCAAACTCGGCAAGTAACTTGCCCTGAACGGTGGACTCGCCGCCGGGGAGGACCAGGCGGTCAAAGTTCTGCTGCAAATCGGCCGCCCGCCTCAGCTCGATACAACGTGCGCCCAGCTCGGACAGTCTTGCCTCGTGCTCGGCAAAAGCGCCCTGGACCGCCAGCACGGCGACCGTTTGGTCTGCATAATCGCTCATGTGCGATCCTTTCTGCTGGACTAGCGCCCGCGCTCCTCCATGATGATCTCGATTTCGTCGGCGTTGATGCCCACCATGGCCTCGCCCAGGTCCTCCGAAAGCTCGGCGATGAGCTTGGCGTCGGTGAAGTTTGCCACGGCCTTGACGATGGCGGCGGCGCGCTTGGCGGGGTCGCCGCTCTTAAAGATGCCCGAGCCAACAAAGACGCCCTCGGCGCCCAGCTGCATCATCAGCGCGGCGTCGGAGGGGGTCGCGACTCCGCCGGCGGCAAAGTTTACGACGGGGAGCTTGCCCGTGGCATGGACCTCGCGCACCAGCTCGACCGGAACCTGCAGCTGCTTGGCTGCCTCAAAGAGCTCGTCGTCGCGCAGGGCAACAACGTCGCGGATCTGCTTTTGGATTTTGCGCATGTGACGCACGGCCTGAACGACGTCGCCCGTACCCGGCTCACCCTTGGTGCGAATCATCGTGGCGCCTTCGGCAACACGGCGCAGCGCCTCGCCCAGATCACGGGCGCCGCAGACAAACGGCACGTCAAACTGGGTCTTGTCGATATGATAGACGTCGTCGGCGGGGGAGAGAACCTCGGACTCATCGATGTAGTCGATCTCGATGGCCTGCAGGACCTGCGCCTCGACGATGTGACCGATGCGGCACTTGGCCATGACGGGGATGGAGACGGCCTCCTGGATGCCCTTGATCATCTTGGGGTCGCTCATGCGCGAGACGCCGCCTGCGGCGCGGATGTCGGCCGGGATGCGTTCGAGTGCCATGACGGCGCAGGCGCCTGCCTCCTCGGCGATGCGCGCCTGCTCGGGCGTGGTGACGTCCATGATGACGCCGCCCTTGAGCATCTGCGCGAGCTCGCGATTGAGTTTGACGCGATCGGCCTTGCTGGTCTGTTCTGCCATGGTTGCTCCCTTGGTTGGCATGTACATTGCTTGACGGAACATCCTATCGGGGAGCTGGGTATGGCGAAATACTCAGTTTTCTAGATAATAACAAGGTCAGACTAATGCCAGATTGAATGATTCGATAAGGTCAGGTGATAGACCCATGCTTGACTACAATTTGGAAAATCGCGGCGAAGCATCGCTTTATGAGTATGTTTACCAGCAAATTCGCGATGATATTGTTGCCGGGCGCATTGCGGCAGGGGAGCATCTGCCGTCTAAGCGCGCCTTTGCGAGTCATCTGGGTATCAGTGTCATTACCATCGAGAATGCATATAGCCAGTTGCTTGCCGAGGGCTATATTTGCTCAATGCCGCGTCGCGGCTACTACGCGTGCGAGCTTCCGGATGCGCCGGTTTTGGCTTTGGCTGCGGGGGATATCGACCGAGATGCTGTTCCTGTTGGTCCCAGCGCGCATGATGCCATGGGGCAGGCAGAGCGATTCGACGCACTTTCTCCTTCCGCTTTGGAGGCGGCGCGGCTTTGGCAAAGCGCGCTACGGGCGACACTGACGTCCGAAGACGAACGTGAAATCTTTTCGCCCGCGCCGGCGCAGGGCACCGCTCGGCTGCGACGTGCGATTGCGCATCATCTACGCGGGACGAGGGGTATGAATGTCGACCCCAACAACATTGTTATCGGTGCGGGCGCCCAGCTGCTCGATACCATGTTGGTTCAGTTGCTTGGGGCCGACAAGGTGTATGCCGTTGAGGATCCGGGCTATCTGCGCCTGACGCGCATCTATCAGGCTATGGGTTGCGAAGTGCGTCATATCCCGTTGGACGGTGAGGGCGTGGACTTGAGCGCGCTGCAGAAAGCCGGGGCCGATGTCCTTCACCTGATGCCGTCCCATCAGTATCCGACCGGCCTTGTGACGAGCATTGCGCGTCGCTATGCCCTGCTGAGCTGGGCCGCCGAGCGATCAGGTCGGTATCTCATCGAAGATGACTTTGATTGTGAGTTTCGCCTTGCCGGCAAGCCGATTCCCGCGCTCGCGTCGATCGATGCCTCCCAGTCGGTTATCTACACCAACACGTTTTCGAAGAGCCTTTCATCGGCGTTGCGTTTGGCGTACATGGTGTTGCCCGATGAGCTAATGGAGCGGTTTAGGCGCAACCTTGGTTTCTACGCCTCGTCGGTGAGCTCTGTTGACCAGGTCGCTTTGGCGCGTTTGCTGGAATCGGGTGATTACGAGCGACATGTGAACCGCGTGCGCGTTCGTGCTCGCGAGGCGCGTGATGGCCTGATGGCGCTTGTGCGGAAGGTATTTCCGGCAGGGGAAGTCTCGATCGAGTACGCGGACGCCGGCCTTTACTGCACTGTTGCCCTGGCCGAGGACAAGGCGGGGGAGAGTTTCGCGAAGGCTCTCGCTGACGCTCGTATTTCCTATGTCAACATCGCCGATTGCCTGTGGACGGCTGATCGGGCATCGACTAAGATCGCTCCATCTCGCGTCCTCATACAATACGACGACCTGAGCCCTCAGTCGCTCAGTGTTCTTCAAGAGCAGCTGCAATAAGCCCACGAAGAAGGCCCGAACCATGCGGTCCGGGCCTTCTTCGAGCTAGAGGTTATGTCTCAGGCAGTTGGCTTAGCCAAAGTAGCGCTTGAGCAGGCCAGCGAAAGCCTTGCCGTGGCGAGCTTCGTCGCGAGCCATCTCGTGCACGGTGTCGTGGATGGCATCGAGACCAGCGGCCTTGGCACGCTTGGCAAGATCGGTCTTGCCGGCGGTGGCGCCATTCTCGGCTTCAACGCGCATTTCGAGGTTCTTCTTGGTGGAGTCGGTCACGACCTCGCCCAGGAGCTCGGCGAACTTGGCGGCATGCTCTGCCTCCTCGTGGGCAGCCTTCTCCCAGTACAGGCCGATCTCGGGATAGCCCTCGCGATGAGCGACGCGAGCCATGGCCAGGTACATACCGACCTCAGAGCACTCGCCCTCAAAGTTGGCGCGCAGGTCGGCAACGATGTCCTCGGAGACGCCCTCCATCTTGGCAACGCCCACGACATGCTCGGCAGCCCACTCGAGCTGGCCCTCCTCCTGCTTCAGGAAGCGAGAACCGGGAACGCCGCACTGGGGGCACTTAAAATCCTCGGGCAGCTGGTCGCCGTCGAACTCTTCCACATAACCGCAAACGGGGCAAACAAACTTCATGATTCGATCCTTTCGATTGATGGCGATGGGGCGCTTGTCCGGTCCCGTAAGGGCCCTCTCCGGACGTGCGTCTTGACGGGTTCTATTATCCATAAATGCAACCAAATGTGAAGCCTATTAGGAATGATTTTTAATAAAACAATTTTGAGATATGAAGATGTTGATTGATTAACGATTGGCAGGCCGTCTTTGACCGCCACTGAGTACAATCGGTCGAGCAAATGTTGACCAATCAACAAATGAGGGAGCTTCCTTTATGCATCTAGCCCGCCGCGCCTGGTGCCGAACGTATCAAACGGTTTTTCGCATCGCATTGCCGGTACTGCCCTATACCGAGCCACGCATTTTAGAGCACGCTGAGGAAGTGCCCGCAGTGCTTCAAAAGCGTTCAATACAGCATGTTCTTATCGTGACGGATCCCGGCATTGCCCGTCTGGGGCTCACGGCACCGCTTGAGACGGCGCTCGCGTCCAAGGGAATTGGCGTTGCGGTCTATGCCAAAACGCGTGCGAACCCCACGGTCTCGAATGTGGAGGAGGCGGCGTCCCTGTATCGAGAGAGCGCCTGCCAGGCCATTATCAGTTTTGGCGGAGGATCGGCCATGGACTGCGCCAAGGGCGTGGGCGCACGCATTGCGCAGCCAAGCAAGCCCATCAACAAGATGCGCGGCCTGCTGCGGATTCATCGTCGCCTGCCGCTTCTCATCGCCGTTCCCACCACGGCAGGCACGGGAAGCGAGGTCACGCTTGCGGCAGTAATTACCGATGACGAGACGCACTACAAGTACCCCATCAACGACTTTGTGCTGATCCCGCGCTATGCGGTGCACGACCCCGAGTTTACGCGCGGCCTGCCCGCCTCCATTACGGGGCAAACGGGCATGGACGCCCTGACGCATGCCGTCGAGGCCTTTATCGGACGCAGCACCACGCCCTATACGCGCAAGATGGCGCGCCAGGCGGTGCAGCTCATCCACGACAATTTGCTCGAGGCCTATGAGCACGGGGAGAACATGCGTGCGCGCCGCAATATGCTTTCGGCGGCGTATAAAGCGGGTGTTGCCTTTACGCGCTCCTATGTTGGATACGTCCATGCCATCGCGCACAGCCTGGGCGGGCGTTACGGGATTCCCCACGGCTTGGCCAACGCCATCATCTTGCCGCACATGCTTCGTGCCTATGGCGAAGCCGCTGCTCCTAAACTCGCCGATCTCGCCCGCATGGCCGGTATCGCGCCGGCTAACGCGCAGGATAGCCTGGCGGCCGAGGCCTTTATCGATTGGGTCGATCGAATGAACGCCGCCTTGGACATTCCCAAATATGTGACGGGCATTCGCCGCTCCGACATTCCTGAGATGGCGACGCATGCCGATGCCGAGGCCAATCCCCTGTACCCCGTTCCGCTTTTAATGGACCGCTTGGAGCTCGAGCATATGTACGAAGTCGTTGCAGGTGGTATGTTTGAGGGCGAGAACTAGGAGGGCCCATGAACACCGAGGAAATTGCGCGCATCGTCGGCGACCAGCGCACCTTTTTTAAGACGCACGCCACGTTTGATGTCGATGCTCGACGTCGCGCGCTCGTGAGTTTACGCGATGCGGTGCGGGCCCACGAGGCCGATATTGCCCATGCGCTCAAGACCGATCTGGGCAAGTCGCATGACGAGGCCTATATGTGCGAGATCGGCACGTCGCTTTCCGAGATTCGTCATCAGATTACGCACGTGGCCCGATGGAGCCGCCCGCGCCTGCGTCCGTGTGACCTCGCCAACGTCGTGAGTGTGTGCAAGACGCAGTCCGTGCCCTATGGCGTCACACTCATCATGGCTCCGTGGAACTACCCGTTTTTGCTGACGCTCGAGCCACTCGCCGGCGCCCTCGCCGCGGGCAATACCGTGGTCATCAAGCCTAGCGCCTATGCTCCGGCATCGAGCGCGGTGCTCAAGCAAATCTGTGAAGAGGCATTTGATCCGCGCTTGGTGACGGTCGTCGAAGGCGGGCGTGCCGAAAACGAAGCGTTGCTCGATGAGTGCTGGGACAAGATCTTCTTTACCGGTAGCGTTCCGGTCGGCAAGCTCGTCATGGAGCGTGCAAGTAAAAACCTCACGCCCGTGACGCTTGAGCTGGGCGGAAAGAGTCCCTGCATCGTGGATGCGACGGCTAACTTGAAGGTCGCGGCACGCCGTATCGCCTTTGGTAAATGGCTCAACATGGGGCAGACCTGCGTGGCGCCCGACTACCTGCTGGTCGACACGCGCGTGCACGACGAGCTGCTGGGTCTCATCAAGGAAGAGACCCGCCGTATGTTTGGCGAGCATCCGCTCGATAACGAAGATTACGGGCATATCGTCAACGCCAAGCATTTTGCGCGCGTGCGCGGGCTGATCGATCCCGATAAGGTCGTGCTTGGAGGTACCGCGCGCGAGACTTCGCTCAAGATCGAGCCGACGATTTTGGACGGCGTGTCCCCCGATGACGCCGTGATGCAGGAGGAGATTTTCGGCCCCATCTTGCCGGTGCTGACGTTTGAGAGCCTAGACGAGGCCGAGACGTTTATTACGGATCGTCCGACGCCGCTGGCCCTGTATATCTTTAGCCAGGACCGTGAGGTTCAGCAGCGCTTTGTGCGTTACGTGCCCTTTGGTGGCGGCTGTGTTAATGACACCATTATGCATTTGGCCACGAGCCATATGGGCTTTGGCGGCATGGGGGCGAGCGGTATGGGACAGTACCATGGACGCGAGAGCTTCGATACGTTTAGCCACAAGAAGAGCATCGTGAACAAGGCAACGTGGCTGGACGTGCCGTTCCGCTATGCCCCTTACGCAAGCTGGAAGCACAAGTTCGTGCGCATGTTTGTGCACTAGAAAAGGGTGCGGGTAATACGAACAGATGTTCCTATTACCCGCATTTTGCGTTAGACTACTGCTATGGAGCACGGATGGGCCAACTCCCTTTAGAAGGGATTTGGTATGAACGTAAGCGATGTTATTTCGTTATTGGCGTTGTTGATCGCGGCTATCGAACTCGGCCTGTTTATCGGCCGAATGAAATAGCCGCCCCCGCGTAAGCGAAGACGGCCACTTCTCACGATGAAAACGTGTATCGGAGTTGGCAAGACCCGCAGCCACGGGTGCCATCCGTGTCTCTATCTTAGCTGTAAGCGTTCCGCCGCGCAAGCGTTGCGGCAAGCGATTGAAAGACGCAGACAGGATGAATTTGTGTCCGCACGGGCCCGTAGACTTCTCAACTATGTGGTGGATGCTCGCTAATCGGTAAGAGAGGCAGTCATGTTTGATGACGATGACCTGTTCGATCTGACAGACGATCCGTTTGAGTGGGATATGCTACTCGATGACGATGAGTTGGAGCAGGACCGTAAGAAGCGGCAGGGCAAGAAGGCGCGGGATGACGCTTCGAAAAAGCAGGACAAGCGTCGTCGAGGTCTGTTCGGCGGGCTCTTTGGGTGACCGTCTCATCGCCGCGTCTGTATACTAAACAGGTCTTATACGCGTTGCGAAATGAGGACAGAGACGATGATGTGGTTTACCGCCGACCTGCACCTGGGCGATACGAATATCTTGCACGACATGGATCGACCGTTTGACTCGGTCGAGGAGATGAACCGCAAGGTCATCGATGCCATCAATGAGTGCGTGGCTGTGGACGACCGCCTCTATATCCTGGGAGACTTTACGTATCGTTTGCCCATGGCGGAGGCAGTGCGCCTGCGCGAGCGCATCGAATGCCAGAACGTGACGCTCATCCGTGGTAACCATGATGGCGATTGGGGAGATCCGGACGCGCCGCACATTTGGGATGAGGTGCGCGATTATCTGGAGGTCGCCCCCGGTTACGCTAAGGGCCATCGCCTGGTAATGAGCCATTACCCCATGCTCAGCTGGAATGGCAAGGCGCGCGGCGCCATCATGCTGCACGGGCACATTCACAGCAGGGGAGACCGCACCAACGCGCGCAATCGCGATCGCGAGCGCCCTATCTTTCGCTACGACGTTGGCCTCGATGCCAACAACTACAAGCCCGTTAGCCGCGACCAGATTCTCGGCTTCTTTGGACTGTAGCCCTCAAACCACCACAAAGGGGACAGGCACCTTTGTGGTGGTCCTTGCATAGATTGGAGTCGCTATGAAGCAATTGCTCATTCGTGCCGACGATATCGGTTATTCGTATGCCGTTAACCTGGGGATTGCCCGCAGTATTAATGAGGGCCTGGTGCGCTCGGCGGGCCTTATGCCCAACATGCCCGAGGCCGAGCGTGGTTGGTCGCTCGTGGCGGATGCCGGCATTGCGGTGGGCCAGCATACCAACGTATGTCTGGGCAAGCCGTGTGCCGACCCGGCGCTCATTCCGAGCATGCTCAACGAGAACGGCGAGTTCCATAGCAGCCGTACCTTCCGCGAGCATTTTAAGCGCGGCGAGGAGTTGATAGACTTCGACGAGGCCTGCATCGAGATTCGCGCGCAGCATGACCGCTTTGTCGAGATCGTGGGCCGCGAGCCCGATTACTTTGAGGCCCATGCCGTCATGAGCAAAAACCTTAACCGAGCGATCTCGGCGGTTGCTCAGGAGCTGGGCCTTAAGGAGCAAAAGGCGAGCTTCGACCCCGCGGCTGTGGTGCATTGCGGAGATACTGATCTGCGCATGGTGATGCGCTCGATGGAGCCGGGCTACGAACCCAAGGACTCGATTATACAGACGGTTCGCGAGATGGAGGACGGCGAGACGGTCGTCTTTGTGTGTCACCCGGGCTATCTTGATCGTTTTATCCTCGAGAACAGCTCACTTACGACTGATCGTACCAAGGAGGTCGATGCGCTGATCGATCCTGAGCTGCGCGCTTGGCTTGAGTCTCAACCTGATCTTCGCCTGATCGACTACCGCGACCTGTAGGGACCCAAATCACCACAAAGGACAGACGCCTTTGTGGTGATTCTGGCGCCGTTGCCATTATGGCAGCGGCGCCTTTTTTGTCCGTGCGGCGCGGTAGAGTGTAGGCGGTTGAAATTTGCGTCCATCGAGGAGCGGCTATGAATGAGATCAAGTGCCCGCATTGTGGCGAAGTTTTTAAGGTCGATGCGTCTGGCTATGCGGATATCGTCAAGCAAGTACGCGATGCCGAGTTTTCGCGCGATCTGAATGAGCGTGTGAAGGCAGTCCAGCGCGAGGGCGAGCAGGCGCTGGAACTTGAGCGCTCGCGTTCGACGGCTGCCTTGCAGGAGGCAGAGTCTCAGCGCAACGCTCAGCTTGCCGAGCAGAAGAACACTGCGGAGCAGAAGCTGGCACAAGAGGTTGCCAAGCGCGATGCTGAGCTTGCTGAGCTGCGCGCCAAGCTCGAGGGCGCCGCCACAGAGCGCGAGAGTGCAAGCCAGCGCGCGGCGGTTGAGGCCCGCGCCGATGCTCAAAAGGAAAACGCCGAGCTTCAGCGAGAAATCGACAATTTGCGTGCGCAGCTGGAGCGCAAAGATGACGAAGCCAAGCTCGTCGAGTCGGCGGCGCGCAATGCTGCTCAAAACGATTTAGCTGCACGTGATGCTCAGATTGCCGAGCTGCAGGCCAGGCTTGCCGCGGCGGACAAGGCCCAGGAGATGGCGCTTGCCGCTGCCGCGGCTGAGTCGCAGCGTGAGCTCGATGCCGCTCGCAGCGAGGCCGAGCGTGCACTTGCTGACTACCGCGCGACGGTACAGGAGAAGCTTTCCGCCGCAAAGGCTCAGTCCGAGCAAGAGGCCGAGGGCCTGCGTGTCCAACTGCGCGAGCAGGAACTGATGGCAAAAATGAACCTGTCAGAGGCGGTCGCCGCGGCGGAACGAGAGCGCGATGAGGCACGTGCCAAGCTGACGAGCGAGCTGGCGGTACGCGATTCTCGCGAGGAGCAAGCCAAGGCGGCACACGAGCTCGAGCTTGCGCAGGCCAAGCGCGCGAGCGATGACCTGATTCGCTACAAGGATGAAGAGATTGAGCGCCTTAAGGACATGAAGGTGCGCCTGTCCACCAAGATGGTGGGCGAGTCGCTCGAGCAGCATTGCGAGACCGAGTTTAACCGCCTACGCATGACGGCGTTTCCCAACGCGTACTTCGAGAAAGACAACGATGCGTCCGAGGGTACCAAGGGCGACTTTATCTTCCGCGAGTGCGATGCGAGCGGCAACGAGGTCATTTCGATTATGTTCGAGATGAAAAACGAGAACGACGAGACTGCAACCAAGCATAAAAACGAGGACTTCTTTAAGAAGCTCGATCACGATCGCCACCAAAAGGGCTGCGAGTACGCGGTGCTCTGTACCCTGCTGGAGCCCGAGAGCGAGCTCTACAACGCGGGCATCGTCGACGTGAGTTACCGCTACGAGAAGATGTACGTGATCCGTCCGCAGTTCTTCATTCCCATGATCACGCTGCTGCGCAACGCTGCCATGGGTTCGCTTCGCTATAAGCAGGAGCTGGCGGAGTACAAGCAGCAGAATATCGATGTCACGAACTTCGAAGCCAAGATGGAGAAGTTCAAGAACGATTTCGGCCGCAACTACGAGATCGCGAGCCGCAAGTTCCAAACGGCAATCGATGAGATCGACAAGACGATTAGCCATCTGCAGAAAACCAAGGAGGCGTTGCTGTCCTCCGAGAACAATCTGCGCCTTGCCAACAAGAAAGCCGACGATCTTACCATTCGCAAGCTCACGTGGGGCAACAAGACCATGAAGGCGGCATTTGACGAAGCGCGCGAGGCCGCACCAGAGACAAGCGATGAGCCCGCCGAGGCGGATTCGTATGAGGTCGAGGATGCCGAGTAGGTCATAGCGGATAGTGCAAAAAGCGGGGCCGCCAGCGATGTTGCCGGCGGCCCCGCTTCGTTTCGTCCCATTCTGTTCGGCTAGTCCTCGAGCAGGTCCTCGATAAAGCCGACACGGTAGTTCTTGAAGATGACCTCGCCGCCGTCTTGCGTGGCGTCCAGGTCGACATCGCCCATGATGCCAAAGTCGTGGTCGCCATCCTCGTCGGCAAAAATCTGGTGCACATGCCACACGTGCTGCGTTTTCTCGTCGGACTCATCGATGGTAAACATCGCGGCGCTCCGGGCGTCGCCGTTGGTGAGTATTTCCTCGTGTTGCTCGTGATAGGCATCGAGGGCCTTTTGCCAGCGGACCTCGCTCATGCCCCAGTCCTCGTCGAGCTCGCCCAGATCGCGCATGTGTCCGCGGGCTGCAAGGGCCACGCGGCGGAAGAGCGCATTGCGCACCAGCAGCGTGCAGCCGCGGCGGTCCGCCACGACCTCGTCGATGCCCTGCGGCGGCGCGGCGTCGAGTGCAGCCGGGTTGCCGGCGTTCTCCCACTCGTCCACCAGGCTCGAGTCGACCGAGCGCACCACAAAGCCCAGCCATGAGATAATGTCGCGAAGGCGCTCGTCGCGCTTTTCGATGGGCACGGTACGGTCGAGAGAACGGTAGGCCTCTGCCAGGTAGCGCAGCAAAATGCCTTCGGAGCGGGCGATGCCGAGCTTTTGAATGTAACCCTTAAAGTCGCTCGCGCTCTCCAGCATGTCGCGCAGGACGCTCTTGGGCGAGAGCTGGTAGTCGTTGGCCCAGGGTACTTCCTGGCAGTACTTGTCGAAGGCGGCATCGAGCAAGTCCTCGAGCGGCTTTTCGTAGGTGACATCCTGGATGCGCTCCAGGCGTTCCTCATACTCGATGCCGTCGGCCTTCATTTCGGCCATAGCGCGATCGCGTGCGGCGCGCTCCTGTGCGCGTAGCACCTGTTTGGGGTCCTCGAGCGTGGCCTCGACCATCGAGATGAGGTCCATGGTATAGGCCTCGCTCTCGGGATCGAGCAGCTCCAGCGCGGCAAGCAAAAACGGCGAGAGCGGCTGGTCGAGCGCAAAGTCCTCGGGCAGGTCGACCGTCAACGCGTAGTCGATGTCCGGCGCGGCGTCAGCCGGAGCGTCGGGTGCGGGCGGCACCTCGGTGCGCACGACGACGCCGGAGTCGATGAGCGTGGCGAAGATCTCGTCGGCACGAACCTCGAGCTTTGCCTTTTCCTCGGGTGTTTGCAGGCTTGTTTCGATGAGGTCGTGCACGCGGGCGCGGGCGTCGCCGCCCTGCTCGACCACGCTAATCACCATGGAGTGTGTGATGCGAAGGCGCGGCTTGAGCGTTTCGGGCTGCGTCTCGATCAGGCGCTCAAAGGTCTGCTTGTTCCAGGTGACAAAGCCCTCGGGGGCCTTTTTCTTTTTAATCTTACGGAGTTTTTTGGGGTCGTCGCCCGCCTTGGCCATAAGCTTAGCGTTCTCAATCTCGTGCTCCGGGGCCTCGGCGATGACCATACCCTCGGTGTCAAAGCCCGAGCGACCGGCGCGACCGGCGATCTGATGGAACTCACGGGCGCGCAGGCGACGCATCTTGTAGCCGTCGAACTTGGTGAGCGCGGTGAGTACCACGGTGTGGATGGGTACGTTGATGCCGACGCCGAGCGTATCGGTACCGCAGATGACGGGCAACAGGCCCTGCTGCGCCAGGCGCTCGACCAGCAGGCGATAGCGCGGCAACATGCCAGCATGGTGCCGCGCTATCGCCGCATCCAAGCAGGCGCTTGAGGATCTTGCCGAAGGCCGTCGAGAAGCTCGTGCCCTTGGCCGCCTCCTTGATGGCCTCGCGCTGCTCCTTGCTGGCGATGCCAAAATTGGCGAGAGACTGTGCCGTCGCAAGGGCGGCGTCCTGGCTAAAGTGCACGATATAGAGTGGGGCCTCGCCGCGGCGCATCGCGAGCTCGACGGTGCCTTCGAGCGAGGTCGTCACGTAGTCGTAGCTCAGCGGCACGGGGCGTGGGGCATCGACGACCAAGTCGCAGGTAGCGCCGGTGTGTTCCTCGAGCGAGGCGGCGATCGCGGCGACATCGCCGAGCGTGGCGCTCATGAGCATAAACTGCGTGTGGGGCAGGGTGAGCAGCGGCACCTGCCAGGCCCAACCGCGATCGGGGTCGGCAAAGTAGTGGAACTCGTCCATGGCCACGCAGCCAACATCGGCATCTTCGCCCTCGCGCAGTGCGTCGTTGGCAAGGATCTCTGCCGTGCAGCAGATGACGGGCGCTTTGGTGTTGATATGCGTGTCGCCGGTGATCATACCGACGTTATCGCGGCCGAGCACCTGCACAAGGTCGAAAAACTTCTCGCTGACCAGAGCCTTGATAGGAGCCGTGTAGTAGCAGCGCTTGCCCTGCGCCATGCCCATAAAGAGCATACCTAGCGCGACAAGCGACTTGCCCGAGCCGGTCGGCGTGCCCAGAATGACGTGATCGCCGGCGGCTAGATCCATGAGGGCCTCTTCCTGGTGGTCCCACAGCTCAATACCGCGATTGCTCGTCCATTCAAAGAAGCGCTCGAAGGCCTGGTCGGGCGTGAGCCATGGCTCGGGCTCGCTGCCGTCCTCGGGCTCCCACCGGGTGGGGGAGAGCGCGCCGAGCGAGCCGAACTCGGCCTCGGTTCCCGTGCCGCCCGAGAATGAGCTGGCGGCGCCGGCGCCAGAGACGGTGCTGGCGGCGGTATCTATCGTGGTCTGTGCCATGTGTTTGCTTTCTCTCGCGATTGTCCGCCAACTATTATGGCGTAGCGGCGGCGCGGGGTGCCAGCGCGCGAGAAAATGCAGGAAATGGGCGTTCTGCCCGGCCGTTTGGTGCAGTTGTCAGTTAAGTGAGTAGACTTTTTGCAATATCGCGAGCGCATGACTTTTGCGCAAGGGCTTTACCTGCGGTTTTATTTCTTCCTATGCAGACTGTGCTCGGCTATTGCCAAAAAGTCTACTCACTTAGATTTGAGGACCGTCCGTCGGCGCCTATTTGCCGCTTGGTTGCCGGCGTAGCGACCGCCAAAAGCCCCTATGACTCCTGCGGCAGGCGCTTCTTGCCCTTGCGGGCGCGGTTCTTAAAGTTCTCGACGGCCTCTTCCATACCCAGAGGTACATAGGTGAGCTCATCGAGGTTTTCGGGCAGGTAGCACGCAAGGCTTTGCTCCTGCGCTCGGCCTGCTGCGAGCTGCTCTTCGGTAGGCTGCTCGCCGGGTGTGGCGCAAATGCCGTAGACGACGGCACCCATCTCGCGCGTGCGGCGCTCGTATTCGGTCTCGGGATGCTCGGGATGGTCGCGGCGGACATCGTCGCTTACCCAAAGCGTGTCGTAGCCGGCCGCGGCAAACTGCCCCAGGGCGTAGTCGCGCAATGGCTTGCTGTCGGTGCGCAGCGTGACGGTAGTGTCGGCTGAAAAGAGCGGGCGATAGAGCATCAGATGGTCGACATGGACGAGTCGTTTTTTGGCGTACTTGGCCTTGGGCTGCGGCGTGGGAAAGTTGATGGAGATGGCATCGAGCTCGCCTGCGGCAAACAGCTGCGGCAGCGATGAGGCGCCTCGGGGCAGCACAAGCGCATTGGGCAGCTCCTGCTCGCAAATCTTCTGGGCGGCATAGGCAATGCAGATGGGCTCCTGGTCCATGCCGATAAAGAGCGTGTCGGGCTCACGGTGGGCTCGCTCAACCAGATAGGTGCCTTTGCCGCAGCCCAGATCTAGGTGAAGGCGGGCGAAGGGCTTGCCACCAGCCGGCGTACATGCTTCACGCCAATGACCGGCATAGCTCTCGGGGTTCGTCTCGATGGCATCGGCGTAGCGCTCCAGGCGCTCCTCGAGCACAAAGTTCTTAGGCGTGCGAACGTGGACGGCTCCCATGAGGCTCCTTGGTCATAGGTATGGAACGCGTGGCTGCACGTTCCGGTGATGGGTTAGAGGGGGGGCGATTTGCCCGAAAGTTGCGGTGCGGCTCGGCGGCAAGTCGCCGATTTCTACAGGCGCTTGAGAATCACATAGCGGTTGAGCTCGCCGCTGCGACCATCGGCATGGAAACGCTCAAGCTCGCGCACGGGGACCTCGCCGCTCTTGTAGAACGTACGGACTCCGCGCACCAGGTCGGTGATCTGCTGATCGTCAAAGTGATGGCAATAGCGGTAGGCATGGCGGTCGTTTTGCCAGCCGATGAGGTGGTCGCCGGCTTCAAACTGCGCGGAATCGTAACCCTCAAACGGCGGGGTGAGCTCGGCGCGGGCCTCGGCGCGAACGGCCTTGCGCGCCATGCGCTCGTCATTCATAAACTCCCAAAAGCTGATGGCGATGATGCCGCCCGGGCGCGTCTGGCGTACTAGGGCGTCGAGCACGCGAACGCGGTACTCGCACGACGGCACGTGGTGCATAAAGCCAAAGCAGACCGAG
This sequence comes from uncultured Collinsella sp., assembly GCA_934654795.1. Taxonomy (GTDB): domain Bacteria; phylum Actinomycetota; class Coriobacteriia; order Coriobacteriales; family Coriobacteriaceae; genus Collinsella. Next base: position 133,838 of record CAKUGT010000001.1, read on the forward strand.
ATGTCGGCGAGCGGGGCGTCGAAAAGCACGTCGGGTGTCTCGGCGGGGTTGAGCTTCATGAGGGCATCGAGCACATCGAGCTCCTGGAAGTGCAGGTTGGGGATGCGCAGGGCGTGGCCGCGCGCATCGATGGCCAGGTCTTGGCACGAGTCGACGCCGTAGAACTCAAACGGGCAGCTGGCGTCTGCCGAGGGGTTTGCGCCATCGACGCCCTTGGCGGCAAGTGCGCCGCCGGCGGCAAAGTTCTCGAATCGCATGTTGCCACAGGCAAGATCGAAGACGCGGACGGGATGCTCGATGGTGGCGACGTCGAGCTGTCCGAGCGCGATGTCCATGGTGCGCACCCAGCCGGGCCACGGGGCCCGGCGCGTATCGGAAAAGGAGGCGGAGTGCTCGCGATAGAACGTATTGTTGAGCTGGATGAGCGATGAGGCGAAATCGCGGTTCACGGCGCGGGACTCCCTCCGTTGGCGGTGCGGAATAAACAGTACGACCATACTACCGTTAACGCCGCAACGGGGACAACCAAGCTACGGGTCATTGCTTTGTTTGGACACATTTCCGCAGCTCATATGTGCCCGCAACCGACGGTTGTCAAAAATCTCACTAGAATAGGTGGCATGCTTTTGGCGGTGGCGGATAGATTTTTAACTGTGCAAGGCGCCTTAAGAACAAAAACGGTCCGGCGGCACGGCTGGCATCACATAGGAGGAACCATGAATGTAGAAACTGCGCAGCGGCTCGCCGACCTTCGTCGCAGCAAGGGTTTTAGCCAAGAAGGGCTGGCACGAAAGCTGGGGCTGTCGCGCCAGGCGGTCAGTAAATGGGAGCGCGCGGAGAGCTCGCCCGATACCGAGAACCTGATCTCGCTCGCCAAGCTCTATGGCGTGAGTCTGGACGAGCTGCTCAATCCGAGCGACGAGATTGAGGACGATATCGAGTTTGAGAACGAGGACCGCGCCCGTCAGCGCGAGGCCGAGGCGGCAGAGCGCGCCCGTACCCATGAGGCGGCGGCACGCGCCACCGAGGCGGCAACACAGGCGAGTGACGCCGCCGCCAAGGCGGCGCAAGCGGCAAGCTGGAGTGCGCAGGCCGCCAATGCCGCTACGGCGCAGGCGACGAGTGGTGCTGCGGTTGGCTCGACTCCGGTGAAAGGCCCGTTCCAGTCGTTTCCGTATTGGGCCGTGTGCTGGCTGTTGTTCTTTTTGCTGATGTTCCTGTTTGGTGGCGCCCCCTTTGCCGCTCTGATTTTCTTTACGATCCCCATTTATCACTGGGTGGCGCGTGCGCTCGATGGCGATTGGGCGCGCGGGGATATTCGGGTCGGTCCGGCGCCGGTGGACGCTAGTGCTCAGAATGTTTCCGCTCCGGTTGATGCTGACGTGGCTACCGCGACTACCGCTGAGCCGAGTGCCAAAGAAGGTGATGAATGATGAAGCTTTCGCATGAATCCAAGGTACGCTTGGGCGTTGGCATCGGAGCGTTCGTGCTCATCATCGGACTTGTCTTTGGCATTTCGCGGCTATTGGCTCATTCCGATATGGTGCGTACGACCGGTATTCTATCTGGCAATTTGTCTGATTTTGACGATATGTTTGACGACGATGATCTCTTGGATAGCGGTAACTATTCCGCTCGGCCTCAGCGGCTTTCGAGCGAAACGTTTGATGCCGACGCGTTCCAATCGCTCGACTTGGACGTGACGTCGGGCACGGTCGAGGTCAAACACGTCTCAGGCGGCCCGGTGCGTGTTATCGAAAGCGGTCGCGTTGCGAAGGGGACGTCTGCCTCTGATGCGGCTACCCGGAACCTTACTGAGGTCAAGGGCTCTACGCTCAAGATTAGTCAGTTCGACTACGATGATAAGCGCGCGATTGACCGCACAATTACCATTGAGCTGCCGCGAGATGTTGCGGATAACCTGGTGGGCATTACGGCGAATGTAGGATCGGGCGATCTGACGGTCACGGACATTGCGTGTCATGACGTCAACCTGACTTTGGACTCGGGAGACATCGAGTTTGCGGGTACTGTAACCGACACCCTGAATGCCAAGGTAGGTTCGGGCGATGTGACGTTCGAGCTCTACCAGGCCCCCGCGAAGTCGATGGACGTAAGCGTGGACTCGGGCGATGTGGAGATAACGGTTCCGAACTCTACGGGCTTTAAGGCGAGCCTCACCGTGGGCAGCGGTGACTTCGAGAGCGATTTCCTTCCGCTTGGCTACGATGGCGAGACCATATTGAATCTTGAATTCGACAACGGTGATAAGTCTGCCACGTATCGTTTTAAGGTCGGTTCGGGCGACATGTCGTTCGATCCGGAGTGACATGCGGTTTTCGGAGATCGGTGCATATAGGCATGCTCTTTGATGGAGGCGCCGGCGCCGAGGTTGGCTCCGGCGCCTTTGCCTTTACAATGGGGACATGGAACAGATTATCTTGAACATACTCGAGGTCCTGCGTCGTGGCGAGGCCGTGGACGACAAGACCCTCGTCAAACTGATACATGCCGAGGCGCGCCGCGAGGGTGCCGACAAACGAGACCTGGCCAAGCGCCGACTGCTGCCGTTCTACCAGCGGGTTAAACGTGAGGAGCCGGCTCGTTGGGCGGCATGGAATGTCGATGCCGAGCTGGAGCGTCAGCTGCTGCAGGTGCTGCGCATGAAACCGCGCCGAACGGCCTCGGGCGTGGCGACCATTACCGTCATCACCAAGCCGTGGCCGTGCTCGGGCGATTGCCTGTTTTGCCCCAACGACCTGCGCATGCCCAAGAGCTATCTGCACGCCGAGCCGGCGTGTGCCCGTGCGGAGCAAAACTGCTTCGACCCGTATCTGCAGGTGAGTGCCCGTTTGACGGCGCTTTCGCAGATGGGTCATGCGACCGATAAGATCGAGCTCATCGTGCTCGGTGGCACCTGGAGTGACTATCCGCAAGGCTATCAGACGTGGTTTATGTCGGAGCTCTTCCGCGCGCTCAATGACGATGCCGTCGCCGGCGTGGCGGCTAATCCCATGCTGGCGCGTCCGGGTATCAGTCGTGTCGAGGCGGGGCGTCTGCTCGATGACGCTCCCGCCGATGCCCTGCCGCCGGTGGTAGCGGGGCGTCGCGAGCGCTATCGGGCCGCCGGCATTGCGACAGACGAGGCCGAGCTCGCTGCCGGCGTTGCCGACGAGCAGGAGCGTGTGGATGCTGCCGTTGGTGGCTATAACCGTGCGGTGCGAAAGCTCTATGGCCCCGGTGCGCCCTGGGGCGAGGTCGCCGAGTGGCAGACGGCGACGATGGAGGAGCTTGAGCGGCAGCAGCGCATCAACGAGACGGCGAAGCATCGCGTGGTGGGGCTCGTTATCGAGACGCGCCCCGATGCCGTAACGCCGCAGGCGCTCACGCTCATCCGTCGTTTGGGCTGCACCAAGATTCAGATGGGCATCCAGAGTCTCGACCAGCACCTGCTCGATATCAACGAGCGTCGCATTTCGGTGGCGCAGATTGAACGGGCGTTTTCGCTTGCGCGCCTGTTTGGCTTTAAGATCCACGCGCATTTTATGCTCAACTTGCTGGGCGCCACGCCCGAGGGGGACAAGCGCGACTACGAGCACTTTATGACCGAGGGGGCCTTTATGCCCGACGAGGTCAAGGTCTATCCGTGTGCGCTCATCGAGGGCTCGCGTCTGGTGGGCTGCTACGAGCGTGGCAAGTGGCGACCCTATACCGAGGACGAGCTGCTCGATGTACTTGCCGACGACATTGTGGTGACGCCGGCGTTCTGCCGCATTAGCCGTATGATTCGTGACTTTAGCTCCGATGACATCATGGTAGGCAACAAGAAGCCCAACCTACGTCAGCTGGTCGAAAACCGCTTGACGGCTCGTGGAGAAGGCGCGACGGTGCGCGAGATCCGCTATCGCGAGATCAGCACGGCGGGGGCCGACCTGGACGAGTTGGCCCTTGACGAGAAAGTGGCGTACGAGACGCCGGTGACGCACGAGCGCTTTTTGCAGTGGGTGACACCGCAGGGCAAAATCGCGGGCTTTTTGCGGTTGTCGCTGCCCGACCATGCGTTTGTAGCCGCGCATGCGGATGAATTGCCAACGACGCCGGACGAGGCGATGATTCGCGAGGTGCACGTGTATGGCATGGCGGCACGCGTGGGCGACCAGGGCCAGGCGGCGCAGCATCACGGGTTGGGGCGTCTGCTCGTGGAGCGTGCGTGCGAGATTGCCCGTGATGCGGGTTATGCGCGCATTAACGTGATTAGCGCGATCGGTACGCGCGAGTACTATCGCCATTTGGGTTTCTACGACCACGGACTCTATCTGCAAAAGGAGCTCTAGATGAACAAGCCGAGTGTTTCTGCTGGCGTCGTTGCCGGCGTTGCTCTGGGAGCCGCGGCGCTTGGTGCGGCCGCCGTCGCTGTTCGTGCTGCCTGTCTGCAGGTTGCGCGAACCCGCAATGGGTTGGCGCGCGTGAAGCGCATGCACGATGAGAGCGGTGACGAGGTCCGTGTGCTCGTGCAAGGCGGCGTCTACCAAAGCGCAAGCTACGTTGGCGAGCGTTGGGCGGAGCCCGTCTTTGCGTACTATCGTACGTTTGACGACGTGTTTGAGGCCGAGGGCGCAATGCGTGACGCTTATGGTCACGGTATCGACCGCATGCTTATGCTGGGCGGCGGTGGGTTTGCCTATCCTAAGTTCGCTCTGATGTCACACGAGGGCTTGCGCATGGACGTCATCGAGTATGACGCAGAGATTACGCGTCTGGCGCGTCGCTGGTTCTACCTAGACGAGTTGGAGCGCGAGGCGGGCGATCGCCTACGGGTGATAACCGCTGAGGCGCGTTCGTATCTGGGTGTGACGAGCGTGGGCCATCGTCGCTACGACGTGGTCGCGAGCGATTGCTTCGGCGGTGCCGAGCCCGTACGCGCGCTGGCGACGGTTGAGGCGTTGCGGTTGGTGCGAGGTAGCCTGAACGCTGGGGGCATCTATGTTGCCAATATCGTGAGCGCGAACAAGGGGAGCGACGTGACGTTCCTGCGCGACTGCGCTGCCGCGGCGCTTGAGGTGTTCGCCCATGCCTGGGTGGTCCCGTGTGGCGATGCGGAGTTCGGCGGCGAGGAGAACTACCTGCTCATCGCCAGCGACGGCGACTATGCCTTTGCCGAAGCCGTGCCCTTCGACGCTGGCTTCCTCGGCACTGCCCTCCACGACAAATAAGTCTCCCCGTCCCAAAAAGACTGGTCTTAGGCGTGGTCACGCCAGCTGCGGACACGCTGCTTCATGTCCTCTATGTCGAGCACGCCTTCGGCAAAGCCCTTGCGCACGAGCTCTTCGGGAACAAACTCGTCGTAGCGGTCAAAGTAAGGCACCTCGCCAGGATAGACGAGCTCGATGGGATCGAAGTCTTTCTCGGCCTCGGCGGCGAGCACCTCAAAGAACGTCTCCTCGTCGGCCTTCATCTTAAACTGCATAAAGTACGGGCGTGACGGGTCGAGTCCGCGAAGGCCCAGCTCCGCGGCACACTTAATCTTGAGCATGCGCTCGAGTGCCAAAAAGGCGTAGCTGCCCAGCCAGGGGAAGAGCACCCAGGTGTCGCCGCCCAGGTTAATGAGCGGCTTGGTTCCCGCACCCGAGAGCTCAGCTGTATGACGAGCCTGCGCCAGACGGGCCCGTGCGTTACCCATAAGGTATGGATATGCCGTGTGCTCGTTGAGCGCCTTACGCATGCGCTCGAGTACGTGTGTATTGATGTCACCGGGGCAGTCGCCAAAGTAGGCCGGCACACGGCCCTTGACCTGCGTGGCAAAGACGGTATGACGCTTCCAGTCCACTTCCTCGACAATCCAGCAGTGTCCGGCGATGGCGATGCGCTCACCGGGCGGGGGCGGATTAACGATCGTGCCCAGCTCGGCCGATTCGCTCCGGACGGTAAACTCCTCGTTTTCCTGGAACACGGCGTAGAACTTAAAGTTGTTGATGATGCGCTCGCCCGCGAGACCCACTATGAGCCCGCCACCTTCGGTGACCTGGATATGGTCGATCTTAATGAGGTGACGTAGCAGCACACGGTAATCGCCTGCCGAGACACGGTGGAAATAGCTGAGCGTGAGCACGCGCTGGGCAAGTTCGGCCGGCGTGAGCTCGCCGGTGCTGGCGAGGGTCGACATAGTCTGGTGATAGAGCAGGCTGTAGGGGAGACGATCGAGCTCGGGTGGCTCGACCCACTTTTCCTCGCGATAGAGTTGTACGAGCGCGATACCCTGCAGGAGCTTCCAGGGAATGGTTTCGGGCATCATCGTGCGCGGCTCGGGCTCTTCCTCGCGCATGACAAACCACATCTCGGGCGGAAGATCGCGACGGCCTGTGCGCCCCATGCGCTGCAAAAAGGAGCTAACGGTAAACGGCGCGTCAATCTGGAAGGCGCGCTCCAGGCGGCCGATATCGATACCGAGCTCCAACGTAGAGGTGGTGACGGTTGTCTGCGCCTGCTCCTCGTCGCGCATGAGCTCCTCGGCCGTCTCGCGTAGCGATGCCGAAAGGTTGCCGTGATGGATGAGAAAGCGGTCGGGCTCGTGCCGGCTCTCGCAGTAGCTGCGCAGCATGGAGCACACGGCCTCTGCCTCCTCGCGCGAGTTGGCAAAGACCAGGCACTTGCGGCCGCGCGTATGCTCAAAGATATAGCCCATACCGGGGTCGGCGTTGTCGGGCGCCGTGTCGGTGGGGTTGAGAAGCGCCTGCTCGGTCGCTCGTGGGATGTCGACTTCGCCCTCGGGGGCCGAGGAAGTGCGACGGTCTTTGGGAGCGGCCTTGCCCCGCGCCTGCTCGCGACGTTGACGGCGTTCTTCCTGTGCAAGCTGTCCGCTGTGGCACATGTCTTGTCCGGATGCGGGCAGCGCCGCGGGCGCCGCCGTCTCAATACGCTCGCAAGCAAGCACCTCGGCTTCTTGTGGACCTGTGCCTACGAATCCTCGTTGCTGAGCCTGGGGGCCCGAGTTGTAGAAGTGCTCCATGGAGATGCGCCACACGCGGCGCGGTTCCTCAAAGCGGGGGATAACGCAGTCGCGCCCCGTTCCCTGCGAGAGAAAGGCGCCCGTGCGCTCGGGGTCGCCGATGGTGGCCGAAAGGCCAATGCGGCGGGGCTGCACGCCTGCCATGCGCGAGAGGCGCTCGATAAGACAGAGCGTCTGCCCGCCGCGGTCGCCGCGCATGAGCGAATGGACTTCGTCGATAACCACATAGCGCAGGTCGCAAAACATGCGCGGGATCGCCATGTGCTTATGGATTAGGAGCGCCTCGAGCGACTCGGGCGTAATCTGTAGGATGCCGCTCGGTTTTTTGATGAGTTTGGCCTTGTGTGATTGCGAGACATCGCCATGCCAGTGCCAGACGGGGATATCGGCTTCTTCGCACAGGTCGTTGAGGCGGACGAATTGGTCGTTGATGAGCGCCTTGAGGGGGCCAATGTAGAGGGCGCCCACGCTTGCGGGCGGGTTCTCCCAAAACTCGGTCAGGATGGGAAAGAAGGCCGCCTCGGTTTTGCCGGAAGCCGTGGATGCCGTCAGGAGCACATTGTCCTGTGTGTTGAAGATGGCATCTGCCGCCGCAACCTGGATAGAGCGCAAGCTCTCCCAATCGTGGGAGTAGATGAAGTCTTGGATAAACGGGGCGTAGCGGTCAAAGGCGTTCACGGGGCCTCCTTTCAACAACGAATCTCTCAACGCGGCTGGCAACGGCTTGCTGCATTACTGCTTCAACGTTTGCCCAGATAAAACCTGCCAAAATAAACCTGTCCCTTTTTGGTAGGTTAGATGGTGAACTCGGCGAAGTTGCGGTCGCCGCCTGCGGTGCCGGTGTCGCCTGTTGCGGCTGCCGGCGCCAGCGCGTCGCCGCCGACGCTTTGCAGCAGCTCGGCCACATTTGCATCGGGGTTCTGACACAGGATATCGAGCAGCTCGATAAAGTCACGGATAACCTCACGCGGCGTCAAGTGCGTATCGGCTCCCACGCGGCCGAACTCAATCTTGAGAAAGTCCACCAAGTCGTTTTCGGCAAGCGTGGGCGTCCAGCCAAAGTAGCCGGCATGGATCTGCATGAGTTTTTCGATGAGCACCAGTAGCTCCTCGTAGGTGAGTGGCTGCAGGCGGATGATGGGCGCGAGCATGTCCTTAAGGTCTTCGCGCGCAAAGCGGCCCTGAGCGAGTCGGCTGCGCAGGGCCTCGTAGGAGAACACGCCGCGGCGGCGGTCTTCGATGGAGGTTGGCGTGCCGCCCATGATCATGCCCAGGTACTGCGCCTTGCCCTGGAGCGTGTCGTTGTACATAGTCAGGATCTTCTCGTAGTTGTATTGGCGCGTGATGGCGTTGGGAATCTTATACAGATTCACGAGTTCGTCGATGAGCACCAGCATGCCCTTGTAGCCGCTGCAGACCAAAAAGCGCGCAATGAGTTTGACGTAGTCGTACCAGTCGTCATCGCTGATGATGGTCGAGGAGCCCAGCTCGGCGCGTGCCTCGCTCTTGGTGCGGTATTCGCCGCGAATCCATTTGGTCACGCGGCTCATGGCCTCTTCGTCGCCCCCGGATGCGGCCATGCGATAGCGGCGGAGCATGCGGGTGAAGTCGAAGCCGTGGACCATCTCCTCGAGCGGGGCCAGTTGGGCATTGACGACCGACTCGTCGACGTCGGCACACGAGGCGACCCAGCGATCCAGAATAAGGTTGAGCGCACCGCCCTCGGGGCGCGTCTTGGTCGATATATTGCGGATGAGCTCGCGGTAGGTGGCAAGGCCCTGTCCCTGACCGCCCTGCAGGCGGCGCTCGGGCGACAGGTCGGCATCAGCGACGACGAATCCCTCGCCCATGGCGTGCGTGCGGATAGTCTGGAGCAAAAAGCTCTTGCCGGCGCCGTAACGACCGACCAGAAAGCGGAAGCTCGCGCCACCGTCGGCGATGAGACTCAGATCGGTGAGCAGGGCGCGGATCTCGACCTCGCGCCCTACGGTGATGTAAGGAAGGCCGATGCGCGGGACCACGCCGCCCTTGAGCGAGTTGAGAATGACGGCAGCGACGCGCTTGGGCACGCGAGGTGCTGCGGATGCGGTATCACTCATGGTCTAGGTATCCTCTCACGTCTGCTTCGTAGTCCTCGATAATCTGCGGCCCTGCCGCGCTAAATTCAATTACGGTGTCGCCCACCAGGTCAAAGAGCGCCTCGTTGATGGTATCGACGAGCATGTCCTCGCTCTGCCCCGATTGCGCTACCGCTGATTCCGCCTGTACTGCGTTGTGCTCGAGCAGCGCGCGGAGATAGGCGTCTGCGGCGGGCGCGAGTTCGTTCGTGGCGTCAGCGGGCGCAGCAGCTGCGAACGCGGGCGTCGGCGCGAGAAGCGGTGCCACGACACCAAACTGTTCGGTGGATATGGTCGGCTCGTCGGACTCGTCCTGCCCTGCGGCCGCCGCGACCGCCTCGACCGTCGCGTCGGCTACGGGCTCGGCTTCCGGTTGCCCTGAGTCCGCTGCCTCGGCTTCTGCGGACGCGCCGTCCTCGCGTTCCTCGTCGATCAAAAGCGCTTCGCGCGTTTGTGCGGCAGCGCTCCGAATGTGCCCCAGCTGGCTCAAATCGATATCGATCTTGACGGGCTGGTGTGCGGCGTCCCACGAAAGCCATGCCACAATCTCGTCATCGATAATCTTGGCCAGATATTTGGGGACCTTTTCTTCCTTCAGGGGATGGGCGGGGTCCAGGGCCAGGCGCAGGCGTTGGTCGCAGGCGCGCATCATCTCGCCAAGTTTGCTGCTCTTTTGTCTGCTGCCGTGAATCCGCATGCATTCCCAAAAACCGTTTTGGCAACGGTAGATATGGATGGGGTCCAGACGGTATTCGCAGTCCTCGTGGCGCTCGGGCGCAAAGAATACGGCCGAGGCAAACATGGTGTAGGGCATTGCCGTCTCCTCCCCAAATAAACTCGCCACGATGCCGGTCTTTCGGTGCGTATCATAGTAGCGCGCCATGCGGACATACACAGCGCACACCACGTGGCGCAGATCGCGGTGGTGGCTGCGGTCGAGCCGCGAGCTACTTAGGTTGTACGTGGAGAGGGCGTTGATGGCGGCCATGAGTCGCTCCTCGCGCACCTCATCGGGCGGAAGGGGGAGCGTGGGCTCGGAGGTTTTGCGACGCTTAGGGGTCTGGCCGGACGGTGCCGGTGCCGGTACAAGGTCTCGTGCCGCGCGCCGCAGTTCGATAAGGGCGTTATCGAACATGACGGTTTTAGAGTCGCGAAGCAGCTTGGGGTCGAGCCCGTGGAACACGGCGTAATCTTGCAGCCACACGCGCGCAAACCGGTCGATGCCGGGCTCGAAGGCGCGATAGACATCCCAAAAAGCCTTGATCTTGTTAAAACCATCGAGTGGATTATCTACGCCAATGCCGCAGATCAGCTCATAGAGATACAGAAAGGCAAAGGACGTAGACGTTTCCTCGACGGTTCCGCGGCGCACTTGGGCACGCCAGGTAAAGTAGCCGCGCAGTTGCCGGTCGCTCATGGCGTTGTAGGTGGGAAAGTACGACTTAAAGGTGCCGTTGTAGGGACAGTCGTCCTCAAAGTCGGCCATCAGCAGGCCCTGGCGGTAAAAAAGCTCGGCTTCCGAAAGCCAGCGGCCCGCACCGCCCTTGGGGTCATCCTGCCAGCGCGATATCTCGCGCATTTTACGGTACTGGTCGGGGAGGAAATTCTGCATCTGTCGGCCGGTTTTGAGAATCGGCTCGTCAGCGTAGATTTCGTTTGAGAAGCGGGCGGACTGATGGGTCCGGGCCTCGGCCATAATGCGCTCGATGAGCATCTTGATGTCCTGGTCGGCCACCGCTCCTCCTCTCGAACGCAGCTACGGTGACCTCATATCATAGCACAGCATCAAACAGATGTTCGAGATACCGCTGCGTTGATCGATTTAGAACAGGAGGGCGTATATGACGGCGATGACGACGGAGGGAAGCATATTGGCCGTGCGGAAGGTCTGAGGTCGGATAAGGTTGACGCCGACGCAGAAGATGAGCATGGACCCCACGAGTGAGAG
>CAKUGT010000002.1 GCA_934654795.1 uncultured Collinsella sp.
ACAGCAAGGGGCGGAAATTGGCTCCATCTGTTACAGATTGAGACGTTTGGCTGGGCGGGCGTGCAGTTTCGTTACATCCCTGCCAGCAGCACGGCGTCGAGCGCCGTTACGACGACGCCAATCCCTATGAGCAGCGCGTTGAGCGGGCGCGAGTTGGCGTATTTGCCCATGACGCGGCGCGAGCTGGTGAGTCGTATGAGCACGAAGGCCGTGATCGGTAGCTGGAGCGACAGCAGTGCCTGGCTCCAGATGAGGCCCTCAAAGGGATTCGAAACGACCAGGCAGGCGGCAACTGCGCCGGCAAAGCAGAGCGCCACGCCAATCGAGGAGTGCCGGTCGTGGATGTCGTATTCTTCGTCGAACATGCCGGCCGTAATGGTGCCGGCCGCCATGCCCGCCGTCACGCTGCTCGAGAGGCCTGCGAACAACAGCGCCACGGCAAAGATGATCGAGCTTGCCGGGCCCAGGATGGGCGAGAGCGTGGCGGCCGCGACGGCGAGGTCGTCTACGACGATGCCGTGGGCAAAGAAGGTCGTCGCGGCCAGGATGACCATCGCCGAGTTGATTGCCCAGCCCACGCCCATCGAAAAGAGCGTGTCGAAGAACTCGTAGCGAAGGCGCTCCTCGATAACCTGCTCACCTTGGCCTTCGAAGTGCATGGATTGGATGACCTCGGAGTGCAGAAAGAGATTGTGGGGCATAACGACTGCGCCCAGGATGCTGACGACAATTGCAGGTGAGTCGGTGGGCATGCTGGGTGTGATCCAGCCTGCGGCGGCTTGCGGCCAGTCGACTTTGACCAGCGCGAGCTCGGCTAAAAACGACAGGCCCACTATGCCAACGAAGGCGATGATCCAGCGCTCGGCGCGTTTGTAGGAGCTCGTCATGAGCATCGCTATCGATACCGCCGCTACGATGACGCAGCCGGCGCGCACGGGCAGCCCAAAGAGCATCTGGAGTGCGATCGCGCCGCCCAGGACCTCGGCCATGGCGGTGGCGACGGTTGCGAGATATGCGCTGACGAGCACGGCGCGTCCGACGGTGCGGGGGAGATGGCGGGTCGTGGCCTCGGCAAGGCAGGCGCCCGTGGCGATGCCCAGGTGCGCTGCGTTGTGCTGCAAGACGATCAGCATAATCGTAGACAGCGTGACCACCCACAGTAGCGCATAGCCAAATTGCGAGCCCGCGGCCATGTTGGAGGCCCAGTTGCCCGGATCGATAAAGCCGACGGTGACGAGCAGCCCGGGGCCGATGTGCCGGGCGATGTCCAGGCCGCCGTGGCCTCCGGTACGGCGCGAACCATAGTGTTGTTTGAGATGGTTGAGCATGGTCGGCTCCTGCGTGCGGACGGCGCGGCGCTGCGCTGGGATCGTGCGGTGCCGCGCGCTGAGCTAAAGATGGGACTACTTGTGCGCCTTGCCCTGATTGGCAACGGCATCGATCTTGGCGGCGATGGTCGCCGGGTCACCGATGTAGCGCTTGTCGAGGACGTTGAAATCGGTGTCGAAGGTGTAGACGAGCGGCACGCCGGTGGGGATATTGACCTTGAGGATTTCCTCGGGCGTGAGATGCTCAAACTTCATGACGAGCGAGCGCAGGGAGTTGCCGTGCGCGGCGATGAGCACGCGTTTGCCGGCGAGCATCTGGGGGCGAATCTCGTCCTCAAAATAGGGCCAGGCGCGGGCGATTGTGTCTTTGAGGCACTCGGTGTAGGGCAGCTGGTCGGGGGCGATGTCGCGGTATTGCTCCTGGGTGTGGGGGTCGCGCGTGTCGCCCGGCTCGAGTGCCGGCGGGCAGACATCGAAGGAGCGGCGCCAGATGAGCACCTGCTCATCGCCGTGCTCTGCGGCGGCATCGGCTTTGTTGAGACCCTGCAGCGCGCCGTAGTGACGCTCGTTGAGTTTCCAGGACTTGATGACGGGCAGCCACTCGCGGTCCATCTGGCCGAGCACGATGTTGAGGGTGTGGATCGCGCGCTTGAGGCGCGAGGTGTAGCAGATGTCAAAGTCGAAACCCGCCTCTTTGAGGGCGCGGCCGCCTGCCGCCGCCTCTTCGCGGCCCGTGTCGGTGAGTTCGACATCGGTCCAGCCGGTGAACAGGTTGAGCTTGTTCCACTCGGATTCTCCGTGACGGATAAGGACGAGTTGCATCGTCTGCTGCTCTGCTTGGTGTGCCATGGGGGCCTCCTTGATCTGGCACGGTGTGCGTGCCGTTTGCTTGACGCCGCAAAGGATACCCGTTTTAGACTCAAAAGTTTACCAAGACTAACAAAAATGTGATTTTAGGCATGGTTGGTGCAAAGGGAATTGTCTCAATCTGTAACATCTGGGGGTCGAAGTTGGCTCTATCTGTTACAGATTTAGACAAACGACACCCGTCCTGCAGAAAATCTCAATCTGTAACAGTTAGACGTCCAAATGGGCTCCTCGTGTTACAGATCGAGACAATACGCAGCCCTGCCGTCCCCGGGAGACCATTTGTGACGTGCGTTACGCGATTGTTTCGAAACGGGTGGGAAACACAACGGGCCGGCGATGCTCCTAGTATGCCTATTCAACTGACTGTCTAATAACTAGGGGAGGATCGCGATGCAGGCAGATTCCGCTCAGCAGCAGGGCCTTTATCGCCCCGAATTCGACCACGATGCATGTGGCATCGGCGCGCTTGCCGATATCAACGGCGAGCGCCATCACCAGATTCTGGACGACGCGCTGTCCATTCTGGTCAACTTGGAGCACCGCGGCGGCACCGGACTCGAGAAGAACACCGGCGACGGCGCTGGCATCCTGTTTCAGGTTCCGCATCACTTTTTCCGCAAAGAGGCTCAAAAGTGCGGCCAGATTCTGCCGGCAGAGGGCGACTATGGCGTGGCCATGCTGTTCTTCCCGCAGGACGACAAGGGCGTAGAGGATGCCCGTCGCGTGTTTGAGGAGGGCTGCGCCGAGGCTGGCGTGCCGCTGCTCTTTTGGCGCGAGGTGCCCGTCGACCCGCACGACCTGGGCGAGACGGCACGCGCCTGCATGCCTACCATCCTGCAGGCCTTCCTGGGCCGCCCCGACGACACGCCCGCCGGTGACGCCTTTGAGCGTCGCCTGTACGTGTGCCGCCGCACCATCGAGAAGAAGGCCGACGCCGAGTTCGCCCTCCGCGACAAGATCTTCTACGTGTGCTCCATGAGTTCGCGCACCATCGTGTACAAGGGCATGCTCGTCGCCACGCAGATGCGCCGCTTCTTCATCGACCTCAACGACGCCGCCGTCAAGACGGCCGTGGCACTCGTCCACTCGCGTTACTCCACCAACACCACGCCCAGCTGGGAGCGCGCGCACCCCAACCGCTTTATCATCCACAACGGCGAGATCAACACCCTCAAGGGCAACGTCAACTGGATCCGCGCCCGCGAACCCAACCTGTACAGCCCCGTGCTCCAGCACGATCTTGAGCGCGTGATGCCCATTATCAACCGTGAGGGCTCCGACTCCGCGATTCTGGACAACGTGCTCGAGTTCCTGGTTATGAACGGTCGTCCGCTCACGCGCGCCGCATCCATGCTGCTGCCCGAGCCGTGGGACCACAACGACAGCCTGAGCGAGGAGCGCCGCGCCTACGACGCCTACCAGTCCATGCTCATGGAACCCTGGGACGGACCTGCCGCCATCGCCTTTACCGACGGCCGTACCTTGGGCGCCGCCCTCGACCGTAATGGCCTGCGCCCGGCCCGCTACTACGTGACGCGTGATGGCCGCTTTATGCTGGCGAGCGAGGTGGGCACCATCGAGGTGCGCCCCGAGAACATCCTGACGAGCGGCTGCCTGGGACCGGGCCAGATGCTCGAGGTTGACTTTGCCCGCGGCCGCGTGATCTACAACGACGAGCTGCGCGCCCGCTATGCCAAGGAAAAGCCCTACCGCGACTGGATCGCCGAGGAGACGCTGACCGTCGACGCGCTCGACAAGCCCGCTGCTGCAACGCCGGCCGAGGACGCCGAGGTGCCCGCCGCCGTGCGCATGGCAAAGCTCGGCTATCACTGGGACGACGTCGACGAGGTCGTGCGCCCCATGGCCCAGCAGGGCAAGGCCCCGCTCGCCTCGATGGGCATCGATGCTCCGCTGGCCTGCCTGTCCAAGAAGACGCGCTCGTTCTACGACTACTTCTATCAGCTGTTCGCCCAGGTCACGAACCCGCCGATCGACGCCCTGCGCGAGCATATGGTCACCTCGACCACGCTCTACCTGGGCAACCACGGCAACCTACTCGAGGACTCCCGCGCCGCTTGCCAGCTGGTGCGTCTGGAGCGCCCGTTGCTCAACGAGGAAGAGTTCGACCGCATCTGTGCCATCGACCGCGTGGGCTTTAAGACCCGCCGCTTCCGTGCCGTGTATCGCCGCGACGCGGGCGAGGGCGCGCTGCAGGCTGCACTCAAGCAGCTTGCCGAGGACGTCGAGGCCGCGGTTCGCGATGGCGTGAACATCGTGGTGCTGAGCGACCGCGCTGCCGCGGGCGAGGTGCCCGTGCCGTCGCTGCTCGCCGTGGGCTGCGTTCACAACCACCTGATCCGCGCCGGCGTGCGCACCTTTGCCGACATCGTTGTGGAGTGCGGCGACGCCGTGTCCCCGCACGACTTTGCGGCGCTGGTGGGCTACTCCGCGAGCGGCATCTATCCGTACAACGCGCACGCGTGCATCCGCGATCTGGCGGCACGCGGCGACCTGGACGTGACGGCCGAGCAGGGCATCGACAACTACAACAAGGCCGCGACCGCCGGTATCGTCTCCATCATGTCCAAGATGGGCATCTCCACGGTGCAGAGCTACCACTCCGCGCAGATCTTTGAGGCCGTGGGCTTTACCACGGAGTTCGTTGATGCGTACTTCGCAGGCACGGTGAGCCGCGTGGGCGGTATGGGTGTCGAGGACGTCGAGCGCGAACAGAACGAGCGCTACGACGCCGCGCTTGCCATCCTCAAGAGCCCGGCACCTGAGCAGCTGCCCACGCTGGGCCTGACCAAGTGGCGCCCGCTCGGCGGCGAGGATCACCTTATCGACCCGCAGACCGTCTACCTGCTACAGACCGCCTGCCGCGAGGACAGCTACGACACCTTTAAGGAGTACAGCGCCCGCCTGCACCGCACCGGCCGAGCCGTGCGCCTGCGCGACTTGCTCGACTTTGATGCCAGCGGCCACACTCCGGTGGCACTCGACGAGGTCGAGCCCGCGCTCAACATTGTCCGCCGCTTTAACACCGGCGCCATGTCGTATGGTTCCATCAGCAAAGAGGCACACGAGTGCATGGCCATCGCCATGAACCGCCTGCACGGCCGTTCCAACTCCGGCGAGGGCGGCGAGGATCCACGTCGCGAGACCCCGTTGGCCAACGGCGACTCCAAGAACTCCGCAATCAAGCAGGTGGCAAGTGCGCGCTTTGGCGTGACGAGCCGCTATCTTTGCAGCGCCTTTGAGATTCAGATCAAGATGGCCCAGGGCGCCAAGCCCGGCGAGGGCGGCCACCTACCCGGCAAGAAGGTCTACCCCTGGATCGCCGAGGTCCGTCAGTCCACGCCCGGCATCGGCCTGATCTCGCCTCCGCCGCACCACGACATCTACTCTATCGAGGACCTGGCCGAGCTCATCTTCGACCTTAAGAACGCCAACCCCGGCGCGCGCGTGTCGGTCAAGCTGGTCAGTGAGGCGGGCGTCGGCACCATCGCCACCGGTGTGGCCAAGGGTGCTGCCGACAAGATCTTGATCAGCGGCCACAACGGCGGCTCGGGTGCCGCTGCGCGCGACTCTATCTGGCACGCCGGTCTGCCGCTGGAGCTCGGTCTTGCCGAGGCTCAACAGACGCTGCTGCAAAACGGCCTGCGCTCGCGCGTGGTGCTCGAGGCCGACGGCAAGCTCATGGACGGTACCGATGTCGCCGTTGCCTGCCTGCTGGGCGCCGAGGAGTTTGGCTTTGCGACCATGCCGCTCATCTCGATGGGCTGCCTCATGCAGCGCGACTGCCAGCAGGATACCTGCCCCGCCGGCATCGCCACGCAAAACTGCCGCCTGCGTCGCGGCTTCCGCGGCAAGCCCGAGCACGTCGAGCACTTTATGCTCTTTGTTGCCGAGCAGCTGCGCGAGGTCATGGCGAGCCTGGGCTTCCGCACCGTCGACGAGATGGTCGGCCATCCCGAGTGCTTGCGCCAGATTGAGATCCCGGGCAACCGCAAGGCTAACCTGCTGGATCTGTCGCCTGTGCTTGCAAGCGCGACCTGTGAGTTTGGTGCCCACATCCCGGGTGCCGACGGTCGTCACTTCCTGCCCCAGATGGCCGCGGACAGCGAGCTCAACAAGACGCTCGACTCCACGCTGTTCGTGCCCTACACGGCCGATGCCCGTGCGCACCTGCGCCCGATTCGCTTCCATGCCGACATCGCCAACGTCAACCGCTGCGTGGGTACCATCCTGGGCAACGCGGTGACCAAGGCACATCCCGAGGGCCTGCCCGCCGGCTCCATCACCATCGATTGCGATGGCTCGGCCGGTCAGAGCTTTGGCGCGTTCCTGCCGCGCGGCGTGACGCTCAACGTGTGCGGCGACGCTAACGACTACTTTGGCAAGGGCCTTTCGGGCGGCGAGGTGTCGGTGCGTCCCAACCCGCATGCGACCTACAAGTTCGACGAAAACATCATCGTGGGCAATGTTGCGTTCTTTGGCGCCACGAGCGGCCGCGGCTTCATTAACGGTCTGGCCGGCCAGCGCTTTGGCGTACGCAACTCCGGTGCCACCGTGGTGGTCGAGGGCTGCGGCAACCATGGCTGCGAGTACATGACGGGCGGTCTGGCGCTCATCCTGGGCGAGGTCGGGCAGAACTTCGCCGCCGGCATGACGGGTGGCGTGGCCTATGTCTTTGACCAGTACGGCACGCTCGATGCCCGTGTGAACCACGAGAGCGTTGAGCTTAAAGCCCCGACGGCCGGCGAGCTGGCACAGATTCGCGAGCTCATCCAGGAGCACGTGGACGCGACGCAGAGTCCGCGCGGCATCAAGCTGCTCTACAGCTTTGAGACGATGAACAGGCACTTTGTGAAGGTCATTCCGACCGAGTACGAGCGCGTGCTGGCGATTGTCGCTGCGAGCGAGGTTGCCGGCAAGACGCATGCGCAGGCAGAGGAGCTGGCGTTTGACATTGTGACCGGTCGCGCGAGTGCCGCGGATGTTGCTCGCTTCGATGTTGCGGGCGGTGCTGCTGGCGCTGCGTCTGTGGCTGCCAGCTCTGTTGCTTCGACCAAGAAGGAGGCGTAAGTGCCATGGGTAAGCCCGGTGCTTTTCTTGATATCGATCGTGTGACCCACGAGCTTCGCCCCGTGGAGGAGCGCAGCCGTGATTTCGATCCGCTGTACGTGGAGCTCGATGACGACGCACGTCGCGCCCAGGCGAGCCGCTGCATGATGTGCGGCGTGGCGTTTTGCCAGATGGGCGCGAGCTTTGGCAAGGCACGTCCGAGCGGCTGCCCGCTGCACAATTTGATTCCCGAGTGGAACGAGCTGGTGTACCGCGGCCGCTGGGATGAGGCTGCCGAGCGCCTGTCGCTCACCTCGCCCATGCCTGAGTTCACGAGCCGCGTGTGCCCGGCGCTGTGCGAGGCCGCGTGCAACCTGGGCTCGGTCGACGGCCAACCCACGACGATTCACGATAACGAGCGTGCGATCAGCGACCATGAATGGGCAAACGGCGGCCCGCGCCGCTTTGAGCCGGCAGGGGAGGATGCGCCCACGGTCGCCGTGGTGGGCTCCGGTCCTGCTGGCCTGGTGGCGGCATGGGAGCTTGCGCGTCGTGGCGCCCGCGTGACGGTGTTTGAGCGCGACGACCGCCCGGGCGGTCTGCTCATGTACGGCATTCCCAACATGAAGCTCGAGAAGTTTGTGGTCGAGCGTCGCGTGGCGCTCATGCGCGAGCTGGGTATTGTGTTCGAGCTGGGCGCCGACGTGAGCGATCCCAAGGTTACCGCCAGGCTCGACGACTTTGACGCCGTCGTGGTGGCTGCCGGCGCCCGTGCCCCGCGCGCTCTTTCGGCCGCGAACGTTGATGCCCCGGGCGTGGTGTACGCCGTGGACTACCTGACGGCTTCGACCGTCTCGGTGCTCGATGGCGGTGAGCCTGCTATTGACGCGCGCGGCCTGGACGTCGTGGTCATTGGCGGTGGCGATACCGGCAACGACTGCGTGGGTACCGCGGTGCGTCAGGGCGCGCGCAGCGTGCGCCAGTTTGAGTTCTTGCCGGCTGCGCCCGATAAGCGCGCGGCAGGCAACCCCTGGCCGCAGTGGCCCAACGTTAAGAAGACCGATTACGGCCAGCAGGAGGCTATCGCTGCAATGGGTGGCGAGATGCGTGCCTGGGCCGTGGATACACTCGAGGTGCTGCTGGACAAGAAGGGTGCGGCTGCGGGTCTGCGCGTGGTCGATCTGGACTGGTCGGCGGGAAAGCCCGAGCGCATCGCGGGCTCCGAGCACGAGGTGCCGGCGCAGCTGGTGCTCATCGCCTGCGGCTTTACGGGTCCGGAGCACGGCGTGTTCGATGCGGTGAGCGTGCCTGTTGCCACCGCTGGTCGTCCGCTGCCGGTGATGGCTGCTGAGGGCTCGCATCTCGCGGCTCGCACGGAGGGTGTCGCCGCGGATGCCGCGCCGGTGTATGTGGCGGGTGATGCCCGCAACGGCAGCTCGCTCGTGGTGAGTGCCATGGCCGATGCCCTGGCCTGCGCTGCCGAAGTCGCCGACGCGCTGGAGCTGTAAAGTAGTCACGGAGATACTCAACAATCGAATCGGCAAGGGCTGTCCCTAACTGCCGGCACAAAAGGAACGTCCCTAAGTGCCGGCAGTTGGGGACGTTCCTTTTCTGTCGGCATTCGGGGACACTCCTTGCGGATTTGCGAGTGATTTGCTTGTTTGTCGACGTACGGGTGTTCATTTGTCGACTTCTTGGGCTGTGGTCAACTGTTGTTTCTGTGGTGGCTGCGGGCATTTGGCTCAAAAGGGCGGGTTGGCCGTCTATGTTTACCTGCGGTTTTGTTGCGGTGCGCATTTTCGGTCAAGCTTTTCGTCAAGTGTTTGGTCAGCATCTGGTTTGCAGTCGGAGGCCTATTTTGCCCGTGCTGGTCATGGCTGCCCACCCTCCTCGTAAGCTCAAATTGAGATCCATCAGTTTGAGGAGGATGCCATGACTGACCACGCTTTTGACCGAGCAGAGCTGGCTGAAGCCGTCGGCAACGATATTGCCGACATGGCCCATTTTTGGATGCTGCGGAAGTTTCAATTCCTGGAGCCGGCGCGCGAGCAGTTCGAGATTATCGTCGACCCGTGGCTCAGCTATTGCGAGGAACCTTCTCAAAACGAAATCATGGCCTACAACATGGCGTTTACTGATTGGCTGCTCTTCGAGCGCCCCTATCGCCAAGGCAAAACGCTGCTCGAGCTATATGTTGACGAGCCGCCGGCATCGCTTTCGCCTGCCTCGCTCAAGCGGCTCGAGCAGGTGCGTGATACGCAGTATTTCTCGCGCTTTGGCATTTTGGACAAGAATCCTGCGTCCGGCATGGTCGTGCTGAAGGACACACGCACCGATCATCGCTTTGATGTCTACGACCCACATATCGTGCAGAGGGAGCACTGGAGCGACGGCGCGATTGCGGTGCGCCTCGCCTCCGTCGACGATGTCTGGCTTGCGGCGGGACAGCTCTACCTGTATGACATTGCGCGCCTGAACGACACGGCGGTCGACGGGCCGGGTGCGGTGCATCCCGAGGACCTGCAGGACGGCTTTGACACCTCGTGCATCAGCTTCTTCTTGCGTCTGGTCCGCGACATCATGGGCGCCCAGGGGCGTTACGTAAAGTCGCTCAATATTTACGAGCAAGAATGGGAGTAGGGGATGGGCGGTTGTCGCCTGCCTCGCCTTCTGCCTTTATGTCTCGATCTGTAACGTTTGGGGACAAAAAACCGGTCTACCTGTTACGGATCGAGACGAATGCTTGGGCGCCGCTGGTTTGTCTCAATCTGTAACGTTTAGGGGTCTGGAGAACGGTTTACTGTTACAGATCGAGACGTTTGGCGTCTGGCTGGGGGAATGTCTCAATCTGTAACATCAACAGGCCAAAAATCGGTCTTCCTGTTACAGATCAAGACATTTGTCGGCGGAGGCAACGGTGACGATGGTTCATTTGTCCGATGTGGTGGTGATGGAAGTGTCTAATACCGTTTTCAAGCACAAGCATACGACTCGCAACACGTTGGCGCGGAATAGGATGCTCGCGCGACTCACGGAGGCGACCGAGCAAGGTGCGCTGCTCGCAACGCATGACAATGCCGAGCTCATGTGGCTACGGCGTCATGTGGGAACCGATGATATTGCGGAGCCCGAGCCGTATTTGTTCTGCTTTCAACATGATTGGGGTGTACTGACGCCGGCGGAGCGAGCGCTGCGTACCATCAAAGGGCTTGCAGAGTTTCATCCCGATTGGGCGTTTTGGGGTTATGACGCGGCACTTTTGTGGGGTCTGGAGGTGCCGAATGATCTGCTTGGGCCACGATATCTTGTTAAGACAGGTTGCTCGGTGCCGCTGAGTGCAGGATGTCGGCTGTTGCGTCCGCAGGCGGCGGGCGCACTTGAACAAGTCGACGGCGTGCAGGCGACGTCGTTTTGGCGCACGGTGGAGGATTGCTTGCTGCGTGCGCCGTTCTCCTACGGGTTGGCGATTGCCGATTCTGCATTGAGGGCAAGGGGCGTATCGCGCGATGACCTGTGCGAGTGTCTTCGCTCCGATTGCGAGGGCAGGCGCGGGTATCGCAGGGCGCAAGTGATTGCGTCATATGCGGACGGGCTGTCTGAAAACGGCGGCGAGTCTCGGTTCCGAGCATTCTTTATTGCGTACGGCTTTCCGGTTCCGGAGCTGCAGGTGGAGTTTCGCGACCCGCTCGATCCGAGCCAGGTGTTTCGCGTCGACTATTTTTGGCGGCTCGAGGACGGGACGTGTGTCATCGGCGAGCTCGACGGAAAGGGGAAGTACACCTTGCAGAGCGGCGAGGGTCGGGAGTCGGTTGACCCATTCGTGGCAGAGCGTCAGCGGGAATCTCATCTGACAATGCTCGGGCACAAGGTGCTTCGGTTTACGTTTGATGAGCTCAAGAATCCGGGGAAGCTGGTTGAGAAGATGAGACTGGCGGGTATTCCGCGACGGGCCGATTTGGCTGAGGAATGGAGACGCCAGTGGTATGGACGCTGAGGGGCGCAGCTGACGCGGATGTGGTTGTTCCTGCCGAGTTTGTCTCAACCTGTAACAACAAGGGGTCGTTTGGCCTCGTAACTGTTACAGATCAAGACAGAAGGTTGGCCACCGCTAAAAGATCTCAATCTGTAACATCTAGAGGCCGAAAACCTGTCTACTTGTTACAGATTTAGACGTTTGACGATGGGGCTGGAGAATATCTCAATCTGTAACATCTACAGGCCAAAACTTGACCTAACTGTTACAGATTGAGACAAAGGTTGGACGCACGACCGAAAATCTCGATCTGTAACATTTGGAAGGTTAAAGACGGTCCACTTGTTACAGATCAAGACGTTTTGCTGGAACGACCGAAACATCGCTGCGCTGGTCTGTTCATCCTCACGCCCTTCTCTTCTTCCCGTTAGCCGATATGTCCGCAGCAACCCTGTCGCGCTGGGCGATAATGAACAAATGTTCAAGTTAATCGTGAGGGAGGAGCCCGATATGGCGTCTGCCGATCGTTCCACGTTGTTTATCAATGCGACCATTTTGGATGGTTCGGAGCATATGGAGCCGCAACCCGATATGGCCGTGACTGTTGAGCGCGGCGTCATCACCTGGATGGGGCCGAGTGCTGTGGCGCAGGCGCCTGCAGGTGCCGAGGTTATCGACCTGGGTGGCGCGTATCTCATGCCCGGTCTCATCAATATGCACGTGCACCTGTGCGGCTCGGGCAAGCCTGTCTCGGCCGGCGATGCGGGAGCACTGATGAAGAAACTCGATAATCCCGTGGGCCGTGTCATCGTGCGCCGCATCCTCAAGGGCAGTGCCCAGCAGCAGCTGGCAAGCGGCGTGACCACGGTGCGCGGCGCGGGCGACCCGCTGTTTGCCGACATTGCCGTGCGCGACGCTATCGACGCCGGTAAGTATCAGGGTCCGCGCCTGGTAGCGCCGGGAACGGGCGTCACGGTGCCGGGCGGCCATGGTGCGGGCTTGTTCGCCCAGGTGGTCAACAGCCCCGTCGAGGCAGCCGAGCAGGTGCGAGACCTGTATGCGCGCGGTGCCGATGTCATCAAGCTGTTCGTGACGGGCGGTGTGTTCGATGCGACCGAGGTGGGCGAGCCGGGCGTGCTGCGTATGCCGGTGGAGGTTGCCGCGGCGGCGTGCAAGGCGGCGCACGAGGTGGGCCTGCCGGTTATGGCTCATGTCGAGAGCACCGAGGGCGTGAAGGCCGCGCTTGAGGCCGGGGTCGACACGATCGAGCACGGTGCCCCGATGACGCCCGAGATCCTGGAGCTGTACCGTGGCGCCGCGGGCACGCAGCTCGAGGGACGTGCGCCCAGCGTTACCTGCACGATCAGCCCGGCGCTGCCGTTTGTGTTGCTCGATCCGGGGAAGACCCATTCGACTGACACGCAAAAGAAGAACGGCGACATCGTGTGCTCGGGCATTATCGAGAGTGCTCGTGCGGCGCTGGAAGCTGGCGTTAAGGTGGGCCTTGGCACAGATTCGAGCTGCCCGTTCGTGACGCAGTACGACATGTGGCGTGAGGTGGCCTATTTTGCCAAGTACGTGGGCGTGAGCAGCGCCTTTGCGCTGCATACGGCCACGCAGGTCAATGCCGAGCTCCTGGGGCTGGGCGGCGAGACCGGTACGATCGAGTGCGGCAAGGCCGCCGATATCCTGGTGACGCGCATGAATCCGCTCGATGACCTGTGCGCTCTGCGTGAGCCGATACATGTGATGTGTCGCGGCGATCTGGTGCGCAAGCTCAAGGTGAAGCGTATTCCCGAGGTGGACGCCGAGCTCGACGCGATTATGGCCATGCCTGCCGAAGCGCTGGCCGAGGAGCTGGCCCGCGACGGTGTGGCGTAGATGTGACAAAGGTGCAGCTCCGTTGCCGCATACAAAAAGCCGAGGTCTCAACACGAGGCCTCGGCTTTTTTATCGAACAAATACTTAAGATTTGGGACAAACAAACCTGATTAATTTGTCCCGCGTGCGGGCGCTAGGAGCGGGTTTCCATCTTGGCGTGGCACTTGGGGCAGGTGACGCGGATCTTGCCCTTGCCCTTGGGGACGGAGAGCATCTGGCCGCAGTTGGGGCACTTAAGGTATGCCGTGGTCTTGCGACCCTTCCACATCTTCTTGGCCGTGCGCTTGGCACGCTCAAAGTCTTCCTTGCTCGTTCCAGCTGCGCGCGAGGTGCTGGCCACTGCAGTTCCACCGCCCAAGCTGGCGACGAACTTGCCCAAGCCGGGGATGTTCGCGGTCGCGGCGACAAAGGCCGCGTTTTCCTTGCGACGTGCGTCGATGTTTTTGGACAGGCCGCGCAGCACGCCAATCACGATCACGGCGATGGCGATCCAGCTGAGCCACTGGATGCGGGCTATCGATCCGATCATCGCGATGACGATGCCGGCAAAACCCATCACGATGGTGAGTTCATCGGCACCATTGCGACCCTTCATAAAGTCATTCATGCAAATTGCCTTTCGTTCGATATGCTGCTCGCCTTTATACCCGATTTAGAGCAAGGGGGACAGGTTAATCTGCACCAAGGTGGTGCAAACGTACCTATCCCCGATACACCAAGATGGTGCAAAGCAGTCTGTCCCCAATGCCCCAATTACTTGGAGAGTTTGTCGACGACGCGTTCGATTTCGGCGAGTTTGGCGGCTTTGAGGTCTTCGTCGCCCGATTCGATTGCCGAAGTCACGCAGCCCTCGATATGCGCCTTGAGCACGTCGGCGTTAATGCGCGCGAGGAGCGCCTGTGTGGCCATGAGCTGCGTGGAGATATCGACGCAGTAGCGGTCCTCCTCGACCATCCGCAGGATGCCGTCGATCTGACCGCGTGCCGTCTTGAGCATGCGGGTCACCGATTTATGGTCTGCCATCATGGCGGGTCCTCGTTTCTGGTCGGGGGTACGTGCGGGTCGTTATGCGGCGGTCACCGAAAGGGCGTGGAACTTCTCGCCGGCGCCCTCGACAGCGGCGGCGAGCTGCTCGGGGGTCACGGTGTCGGCGCTCTCCACCTGGACGGTCTGAGTCTCGTGGTCGGCGTCGGCGTCGGTTACGCCCGCAACGTTGAGCAGCGCGGTCTCGACGGTGGCGTCGCAGTGGCCGCACATAAGGCCGGAAGTCTTAATTGTGAAACGCATGGGTATTCCTCTCTGTTGTGTCGGCTTTCCCAGGCACCCGACCTTGACCTTCAAACCGTCGCTCGCGTACCAAAGTACGCGTCGCTCCTCTTTCAGGTCAATCTCGGGCACCTGGAAAACCCGTTTTAAATGGACTTAATGGTGAGCCTATTTTGCCACTTTTGGTTTAAAGGATTTCAGGCGCAAGGCATTGCTTACGACGCAGACGCTCGATAGGCTCATCGCTGCGGCGCCGAACATCGGCGAGAGCTGCCAGCCGGTGAGCGGGAAGAACACGCCCGCGGCCAGCGGGATACCGATGCCGTTGTAGAACAGCGCCCAGAACAGGTCCTGTTTGATGTTGCGGATCGTGGCGCGCGAGAGCTCGATGGCGCGGGCGACATCCATGAGGTCGCTGCGCATGAGCACCACGTCGGCACCCTCCTTGGCGATGTCGGCGCCGGTGCCGATGGCAAGGCCCACATCGGCGCGCGCCAGGGCGGGGGAGTCATTGATGCCGTCGCCCACCATGGCGACCTTGCTGCCTGCATCCTGCAGTCCGCGCACGTGGCGCTCCTTGTCGGCGGGGAGGACGTCGGCGATGACCTGATCGCTGCTCAGCCCCACGCGGCGGGCGATTGCTTCGGCGGTGACGCGGTTGTCGCCGGTGAGCATGCGCACGTCGACGCCGAGTTTGCGGAGCGCGGCGATGGCCTCGGCACTCGTTTCTTTGACCTCGTCAGCCACGGCGATGGTGCCGACAAGCTCGCCGTTCTTGGCAAAGAACAGCGGCGTCTTGCCTTCGGCGGCAAATTGCTCGGCAAGACCCGCGGGCACGGTAACGCCCAACTCGTCCATCAGGCGCACGTTGCCGGCTGCGATGACATTCTGCCCCTCGCGTGCCGTAACGCCTCGTCCGGGCACGGCGGCAAAGTCCTCGACCATGCGCGCGACAATTCCGCGCGCTTCGCACTCGGCCATAATTGCCTCGGCCAGCGGGTGCTCGCTCGAGCGCTCCAGCGCGGCGGCCAGCTTGAGCAGCGCCTTTTCGCTCATGGCGGGCGAGCCGTCAGCGCGCGTGGCTACCACGATATCGGTCACGGCAGGCTTGCCGCGGGTGACGGTGCCCGTCTTGTCGAGCACCACGGTGCCCACGCTGCGCAGATTCTCCAGCGCCTCGGCGCTCTTGAACAGAATGCCCATCTCGGCGCCCTTGCCGGTGCCGACCATAATGGCGACGGGTGTGGCCAGACCCAGCGCGCACGGGCAGCTGATCACCAGCACGGCGACGGCGGAGGTGAGCGCTTCGTTGACGCTTCCGGTCAAAACCATCCATGCCACAAAAGTTACGGCAGAGATTGCGAACACCACGGGCACGAACACGCCGGCGACCTTGTCGGCCATGCGGGCGATGGGCGCCTTGGTGGCGTTGGCGTCCTCGACGAGCTGGATAATCTTGGCGAGCGACGTGTCGGCGCCCACACGCGTGGCGCGGAAGGTAAACGAACCGGTACGGTTGACGGTGGCGGCGCTGACGGTGTCGCTGGCGGTCTTTTCCACGGGGATGGACTCGCCGGTGAGCGCACTCTCGTCCACGGCCGAGCTGCCCTCGAGCACCACGCCATCGACGGGGATGGACTCTCCGGGGCGTACGCGCAGGACCTGGCCGGGAAGGATACTGTCGACGTCGACGGTGGTTTCGGTGCCGTCGTCGGCAACGACGGTCGCAGTCTTGGGTGCCAAGTCGATGAGCGCCTCGATAGCGCCGCCGGTTTTGGATTTGCTGCGTGTCTCGAGGTATTTGCCCACGGTGACCAGCGACAGGATGGTGCCGGCGCTCTCAAAATACAGGTTGTCCATGCCCGTCATCATGGCCTCGTGGACCTGTCCGGCGGCCAGCTGGTCGGCCATGATGAACATGGCGTAGAGCGACCAGGCGATGGATGCGGTGGCGCCGACCGCGATGAGCGCATCCATGGTGGGCGCGCCGTGCACGAGCGATTTGAAGCCGTTGATAAAGTACGCGTCGTTGACGTAGACGATGGGGATGAGCAGGACGAGCTCGGTGAGCGCGAGCGTCATGCTGTGGGTATGGTCGGTGAAAATGCCGGGTAGCGGCCAGCCAAGCATGTGCCCCATGCCTATGTAGAACAGTGGGATGAGGAATACGATCGAGACGATGAGGCGGGTGCGCATGGCGGAGGCGGCGGCCTCCAGCTTTTTGGTAGGCGACTCCATATGGGCGGCGCCGGACCTGGCTTGCGCACTGCCGTTTGAGCCGGCGGCACCGGTGCCCGCATCAACGGGTGAGGCCGAGTAGCCCGCGCGGTCGACGGCGGTGCAGATGTCATCGGGGGAGACCTGCGCGGGGTCGTAGTCCACCAGCATAGAGCTGGCGAGCAGATTGACCGCGACGCTCTCGACGCCGTCGAGCTTGCTCACGGCACGGTCCACGTGCGCCTGACAGGCGGCGCATGTCATGCCACCCACATCGAATTTATCTTGAGCCATGGCTTCTCCTTTCTGTGGCTCGGTATTGGAATTGTTAACCTGCCGATACCATACACCCATACCCCCTGGGGGTGTCTAGTGGAGATGAAAATGTATGGCATTCTGTTATTGGTCGAGGTGACAGCCAGTTCGGCGGACCGTAGCCAGTCTAATGTCTCAATCTGTAACATCTAGAGAGGTTTTTAACCCCTTACTGTTACAGATTGAGATGTTGTCTCGCAGGGTTGGGGTTTGTCTCGATCTGTAACATCTAGACCTGTATCTGCCGAGCTAGTGTTACAGATTGAGACAATTGCCGGGGAGGGGTCTCGTCGCGGCAAGACGCCCGCCGCCTAGATACAGAACCCGGGGATCACGCAGGTTCGCTTGTTTGGCTTTTCCGCAGGCGTTGCGTACGTAAAGACGTCGCCGTCGTGTCCCACGCGATTCAAATAGAGTGTGCCTCCACTCTCCGATGTGTCGGGGCTCACCGTGCGCTCCCACCAACAGGTGTCCTTGCCCTTCCACTGGCGGACCATCGTCTCGTTCGTGGAATACGGGCTCACCTTGAGCTCGCGGAAGAGCTGATACTCCTTGCCCTCGCCGTTGTAGATGTCTGCCAGGTAGTGATAGCCCTCGGCAAACGAATCGGGCGGTTGCGTACCGCACAGCTCGACCATGGCGGGCAGCCAAAGGGTTGCGGGCAACTCGCTCAGACACGATGCACTGTTGGCGGCGCCCACATTGTTCGAGACCTTCTTGACCCCTTTAATGAGCGCGCGCAACTCGTTGGGTAGCAGCTTAAGGCCGTCGCCGTTGAGACATCCCCGCAGCTCGCAATCTGCCCAGCCGGCGCTCGGCGGTTCAGCCGTAGCGTTGCGCTCGGCAATACCCGCGTCGAACATAAACGTCAGCCCGGCCTTGCCCGTCCCGTCCAGAAGCTCATCGTGGCGGATGCCCACAAGCTGCGCGCCAACCTGTAGTCCGTTGGTGAGCGTGACACGCTTGGTGCACGGATAGGGGATATGCCCATCAGCGTCGAGCAGGTGGTAGCGCTTGGCAATCTCGCGTGCCTCGCTACGGGTCTCGGCGGCCTTAATCTTGAGCGAAATCTCCTGCAGCTGGTCCCAAGTGTAGTCGTCAAGCGAACCGCGGATGCCGTCCAGGTAGTCGGGGATGCCGAAGCCATGGGTTGCCGCGCCAACGACGCCGAGTCCCGCAACGACCGCAACGACGCCGCCGATAATAAAGCGACGGCGGGTCATGGCGTCGTGTCGGGCCTGCTCCAGGATCTCTCGTGCGCGCTCGCCGGCGACGTCGACCTTAAGGTGCGTGCCAGAATCGATATCAATTGCGGCCTCGTCTCCTGCACCCTCGCGGTCCTCAGATTCTGCAGCGGGGAGGTATGTCGAGAGCACCTCGAGCATCTGCTGCTCGGTAGGGCGATCGCCCTGTTCGACCGAGATGCCTTTCATGATGATCTGGACGAGCGCTTTGTCGCCCTCGCAGCGCGGCTCGAGCGGCGCCGGCTTGGTCTTGGTCTTTATGAGGTAGAACGAGCCGGTCGCCGCGGCACCCGTCGACTCGACATCGAACGGTTTGCGACCGCTGTAGAGCTGGTACAGAATGCTCGAAAGCGCATAGACGTCGATCGCGGGCGAGCGGCGAAGGGCCGCGATGCCTTCGATATCCTGCGTGAGCATTTCGGGCGCGGCGTATGCGGGCGTGGCAAAGCGCCAGATGTCGGCGCGCCGGGTGATCGTGTCGTCGCCGAGGGCCATGGTCGCGGAGCCCATGTCGATGAGGCAGGGGTCAAAGGAGCAATCGGCAATCTGCTGCTCGAGCGTTCGGCTGGTGGTGCGGAACATGATATTGGCAGGCGACAGGTCGCGATGGATGACCGGATTCACGAGGCCTTGGGTCATCAAGAGCGCGCGAAGTACGGCGTTTCCGACGGCGGCGACCATCTGGGTGGTCAGCCCGCCCGAGGCGTCGTGCGGAAGCAAGGGCAGCGCCTGCTTGAGCGAGGTGCCCTCGACCCACTCCATGAGGATGAGCGGGTCGTTCTCGCACGATCCGTAGCCATAGACGCGCGGAAATCCGCGCAGGTGCGAGACGGTACACAGATGACGGTACTCCTCGAACAGTGCGGCGGTGTTGGCCAGGTGCGCGGCCGATTGCTCGGCGGAGCGGTCGGGGGCTTGGCCGGAAAGGATGGCGTTGTCCTTGAGCAGCTTGACGGCAAAGACCTCGCCGCTCGTGTTGGTCGCGCGCAGCACGTGCCCGATGTTGCCGTTGTTGCGGTGGGCCGTCTGGAGAATAAGCGTCATAAACCGACGCTTGGCGTCGTCCTCGGCGCTGGGGTCGACCGCCACGGCGGTGTCGAACGTGTCAAGACGGATGAGTTTGTCGCCATAGGCGCTATCGGTAGTATCCATGGCGTTCCTTTGTCTAGCATGGGTTGCTGCGCGTATACGTGGGCAGTGTGGATATCGGTAAAGTACCATGATAGCCACACTGCCCACGTATACCGCTGAGTATTGTTGTTTACGACGCAGAAGGTAGAAGACGAAAGACGGACGGCGACCGTCTTTCGATCGCCGTCCGCGCTAGTCCACAATGACAAGGAATGTCGTGTAGAGACCCAGATGGAGCCTGTCGCTGTTTTCGATTTCCACCGGGGGATAGATCTTGCCGGGCTCGCGTTGGTCGCGCGGCGGCTCAATCACAATATCGCCGTCGCCCGCGCCCGATTCGAGCACTGTGCCGTTGGTCGACCCAAGGCCCTGGGCGTACCAGCGTCCACCTTCGAGCCAAATGCGGAGATGCTCGCGCGATGCATCAGCGCCTACATCGGTGATGCTGGGCGAAGTTTTGGGCAAGGACCCAATTACCGTGCCGCGCGGATCGCGTGTGAGGGGATGGATTTGCATGTCGGCGCAGTTGTCGGCATGGGTTCTGAGCAGACCGAGGTTGGGGGCGACAGTGCGCGGCTGCTCCAGGCTGCTCATAAAGCCACGTCCGACGGTAGTTTCGGTGGTGCCAAAGTGCCCGCCTGTCTTGCTGTCGCAAAAGCGCTCGACGGTGGCCACGCCTTGGATGGGGTCAGCGAGCGCCCCCGTTGCCACAAAGAGCATAAGGTAAAGCGTACTCTTCTCGCGCACGGCATTGCCGTCAAAGTTGTCGATGCGATTGAGGGCATTTGCATATAGGCGGCTGTCCAACTTGTAGCTGGCGAGAGCCGACATCATTTCGTTGGCGGCCGGGCCGCGATAGTGCTCGGCGATTGCCTGATAGGCGGACTCGCCGCTGCCGAGCTTGCTGCAGATTGCCGCGGAAAGATTGAGCGTGGTGATGGCAAAGTCGCTGTAGATGGCGGGCGCGCACTGGTCAGGCTCGCGATGGACGATGTAACGGGTGAGATACGAGCGGTTGGAAGAGCATTTCTCGAGCAGGGTACTGCCGAGATAAGAGTTTCCATTGATGAGCATTCGGGCGATCTCGAGATGTTTAAGACCGCCGAACGAGCGAATATCGTTATAGAGGACCGAGCAAGGCGTCTCTGCTGCCACGGATACCTCCTTTGATTGCTTCCTAGCCAATATGGCGATAGGAATTAATGGCCCCCGGTGGGCGACGTATTAAATGGCTGCGCAATATATAGCGTAACCAAAGCAACATTATAGGCCACATGTTCGAAATTGCAGGAAGACTGAGAGATTTGGTTTGGACTGGACGGAAATCCCCCTCTGTCTTGATCTATAACAATTAGGACCGATTTTACTCGGTAACTGTTACAGATTGAGACGTTTGTGAACCGTGTCGACCGTTTGTCTCGATCTGTAACACGTAGAGGAAGATTTGCCCTGTAGATGTTACAGATTGAGACAATCGGCCGGGCCCACCTCGAGCCCGCCCCGTTCGCTTCGTCATCTGTGGTTTACGTGGGGGCATGCGAAGCACGGGTATACTAACCCGCGGCGAATCTGCTCCATCGCTTAGAGCTGCTGCGTCTGGACGGCGCGTGATAGGGCTGCCAAAGCGATCGCCAGCGTGCTGAGCAACGTCCTCTCTGTGCGCACCCGTTTTTGTATGTATTAGCGCACTACCAAGCACGCCCGCGCGGCCGCATGCCGCGTCCATCGCGCGTGCAGATAAGGAACAACAACATATGCGTAATTCTGTATCCGACGTCACCGACGCCGAGATCCTGGACGAGACCCGCGAGGCCATGACCCAGGCTGCCTTCGATGCGGCCGATGAGGCCAATGCTGCCCAGGCCGTCGAGTCCGCTACCGAGAGCCTGCCCGCCTTTGACGAGCTGGGCCTTTCCGACGAGATGCTTCGTGCTATCGAGAACCTGGGCTACACGGCGCCGACGCCTGTTCAGGCCGGCTCGATTCCTGTGGTGCTCGAAGGCCGCGACCTGCTTGCCGCCGCTCAGACTGGCACCGGCAAGACGGCCGCTTTCTTGCTGCCGACCATGAACAACCTGGAGCACATCGCTCCGCCCAAGCCTGTGCGCGAGCGCAGCGGCCGCAACCGCCGTCGCGGCGCTAAAAAGCCCGAGGGCAACGGCCGCGGCCCCGTGATGCTCGTCATCACCCCCACGCGCGAGCTTGCCCAGCAGATCGACGAGGTCGCGAGCAAGATCGCCGACGTCACCGGTCATGTCGCCGTGACCGTCGTGGGCGGCGTGAGCTACAAGCCGCAGACCGCTGCCCTCAAGTACGGCTGCGACATCCTGGTCGCCACGCCGGGCCGTTTGGTCGATTTGATCGAGCAGGGCGCCTGCCACCTGGACGAGGTCAAGGTGCTGGTGCTCGACGAGGCCGACCGCATGCTCGACATGGGCTTTTTGCCCGCCGTCCGCCGCATTGTGCGCGAGACGCCGGCCGAGCGCCAGACGCTGCTGTTCTCGGCCACGCTCGACGAGGAGGCCGTGGGCGAGATCACCGACCTGGTGAGCGATCCGGCCCGCGTGGAGATCGCGCCCGCCACGTCGACCGCCGACACCGTCGACCAGTTTGTGTTCCCGGTGTCCATCGAGGCAAAGAACAACCTGCTGCCCGAGTTCCTCAAAAAGGAAGGCCCGGAGCGCACTATCGTCTTTATGCGCACCAAGCACCGCGCCGACAGCTGCTGCCGTCGTCTGGAGCGTAAGGGCATCAAGGCCGCCGCGATTCACGGCAACCGCAGCCAGGCCCAGCGCGAGCGTGCCCTTTCGGCCTTCCGCGACGGTACCGTCGACGTGCTGGTGGCGACCGACGTGCTTGCCCGCGGCATCGACATCAGCGATGTGCGCTACGTCGTGAACTTTGACGTGCCGGCCGAGCCGACCGACTACATCCACCGTATTGGCCGTACGGGCCGCGCCGGCGAGCTGGGCTGGGCCATTACGTTTGTGACCGAGCAGGACGTCGATGAGTTCTACGAGATTGAGAAGCTCATGGACAAGACCGCCGACATCTACGAGGCCGGCGACCTGCATGTGGGTCCCAATCCGCCCGCGGTTGACCCCGAACGCGACCCTGCAGCCTTTAAGGTGAAGAAGAAGACCAAGCGCGGCAAGTCCAAGAGCAAGAAGAAGCTTGAGCAGGCACGTCGTGACGGCAAGCGTAACGGCGATGACTACGGCGATGTGGCCGGTCGTTCCAACCGCGGTCGCGATGAGCGTCGCGGCGACGGCGAGCGTCCGAGCCGTCCCAAGCGCGGCGGCAAGACCCGCGTGCGCGAGGGCGTTCAGGCTCGCGTGGACGAGGCCGTGGAGAGCGTGGCCCGCGAGGTGGCTGCCGAGGAGCGCGCTGGTGCTGGTGCCGCTGAGCAGCCTGCGCGCGGTAACCGTGCCGAGCGTCGTGCCAAGCAGTTCCAGGGCGAGGCACACCGCCGCCGTCGTGAGGACGAGGATCGCGGTGGCCGTCGTCGTGTCGAGCGCGAGGACGAGGGCCGTGGTTCGCGCGGCGGCAAGCGCGGTTCGGGTGACCGTCGTCGTTCCGGTCGCGATGGCGAGCGCGGTGGCCGTGATGAGCGCCGCGGCGGCGAGGGTCGCGGTGAGCGAGGTGCCCGCGGCGGTGAGTCCCGTGGCGGCAAGCGCTTTGAAGAGCGCGGCGTCCGTGGCGGCGAGCGTCGCGAGGGCGCTCGTGGCAACGGCGGCCGCAGCGGCGCCGGCCGCTCTGGTGAGTCGCGCGATCGTCGTGATCCGCGTGCCAGCCGCGATCGTCGCGATGACTGGCGCAACTACGACGACACCCGCGAGGAGCGTCGTGGCGGCTATCGTGGCGGGCGTGGCGGCAACAAGGCCGGCTCCCGCGGCGGTCGTGCCGGCGGTCGCGATAACCGTGGCAGCTATGGCAACAGCCGCGGTGGCAAGCGCGGCGGCAGCTCCCGTCGTCCCGGCGACGGCGGCGGCAAGCGCAAGTAACATACGCGTCGCGCGCTAGAACGAGGCGAACTAAGGGCCCCGAGCAACTACGCTCGGGGCCCTTTTTGGTGCAAAGGGGTCAGGTTACTTTGCGCCACCCCATTGCACCAGAGCGAGGGGTGTCCTCGGGTGCAGGCAGAAAAGGATCGTTCTCAAGTAACGCCTAAATGCCGTTTATCGGAGAATAAATACCGTTCACCGGTCATAATGATTATTCTGGCTTTGGGCTTGTCTACAATAACTCCCGTAAAAGAAATGCGGAAGGTTACCGAGTCCCTCGGACGTGGGCCTAACCAAAGTCTTTGAACGGGTGTGTCTCTATGGACGCATTCGCTTGATTTTGGTTGGGCTATATTTATGAAGGGACATGCCACCATGGGTTTCTTTTCTCGCCTTATGGGCGGCTCGGACAAGCAGGCGACTGCGACTTCCGAGTTCGAAATCCTCGCTCCCGTTTCCGGCGAGCTTGTTCATCTAGAAAAAACCAATGACCCCGCTTTTAGCAGCCGCGCCGTGGGCGATGGCGTTGCCGTGGTTCCCCAAGAGGGAACGGTGTGCGCTCCTGTTTCCGGCACCGTCGCGGCGTTGTTTCCGACTGAGCACGCGCTGGGCATCATGTCCGACGACAGCTCTGCTCAGGTGATGCTGCATATCGGAATCGACACTGTTAAACTTGAGGGCAAGGGCTTCCATGCGCTTGTTGCTCAGGGTGACCATGTCGACGCAGGCCAGCCCCTCGTCGAGGTCGATTTCGACGCGGTCCGCGCCGCCGGCTTCGATCCCACGGTCTTCGTTATCGTGTGCGAGCGTTCGGAGAACTCGACTCTTCGTGAGCACGCTTCCGGCCCTGTTGCTGTTAAAGAGCCTGTCGTCTGGCTTTCCGAGTAAATTCTTGTGGTGGGTACCGTGGTTATCAAGCGAGTTTTCAACAATAACGTCGCAATGGTCACTTCGGACGATGGCTCCGAGCTCATTGTCATCGGTCGAGGCCTCTGCTTTGGCCGTCATGCCGGCGACGCTATCGATGAAGCATCGGTCGAAAAGACCTATGCGCTGCAGGAGGGCACTTCTCAGGATTCGCGTACGATCGACCGCTTGGCACATCTTTTAGAGTCCATCCCCACCGTCAACCTCGTGATTTCCGAGGACATTGTTCAGATGCTCCGTCGAGAGCTCAATGTTGATGTCAACGACAAGATTCTCATTGCTCTCGCAGACCATATCAGCCTTGCTTTGGAGCGTGAGCGCAAGGGCGTCTCCTGTGAGAATCCGTTGCTGCTCGAGATCCAGCAGTTCTATCGCAAGGAGTATGCGCTTGCGGGCCGTGCGCTGCAGATTATCAAGGAGTATATGGGCATCCAGATGAGCGAAGAAGAGCAGGGTTTTATTACGCTGCATATCGTCAACGCCACCATGCCGCAACGCTCCGACCGTCTCATCATCTCGGTCCAGCTTGTTCGCGACGTGCTTGCGATTGTTTCCGAGCGCTATGCTACGACCCTCGATGACACCTCGCTGCCCTATGAGCGTTTCGTTCGTCACCTGCAGTTTTTCGCGCAGCGAGCGCTCGATCCCACGTCAGGGCAAATCAATGGCGACGCGCTGTTCCGAATCGATGAAATGGCGTATCCGTGCGCGTTCACGTGCGCAGATGCCATAGCCGCCCACTTGTCGTCTACCTATAACGTTGTCGTTACCGATGCCGAGAAGAGTTATCTCGCATATCACATTGTTAACCTGCTTGGAGAACCTGGTCTCTAGGCATAACGTGCCCATACATCGATTGATATAAGGCAAGGCTCACGGTCTTGTCCAGGGCACGTCTGTCTTAATTTGCGGAAAAGGAAGGGGAGTACCGCTATGACCGCAAAAAAGAAGTTCAATTTCAAAGCGCCGTTGGAGGTGTTCGCGAAGTCAATCGTCCAGCCGATGATGTATCTCTCGGTTGCCGGCATTCTGCTCATCGTGGGCATCATTCTAACCAACAAGACCATCTGCGCCATGATTCCCGTGCTGGGCTCCGGTCCGTTCCAGCTTGTGGGCGCCGTTGTCTATCAGTCGCTGATGTTTATCATCAACAACCTCTCGATTCTGTTCTGCGTGGGCATCGCCGGCGCCATGGCAAAGAAGAACAAGGGCCATGCTTCGCTGATCGCCCTGATGTCGTTCTTCCTGTTCCTTCAGGCCAATAACATCGTGCTCAACGCCACCGGCTCTCTTGCCGAAGCGAGCGGCATGCTCGGCCTTACCGGAACCGGCCAGAGCACCGTTATGGGCATCCAGGTGCTCGATACCGGCGTGTTTGGCGGCATCATCCTTGGTTGCATCACCGGTGCCGTGTTCAACAAGTACTCGAACAAGCAGTTCCCCATTGCCCTTTCGATGTTCTCGGGCGTTCGCTTCCCGTTCCTGATCATGATCATCATCTCCTGGATCATGGGCGCTGGCTTCTGCATCGTTTGGCCCCCGGTTCAGGGCGCCATCTCCTCCGTTGCCGGCATCATTAAGGAGTCGGGCAACATCGGTCTGTTTATCTACGGCATGCTTAACAAGCTGCTCGTTCCCACCGGTCTGCACCACCTCATCTACACCCCGTTCCAGTTCTCCGATGTGGGTGGCACCCTGACGCTGGGCGATCAGGTTATCGCCGGTGCCTATCCCATCCGTGTCGCCGAGATGGCAATGACGGGCCAGCCCTTCTCCGATAGCACCTACTTCAACAGCTATACCTTCAACAACCTGTGGCCCTACATCGGTATCGGTCTCGCCTTTATCTTCACTGCCTACAAGCAGAACAAGGATAAGACCAAGGCCGTTATCATCCCGCTGATTATCACCGCCGTGCTCTCCTGTGTCACCGAGCCCATGGACTTCCTCTTTGTCTTTGCCGCTCCCGTACTCTTTGTCGTTCACTCGGTTCTTTCCGGTATCTTCCTGGTCCTGCTCAAGGTCCTCTCCGTGCCCGCTTCGACTGCAGGCGGCATCATCAACATCGTGGTTTCCAACCTGGTCCTCGGTGTCGACAAGACCAACTGGCCGGTTATGCTGGTGCTTGGAGTTGTCAACGCCGCTCTGTACTTCTTCCTCTTCACCTTCCTTATTAAGAAGCTCAACCTCCACACCCCTGGTCGCGAGGAAGAGTCCGAGCTCGCCGAGTCCGTTGCCGAGGGCGAGGCCGCCGCGTCTGTCGCGGTGAAGCAGGGCGCTGTTGCCGCAGCTCCCGCAGAGGGCGTCGATGCAGGTATTGCCGACCTGGTCGCAGGTCTTGGCGGCAAGGACAACATCGAGGAGCTCGAGAACTGCTTTACGCGTCTCCGCGTGAACGTTAAGAACCCGGACCTCATCGATGAGAACCTCATCAACCACGTGCCCAACAGCGGCATCAACCGCAACGGCAACAATATCCAGATCATCTTTGGCATGAAGGTCGCCGAGATGCGCGACAAAGTCGAGAACGCAATTGAGAAGGAGCAGTAAACAATGATCATTACTCTGTGTGGTGGCGGATCCACCTTTACCCCCGGCATCGTCAAGTCCATTGCCCTGCGCAAGGACGAGCTCGACGTTGACGAGATTCGTCTGTACGACATCAACGAGGAGCGTCAGCGCAAGATCGGCGTGCTCGTAGACTGGATTCTGCACGAGGACCTTGGCCTGGACATCAAGCTTACGGTGACCACCGATAAGGAGACGGCTTTTACCGACGCGAGCTTCGTGTTTGCCCAGATGCGCGTGGGCGGCTATGCCATGCGCGAGCAGGACGAGAAGATTCCGCTGCGTCACGGCTGCGTGGGTCAGGAGACCTGCGGTTGCGGCGGCCTTGCCTATGGCATGCGCACCATCTTCCCCATGGTCGAGCTGATTGATGACGTTGAGAAGTACGCCAAGAAGGACTACTGGATTCTCAACTACTCCAACCCTGCCGCCATCGTCTCCGAGGGCTGCCGCGTGCTGCGTCCCAACGCTCGCATCATCAACATCTGCGACATGCCGATCGCGATCATCGACGTGGTTTGCGCCGCGCTCGATATCGACAAGAAGGATGTCGAGTACGATTACTTTGGCCTCAACCACTTTGGTTGGTTCACCTCGATCCGCCACAAGGGCGAGGAGGTGCTCCCGCAGTTGCGCGAGTACATCAAGGAGCATGAGATTCTGCTGCCCGATTCGTACCTCAAGGGCATGGGCTCGCTGATGTCGAAGAAGCCCGAGGAGGCAACCGACGAGCATCCCGAGCAGAACCGCCACACCAAGGGCAGCTGGTACTACGTCTGGAAGGGCGAGTACGAGATCATGGAGTGCTTCCCGGAGTACCTGCCCAACACGTACCTGAACTACTACCTGCAGCAGAAGGAGTTCGTCGAGCATTCCAACCCCGAGCGCACCCGTGCGAATGAGGTTGAGGAGACGCGCGAGAAGAACCTCTTTGATGGTATCGATCACTACGAGAAGACGGGCGAGATCGACGAGAGCACGTTCTATGCGGGCAGCCACGGTGACTGGATTGCCGACCTGGCCATCGCTCTGAAGAACGATACTAAGCAGCGCTTCCTGGTCATTTGCGAGAACAAGGGCGCTATCCCCAACATGCCCTACGACGCTATGGTCGAGCTGCCTGCCTACATTGGCAAGAACGGCCCCGAGGTCATCAGCCGCGACAACATTCCGCTGTTCCAGCAGGGCCTCATGATGCAGCAGCTGAACTCCGAGAAGCTCGTGGTCGAGGCTACGATCGAGGGTTCGTACGAGAAGGCGCTCAAGGCCTTTACACTGAACAAGACCGTGCCGTCGATGAAGGTCGCCAAGGAGGTTCTCGACGACATGATCGAGGCTAACAAGGACTTCTGGCCCGAGCTTAAGTAAAAGCAACAGGGTCGCTGGCCGCATACCTAGGGCAATGCCCCGTCCACGTGATTGCGTGGGCGGGGCATTGTCATTTGGTAACGCGTTTTATCAAATATGGCATTTATCTGCGGTAATGTTCGTTTTCACCGCTGAGGGCGACATTTTATACCGCCTGCCGAACCGTGTGGTGACCTAACAACTTTTAGGTCAGTGTTGTGCGTGTAGCAACTTCGCCCGGCCTCGCCTCCGGGCTGCCACATGAGAGGGGATCTTATGGCTCGACTGCATGTAATGGAACGCAGCCACGCTCAGGCCGTCATGGACGACCTGCACGATGCGCTTGGACGTCGTCTGGCGGTGAGTTCGCTCGCCCCGTGTCCCGTTGAGTTTACGGCGGCGCTCGTCAACCTGTGCTCGACGCAGAGCTGCGGCAAGTGTACGCCCTGCCGCGTGGGCCTGAGCGCGCTGAGTGACCTGCTCGCCGATGTGCTTGAGGGCCGCGCCGACGAGTCCACGCTCAACTTGATTGAGCGCACCGCCCGCACCATCTACCTTTCGAGTGACTGTGCCATCGGCTACGAGGCCGGCGCCATGGCGCTCACGGCCATCCGCGGCTTCCGCGACGATTTTGAGCATCACATTCGCGAGCACTCCTGCGGCTTTGACCGCGAGGCTCGCGTCCCGTGCGTCTCGGGTTGCCCGGCGCACGTCGACATTCCCGGCTATATCTCGCTGGTCGAGGCTGGCCGCTATGCCGACGCCGTCAAGGTCATCCGCAAGAACAATCCGCTGCCGCTCGTCTGCGGCCTGGTGTGCGAGCATCCCTGCGAGATGCACTGCCGCCGCGGCATGGTCGACGACCCCATGAACATCCTTGCCCTCAAGCGTTTTGCCGTTGAGCATAGCGACCTCAACGACTACAAGCCCACCGTGGCCGACAACACCGGCAAGCGCATCGCCGTGATCGGCGGCGGCCCGGCCGGCCTTTCCTGCGCCTACTACCTCGCTGTGATGGGCCACAAGGTGACCATCTTTGAGCAGCGCCACCACCTGGGCGGCATGCTGCGCTACGGCATCCCCAGCTACCGTCTGCCGCGCGAG
The DNA here is from genome assembly GCA_934654795.1 of uncultured Collinsella sp. Taxonomy (GTDB): domain Bacteria; phylum Actinomycetota; class Coriobacteriia; order Coriobacteriales; family Coriobacteriaceae; genus Collinsella. The sequence continues at coordinate 29,243 of CAKUGT010000002.1, forward strand.
CGTCTTCAGGCCGAGATCGACTGGATCTTGAGCGCCGGTATCGACGTGGAGCTCGAGCACTCCGTCAACGGCGAGGAGCTTGCCCGCCTGCGCGACGAGTTCGATGCCGTCTACCTGGCCATTGGTGCCCACAGTGACAAGAAGCTCGGTCTTCCGGGCGAAGAAGCTCCCGGCGTGGAGTCGGCCGTCAAGATGCTGCGCGCTATCGGCGACGACGAGCTGCCCGACCTGAGTGGCCAGCGCGTGTGCGTCATCGGCGGCGGCAACGTGGCCATGGACGTGGCCCGCTCTGCCGTGCGCTGCGGTGCCGAAAAGGTGAGCATCGTCTACCGCCGTCGCATCTGCGATATGACGGCCCAGGACGCCGAGATTGCCGGCGCCCAGGCCGAGGGCTGCGAGGTGCTGGAGCTCACCGCACCGCTCGCTATCGAGACGGGCGAGGACGGTCGCGTGAGCGGTCTGCGCGTGCAGCCGCAGATTATCGGCGAGCCCCGTCGTGGGCGTCCGGCCCCGCGTGCCGCCGCCACGCCCGAGCGCGTCATTCCCTGCGAGCGCGTGTTTGTGGCCATTGGCCAGGACATCGATTCCAGGCCGTTTGAGGACATGGGCATCGCTTGTAAGTGGGGCTGCGTGGTCACCGATTCGGATGGCGCCGTGCCCAACTTCGATGGCCTCTTTAGCGGCGGTGACTGCCAGACCGGTCCCGCCACCGTCATCCGTGCCATCAACGCCGGCCGCGTGGCTTCGGCAAATATCGACCGCTACCTGGGCTTTGACCACAAGATCAAGCTCGAGGTCGAGCTGCCGACCGTCCAGTTTAAGGGCAAGCATGAGTGCGGCCGCTGCGAGCTGGGCGAGCGCGAGGCCGGCGAGCGTATTCACGATTGGGATCTGGTCGAGCAGGGCCTTACCGAGGAGGAGGCGCGCCAGGAGGCGAGCCGCTGCCTGCGTTGCGACCACTTTGGCTTTGGCGCGTTCCGCGGAGGGAGGAACCTGGAATGGTAGAGCCCAACAAAACCACTGTCAGCGACAACACCGAAAGCGGAGCACTCAACATGGTCAAGCTCACGATCGATAATTGCGAGGTCGTGGTGCCCGAGCACACCACGATCCTGGACGCGGCCAAGTCCGCCGGCATTCAGATTCCCACCCTGTGCTATCTGCGCGATTTAAACGAGATTGGCGGTTGCCGCGTGTGCGTGGTCGAGGTCGAGGGCTGCGACCAGCTGGTTGCCGCCTGCAACAACTACGTGCTCGACGGCATGGTGGTCCACACCAACAGCCCCAAGGCCCGCGAGGCGCGTCGCACCAACGTGCAGCTGCTGCTGTCCCAGCACGACTCGCAGTGCACGAGCTGCGTGCGCAGTGGAAACTGCAACCTACAGACTATCGCCAACGACCTGGGCATTTTCTATCTGCCGTATCAAAGGCATTTGGCGGGCGAGGGCTGGGATTTCGATTTTCCCATCATCCGCGAAAACGACAAGTGCATCAAATGCATGCGCTGCATCAAGGTGTGCGAGAGCGTGCAGGGCTTAGGGATTTGGGACCTGACCAACCGCGCCACGCATACCGCCGTGGGCACCCGCGGGCGTGCACCGATCGGCAAGACCGATTGCGTCGCGTGCGGTCAGTGCATCACGCATTGTCCGACGGGCGCCCTGCGCGAGCGCGACGATACCGAGACCGTGTTTGACGCGCTCGCTAATCCCGACAAGATCGTGCTGGTGCAGATCGCGCCGGCCGTGCGCAGCGCCTGGGGCGAGGAACTCGGCATATCTCGCGAGGAGGCCACCGTTGAGCGCCTGGCCTGCGCGCTGCGCCGCGTGGGCTTTGAGTACGTGTTCGACACCGATTTCTCGGCCGACCTCACCATTATGGAGGAGGGATCCGAACTGATCGAGCGCCTGGGCGCCGCCGCCAAGGGCGAGGGCGACAGCCGCGGCTGGCCCATGTTTACGAGCTGCTGCCCAGGCTGGGTGCGCTTTGTGAAGGCGCGCTATCCGGAGTTTGTCGACAGCCTGTCCACGTCCAAGTCGCCGCAGCAGATGTTCGGCGCTATTGCCAAGACCTACTACGCCAAGGTGCTGGGCGTGGAGTCCGAGCGCCTGTTCGTGGTGTCCGTTATGCCGTGCACGGCCAAGAAGGCCGAGTGCGCGCTGCCGAGCATGGTGGGCGAGGACGGCACGCCCGATGTGGACGTTGCGCTGACGGTGCGCGAGATGGTGCGCATGATCCGTGCGAGCCACGTGAGCGTTGACACGCTGGTCGAGGAGCCGCTCGATACGCCGCTGGGCTTTGGCACGGGCGCGGGCGTGATCTTTGGCGCCACGGGCGGCGTGATGGAGGCAGCCGTGCGCTCGGCATATTACCTGGTGACGGGCAAGAACCCCGATGCGGACTTCTTTACCGATGTGCGCGGCCTGGACGGCTGGAAAGAAGCCGTCGCCGATATCGATGGCACCAAGGTGCGCGTCGCCGTGGCGCACGGGCTGGGTAACGCCGCCCGCCTGCTCGACGCGATTCGCGACGGCCGTGCGAGCTATGACTTCGTCGAGGTCATGGCGTGCCCGGGCGGCTGCGTCGGTGGCGGCGGTCAGCCCATCCACGACGGCTGCGAGCTGGCGGCCGAGCGCGGCCAGGTGCTGTGGGGCCTGGATGCCGCTGCGGACATTCGCTTCTCGCACGAGAACCCCGATGTTCAGGCGTGCTACCGCGAGTTTTTGGGCGCGCCGCTCTCGCCGCTGGCCGAGGAGCTGCTGCACACCGACCATCACGCATGGACGATGCCTAACGAAGGGACGTGCTAACGATGCGCGCGTTTACTGTTGAGATGACGCGCCGGGGGTTTGCCTCGGCGCTTGCCGCGGGTGCGTTGTCGCTTGCGCTGGTTGGCTGTGGTGGCGGGTCTGCCGGTGCCGGGTCCGCCGCGGGCTCGGCTGCCGGCGGGGCTGCGGGCGCCGCGGGGCCGGTCGAGGTGCACGTCGCCTCGCTCAAGGGCCCGACGTCGATCGGTCTGGTGAGGTTTATGGACCAGGCGGCGAGCGGCGAGACGGATAACGAGTTCGACTTTGCGATCAGCGCCGCAGCCGACGAGATCGTGCCCAAGGTCATTCAGGGCGATGTCGACATTGCCCTGGTGCCCGCCAACGTGGCGAGCGTGCTCTACAACAAGACGGAGGGCGCGGTGCAGGTCATCGACATCAACACGCTGGGCGTGCTGAGCGTTGTGACGGGCGACGCGAGTGTGACCTCGTTTGGCGATCTGGCGGGCCATACCGTCTATATGACGGGCAAGGGCACCACGCCGGAGTACGTCATGAACTACCTGCTGGAGCGCGCGGGCCTGACCGGCCAGGTGACGCTCGAGTTTAAGAGCGAGCCCACCGAGGTGCTGTCGGCCCTGCTTACCGATCCGTCTGCTGTGGGCGTGCTGCCCGAGCCGTTCAAGACCGCCGCCATCGCCAAGAGCGAAGGCAAGCTGTCGGCTCCGGTAAGTCTGACCGATGTGTGGGATGAGCTGGCAGGTGACACGGGTTCGCGCCTGCTGACGGGCGTGACCGTGGTGCGCCGCACGTTTGCCGAGGAACATCCCGAGGCCGTGGCGGAATTCCTGAGCTGCCACGCGGCGAGCGTTGAGGCCGTGAACGCGTCGCCGGCGGACTGGGCCCAGGCCGTGGTCGATGCGGGCATCGTGGATAACGCCGCGATTGCCGAAAAGGCGATTCCCGGGTGCATGCTCGTGTGCCAGACGGGGAAGGACATGAAGGCGGCGCTCGGTGGGTACCTGCAGGTGCTGGCCGATGCGGACGCGAGCGCCGTGGGCGGCAAGCTCCCGGCTGATGATTTTTACTACATGGAGTAGCCCGTGCATGCGTTTGCTCGACAAATGACAGAGCGTATGAAGGCGGTGGCGGCAGCAGGTGCCGTTGCCGCCTTTTGGCTTGCCGTGTGGGTGCTGGTGGCGGCGTTGGTAGCGCAGCCGCTGATCTTGCCGGGGCCGGGTGCTGTTGCCTTGGCGCTGCTGCGCCTGGTGTGCGATGGCGGTACCTGGGCGATTTTGGCGGGTTCGGGCGCGCGAATATTGGGCGGACTGGTGTTTGCCGCGGTGTGTGGCGGCGTGCTTGCCGGGATTTCGTCACGGTCGCGGGCGTTTGCGCGCCTAGTGGCTCCGGCGCTGTCGTTTGTAAAGGCGACACCGGTTGCCTGCGTGGTGGTCCTGCTGCTCATTTGGCTGGGGTCGGCACGTGTGAGCATCGCGGCGGTCTTTTTGATGGCGCTGCCGGGCGTATATTTCTCACTGGTCGAAGGCTTGTCGCAGGTGGATAAGCCACTGGAGCAGATGTTTCGTCTGCATGGCGTGCGGGGCTGGCGACTGTTTTGCGCCCACACCTGGCGCGAAGTCCTGCCGTTTGTGCTTTCGTGTGCGCGTGCCGTGATCGGCATGAGCTGGAAGGCCGGTGTGGCAGCCGAGCTGATCGGCATGGCGGTGGGCACCGTGGGTGAGCGCATCTATCAGGCGAAGCTTTTGATTGAGACGGCCGACCTGCTGGCTTGGACCGTGCTGGTCGTTGCCGCCTCGTGGGCGTGTGAGCGCGTGCTGGTGTGGCTGCTGCGGGTTTCGGGGCCCGTGGCGTGGGGTGCGGCCGTGCGGGCGCATGGGCGTGCGGGCGGCTCTGCTGGCGGCGGGGCTGCGGCGGAGCTTGCGCTCGCCGTGGGCGATCGCGCGCCCTGGGCGCCGGCGCTCGCCGGACTGGTGCTCAACGTGCCCGCGTCTGGGCGTATCTGTGTGATGGGCGCCTCGGGTGCGGGCAAGTCGACGCTCCTTGCCCTTGCGGCGGGGGAGTGCGCGCCGTGCTCCATGGTGTTTCAGGATGTGTGCCTGGTCGAGGACGTCTCTGCCCTGGATAACGTGCTAGTGTGCGCCGACGCGCGCGTGGATGCCTCGAGTGCTGCAGCCCTGTTGCGCCTGCTGGTGCCGGGGGTCGATGTGCATGCTCGCGTGGCCGAGCTTTCGGGCGGGCAGCGCCGTCGCGTCGAGATTGCTCGAGCCCTGCTGTGCCCAGGCGACGCGGTGATTCTGGACGAGCCCTTTACCGGTCTAGATACCGCTGCACGCGACGCATGCGCCGAGGTCGTGCTCGACTTGCTCGACGGTCGCATGCTGTTGCTTGCCACGCACGATGCCGTCGACGCTCAGGCCCTCGATATCTCGGACATCATCACGCTCTAAATACTAACTCAGCAACAAAATGATTCGTTTTCCTCCGCTCCCATGGGGTCTGGTGTGGTATTCTATCGGCGGTGTAATACTTAGGAATACCAAGTAATACCAACGCCGTAGAAACACACTCCAGATGCGGGCCAATCGGGTTGCCTTCACAGCCCGTCGCCCAGCCGCGTGGCCCGCATCTATCCGCACCACCGTCGTTTCAAAAAGGAAGCGCCATGGCAGAACACATGACCCCGGTTGTCGCGAAGGTCTTGCCCGAGGAAAAGGCGGCCTTCGCGGCGGCAACCCAGCTCGTGGGCACCACGCCGTCCAACGCCATCCGCATGTTTATCGCCGCGTTCAATCGCTGCGGCACCTTCCCGTTCGACATTTCGCCCAACGGGGCTTTTGGCGCTGCGCCCGATTCTCATCAACAATGACTGTCCCCAAGTGCCGGGTTTTGAGGAGGTTGGCATGCTCAATGCGCTGGTTTGGGCGCTTGCCTGTTTTGGTGTCGTCGCTGCCGATATTGCCCTGAGCATTGTTTTGTTCTCCGCGCTGGACATCGTGTCGGCACTGACGGGTTTCCCGATCGACAATCTCGATATTCAATGGTTTCAGGCCGCCGCTCAGACGGCGTCGTTTTTGATGGCGCTGCTGTGGTGGCGCTATCTGTGGCCCCGCTCCTTCATGGCGCGCCGGCAAGGTGAACGCCCGCTCGGCGGGGGAGCAAATGCTGCATGGAAGCGCATCGCATGCGTTGTCGTGATCGGCCTATCCATGCAGGTGGTCATTAGCTACCTATGCGACGGCGTGCTGTCGCTGCTGCCCGAGGTCGCGGCGGACTATAGCGAGCTCGTCGAGGAAACAGGCTTGGGCGATACCAACCTTCTTGCCGTCCTGACCACGGTGCTCGGCGCTCCGTTTTGCGAGGAGCTGCTGGTGCGCGGCATTGTTTTTGAGTTTTCGCTACGAGCGTTTAATCCGCAGTGCCGCCCGCTTTGGAAGCGCCGGCGTCGTGCGAGCGCGCAGGAGGGCGCCATGGTGCCCTGGGCGGCACCAAGCACGTGGGGTATCGCCGCGGCGATTGTGCTGCAGGCGGCAATCTTCGGTTTTATGCACATGAACTGGGTGCAGGGCTGCTATGCGGGTGCCGCCGGTCTGGTCTTTGGCTGGGTGCTCGTGACCACCGGAAAGCTCCGCTACACGATCCTGCTGCACTTTGCCTTTAACGCCGGGTCGTACCTGATGGGTCTGTTGTGGTTTGTGAACACACCGCTCGACGTGGTAATCACGGTCGCTATCGCCGGCGTCATCCTCGTTGAGGCTATGCGCTCGCTGCGCCACGCGTGTGGGATGGGCGCAGCGAGCGCGCCGCTGCCCTAGTTGCGACGCCCGCCTCCGTTGGCGCCCTGACGCCCCTGAGCTGCACGGTTGCGCCCGGCAGTGTTCTGTGCACGCGACATGCCGCCGTGCCCCTTGCTGCCTTTGGGTCCCTTGCCGCCAGCGCCACCGTGCGGCTTGCCGCCTTTCTTGCCGGTGCCATGCCCACCGCCAGCAGACGTCTCACCCGGGCGCGGCGGCACGGGGCGGATTAGACAGTGTTTGGTGTAGCCGATCAGGTCACGACGCCCGGCTTTTTCCAGCGCCTCGCGCACCAGCTTGTAGTTCTCGGGCTTGCGATACTGGATGAGCGCGCGTTGCATGGCCTTCTCGTGCGGGTCGCGTGCCACGTAGATCGGCTGCATGGTGCGTGGGTCCACGCCGGTGTAGTACATGCAGGTCGACATGGTGGACGGGGTGGGGTAGAAGTCCTGCACCTGCTCGGGCATGTAGCCCATGTCGCGCACGGCCTCGGCCAGGTCCACGGCTTCCTTCATCGTCGAGCCAGGATGGCTCGAGATCAGATACGGCACCACGTACTGCTTGAGTCCGTATTCGCGGTTCAAGCGTTCAAATTTGCGGCAGAACGCGTCGTAGACGGCTCGGCTCGGCTTGCCCATTACGGAGAGCACCGCGTCGCTCACATGCTCGGGCGCCACGCGAAGCTGACCCGAGACATGGTGCTCCAGCAGCTCGCGCAAAAACTCGTCCGAGGTATCGGCCATGGTGTAGTCAAAGCGGATACCACTGCGCACGAAGACCTTCTTGACGCCCGGCAGCTGGCGCAGGTCGCGCAGCAGCTGCGTGTAGCCGCTCTCGTCGACCACCATGTTCTTGCATACGCTCGGCCACAGGCAGCGCTTGTTCTTGCACACGCCATGCTTGAGCTGCTTGTCGCAGGCGGGACGGCTAAAGTTGGCCGTCGGTCCACCCACGTCGTTGATGTAGCCCTTGAACTCGGGATCGCGCGTGAGCAGCTCGGCCTCGCGCATGATCGAGTCGTGGCTGCGCATCTGCAACACGCGGCCCTGGTGGAAGGTGAGCGCGCAAAACGAGCACTCGCCAAAACAGCCGCGGTTGGAGCTAATGGAAAACTTGATCTCGGCAAAGGCCGGCACGCCGCCCGCTGCGTCGTAATCGGGATGCCAATCGCGTGCGTAGGGGAGTTCGGCAACCTCGTCCATCTCGTCGGTGGTGAGTGTTGCCGACGGCGGGTTCTGCACCACATAGACGCTGTTGGGGTAGGGCTCTACCAGACGATGTCCGGTGATGGGGTCCATATTCTGCTGCTGCACGTTAAAGCTGCGCGCGTAATTTAGCTTGTCGGCGGCAAGGTCGTCCCAGCTGGGCAGCAAGTCGTAGTCGTAGACCTCGTCGAGCGAACCCGTGCGGTAAACGGTGCCGTTGATATAGGTGATCTGATCGACGGGCAGCCCCGCGTCGAGCGCGTCGGCGATCTCGACAATCGCGTGCTCGCCCATGCCGTAGATGAGGATGTCGGCGCCCGAGTCGAGCAGCACCGAGCGCTTGAGCTTGTCCTGCCAGTAGTCGTAGTGGGCCAGGCGGCGCAGGCTTGCCTCGATGCCGCCGATAATGATGGGAGCGTCCTTAAACGTCTGACGGATGAGATTGCCGTAGACCGTGACGGCACGGTTGGGGCGGTGACCTTCCTCGCCGCCGGGGGTATAGGCGTCGGTGTGGCGGCGGTGCTTGGTCACCGAATAGTGGTTGACCATGGAGTCCATGTTGCCGGCACTGACCAAAAAGCCCAGGCGCGGCTCACCGAGCACGCTGATGCTGGCGGGATCGGTCCAGTCGGGTTGGCAGATGATGCCCACTTTGTAGCCGTGCGCGTCGAGTACGCGGCTGATGATGGCCATACCAAAGCTGGGGTGGTCCACGTAGGCGTCACCGCAGATGTAGACGAAGTCGCACTGGTCCCAGCCACGCGCATCCATGTCGGCGCGGCTGACGGGGAGGAACTTGTCGCGGCCCGGACGCCAGGGGCGTGAGGGCGCTGCTGAGGCATGCGTGGGTCGCGAGCCCTGCGCCTTGCCGCCGCGCTTTTGCTGCTGGCCCTGTTTGCCCTGCTGTCCGCGTTGGCTGTTTTGAGCGTGCTGAGGCTTTTTTGCCACGATCCCTCCCGGTGTCTGTATGCTGCACGTAATTGTAACCAGTCTTTTTGGGACGGAGCTAAAAAGACTGGTGGAGTACATGGGCTGGCGGATCGGCGTATCGATGCGGGTGCCGTTTGTTTCCAGACTGTGTATCTGCGCGTTGGGGAGCCCGTCTCGCGCGCATGCCATGTTGTCAATGGGTTACAGTATGAACGGCGGCTATGTTTCCGCCAACGCACGAGAGAGTCGTCAACAAGGAGGATGCACGACGATGCAGCGTGCCAAACAGATATCGGAGTCTATTGAGCTGGGCATCATCTTGGCGCTCGCCGGTGGCTTTATGGACGTTTATTCGTACATTGGGCGCGATCATGTTTTCGCTAACGCGCAGACGGGCAACATACTGCTGGTGGGCGTGAGCATCTCGGAGGGCAATTGGGCACTTGCGGGGCGTTACTTCTTCCCTGTGGTTTCGTTTGCTGTGGGCATTATGCTTGCCGACCTGGTTCACGAGCGGTTTGGCAGTGTGATTCACTGGCGCCAGGTGACGGTGTTTTTTGAAGCCGTTATCTTGCTGGGCGTGAGCTTTATCCCGGGCGGCGGTTACAACCTGCTCGCCAACTGCCTCACTTCGTTTGCCTGCGGTATGCAGGTCGAGAGCTTCCGCAAGATCCACGGTCACGGCATCGCTACGACCATGTGCATCGGCAACTTGCGCAACGCGCTACAAAACGTGGATGATTACATCATCACCCACAGGCGCGGCTTTTTGGAAAACGGCCTGCTGTACTTTGGCGTGATCTTTACCTTTGTGTTTGGCGCCGTGTTGGGCAACTGGTGCATTGAGCGCATGGGCCTGCACGCCATCGTCGTGGCGAGCTTGCTGCTGTTTGTCGCGTTTGCCATCATGTTCATCGACCGCGAGCGCGACTTGCGCTTACGCTGGAAGGTTGCGGCCGAGGCTTGGAAAGAGGGCTGTCGAAAGTAGAGGAATGCGGCAGAGGGGTTGTCCCTTTGCCGCAGTATTTTTCATCTCCTGTTGAAACGCTTTAACAATTTTGACGTTCTCACGTGTTTTTTGTTTCAAAAGCGTTAGGATGGGACTCATAGCGTGGGGCGTAATGGGTGCCCCGCACACGATGGGAGGCTATCAATGGCTAATCGTTTCGTTCTCAATACCATCTCTTATCATGGTTCCGGCGCCATCAAGGAGATCCCCGGCGAGCTCCAGCGTCGCGGCTACAAGAAGATCTTCGTCTGCTCCGACCCCGACCTGGTCAAGTTTGGCGTTACCGCTAAGGTGACCGACGAGCTCGACGCCGCTGGCATCGCTTGGAGCCTCTACTCCGAGATTAAGCCCAATCCCACTATCCAGAACGTCAAGGACGGCGTCGAGGCCTTCAAGGCCGCCGAGGCTGACGCTATCGTGACCATCGGTGGCGGTTCCTCCATGGATACCGCCAAGGCCATCGGCATCATCATCAACAACCCCGAGTTCGCCGATGTCCGCAGCCTCGAGGGCGTTGCTCCCACTAAGAACCACGCCGTGTTTACCATCGCTGTGCCGACGACCGCCGGTACCGCTGCCGAGGTGACCATCAACTACGTCATCACCGACCCCGAGAAGGTCCGCAAGTTCGTGTGCGTCGACACCAACGACGCCCCCGAGGTCGCCGTCGTCGACCCCGACATGATGGCTTCCATGCCCGCCGGCCTGACCGCTTCCACCGGCATGGACGCTCTAACCCACGCCATCGAGGGCTACACCACCAAGGGCGCTTGGGAGCTCTCCGACATGTTCCACTTTGAGGCTATTAAGCTGATCAGCGAAAACCTGCGCGACTCCGTTGCCGAGGCCAAGTCCGGCCAGCCCGGCTCCGGTCGTGAGGGCATGGCTCTTGGTCAGTATGTCGCCGGCATGGGCTTCTCCAACGTCGGCCTGGGCATCGACCACGCCATGGCCCACACCCTGTCCGCTCACTACGACACCCCGCACGGCGTCGCTTGCGCCATGCTGCTGCCGATCGCCATGGAGTTCAACAAGCCGGTTTGTGCCGAGCGTCTGGCCAAGGTCGCCGTCGCCATGGGCGTTGACACCACGGGTATGAGCACCGACGAGGCCGCCGACGCCGCCATCGCCGCCGTCAAGCAGCTTTCCGCCGACGTGAACATCCCGCACGTCTGCGAGGCCATGAAGGCCGGCGAGATCGAGGTCCTGGCCAAGGACGCCATGGCCGACGCCTGCTTCCCGGGTAACCCGCGCGAGGCGACGCTCGACGACGTCATCGAACTCTTCAAGAAGATCTGCCCGGCTGCCTAACTTGGTTCGGCGGGCCCCTGCCCGTTAGCCCCACAATCGTCCTCGGACATGTCGGAAGCCCCCGCTGCGCACTTCGTGCGGCGGGGGCTTTTGTTCCGCGCCGATGCCCCGATATGGGCAAAACCAAGGCATGCTGCCCGCTGCGGATAAGTGGTGCACTTCCCGGCGTGCATTTTTGGGAGTATTCAGCAAGCTCTGAAAAATGCATAACGTTGTGAATGGGCCGTAGTGGCTCGCGGCGCCCATCGACAGTCCTTGTGGGCGGGCTATCGATGGGCGGAGATGGCTGTCGCCGCGTTTTTGGTTTGCGCCGGCCTGCAACACTGCTGTAACCACGTCGTTATGTCGGTTGTGATGGGGCCGTTGGGGCCCACGGTGCTGAATACTCCGTTTTTTGCACGGTCTAAGGTGGGGTACCCTGAGACGAAGCAAAAAGATGCCTCATTTCTATGCAGATACCGATAGGATTTATGCAAGATTGGGATTGTAAACCGTGCGCGTGCAGAAAACCGGTGCGGGGACGTCTGGAGGCGGTTCGGCTCCTGGGGCATTGCACGTGCAGAACGGTTAAAATCGGGACTCGGTCTTAGTTTTACTTGGAAGGATGCATATGGCTTCTAATGTTGATGCTTCTCTAGAGGAGACGCTCTCCTATATTACTGACCAGTTGAAGGCGCTTACCTCGATTGCTTCGCCTACGGGCTATACCCGTGCGGCGACTGATTATCTGATGGAGACCCTGCGCGATATGGGGTTTGGGCCCGAGCGTTCTAATAAGGGCAACGTGCTTGTTGGGCTTGGTGGCGAGGGTGAGCCGCTCGTGTTGGCGAGCCATGTCGATACCCTGGGTGCCATGGTACGCTCCATTAAGGACAATGGTCGCCTGCGCCCCACGACCCTCGGCGGGCATCAGTGGTCTACGGCCGATGGCGAGAACTGTACCGTCTACACACGCGATGGCAATGTCTACACGGGCGTGGTCCTCAATACCGAGCCTTCGGCGCATGTGGCCGATGAGCCGGTCAAGACCATCGAGAAGAACATGGAAATCCTGCTCGACGAGAACGTTGACAGCAAGGACGATGTGCTCGAGCTGGGTATTCAGACCGGCGACATCATCGCCATGGATCCGCGTACCACGGTGACGGAGAGCGGCTACATCAAGAGCCGCTTCTTGGACGACAAACTGTCCGCGTCGATTCTGCTGGGTTTGGCCCGTTCCGTTGCTGACGGCGAGGTGTCGCTTTCGCGCAAGGCGTCGCTGCTCTTTACCGTGTACGAGGAGGTCGGCCACGGCGGTGCCTTTGTGCCGGCCGACACGCGTGAGATGATCAGCGTGGACATGGGCTGCGTGGGTGACGACCTGGGCTGCACCGAGCGCATGGTTTCGATTTGCGCCAAGGATTCGGGCGGTCCGTACAACTACGACCTGGTAACCACGCTGTCCAACATCGCGCGCGAGCTGGAGCTCGATTACGCCATCGATGTGTACCCGCACTACGGCTCCGACGTCGAGGCCACGCTCTCGGCCGGCTACGACATTCGCCATGGTCTGATCGGCCCCGGCGTGTACGCGAGCCACAACTACGAGCGCAGCCACATCGACGGTGTGCGCAACACCTACGAGCTCGTCCGCGCCTACGTCCAGCGCTAACGATGCAGCGGCCTCGGCTGACACGGCAGTACCGACCGAGGCCGTCTTCTCTAACTTGCGGTGAAATAGGGACTGTTTGGCGGTTTTAAACGCTTAAACAATCCCTATTTCACCGCAAGTTAGAGAGGGGATGGTGGCAGGGCGCTGTTATTTGATGGTGCCGGTCACCGTGCCGCCGCCCAAGACGATGTCGCCGCGGTAGACTACAACGGCTTGGCCGGGGGCGATGGCTCGTTGCGGCTCGTCAAAGGTCAGCAACATTTGCCCGTCTTCGCCGCGCGTAAGGGTCGCTGCCTGGTCTTTCTGACGGTAGCGGTACTTGGCGCCCACGCGAATGCCGCCGGCATCCAGCTCGGCCTCCATGTGGTCGGCAGGGGCGCTCCAGATCCAGTCGTTGGCCGTGAGCGCCGTGGCCGTCAGGTCCTCTGCCTCGCCCAGATGCACGGTGTTGTTGACGGCGTCGACATCCGTTACGTACACGGGATGCGCCATCGCGACGCCCAAGCCCTTACGCTGGCCGATGGTGTAGCGCAGCGCGCCGTTGTGGCGCCCAACCACGCTGCCGTCGCGCCATACGATGTTGCCCGGTGCAGCGGCATGTCCGCAGCGGCGCTCGATATAGCCCGCGTAGTCGCCGTCTGGAATAAAGCAGATGTCCTCGCTTTCGGCCTTCTTGGCGTTAACAAAGCCCTGTTCGGCGGCAATGCGGCGCACGTCGCGCTCTTTGTCCAAGCCTGCCAGCGGAAAAATCGTGTGCGCCAGACGCTCCTGCGTAAGCGAATACAAAAAGTAGCTCTGGTCCTTTTTGGGGTCCTCGCCGCGATGTAGCTGCCAGATGCCGTCTGCCGCCTGGCTTGTTTTGGCGTAATGGCCCGTGGCGATGTAGTCGCAGCCCATGTCCAGCGCCGCATCGAGCAGCGCGCCAAACTTAATGTGGCGGTTGCAGATAATGCACGGATTGGGCGTCAGCCCCTCCTGGTAGGCGTTCACAAAGCGCTCGATTACGTTACGGTCGAAGGTTTGCTGCAAGTCGAGCACGTGATGGGGTATTCCCAGGCGCCCGGCGACGGCCTTCGCGTCAGCGATGTCGCGATCGACTTTGCTCATACCTGTTGCGGGGTCGGGCGCGGGGCAGGTGAGACGCATGGTGGCACCGACACATTCGTAACCCTGACTTTTGAGCAGATACGCGGTCACGCTGGAATCGACGCCGCCGCTCATGGCGACGAGCACGCGCTTGTTGTGCATGGGGAGGTTCTCCTTGGTGGCATGTGGCCAAAAAAGAAAAGCGGCGCGGGAGGCTGGTTCCGCGCCGCAGACATTGTAGCAAGTTCGGGCGTCCTGTGGGACACCCTGTTGGGATGAGCTCAGGCTGCCAGAAGAGAGGGGAGACCGGCGTGCCTTGGACTCGTTCTAAGAACGAGAGCTCTAGTCCTGGAAGAGTGCCGTGGACAGGTAGCGCTCGCCGGTGTCGGCGAGCAGCGCCACGATGGTCTTGCCCTCGTTCTCGGGGCGCTTGGCCAGCTGCAGTGCGGCCCACACGGCGGCGCCGGACGAAATGCCCACGAGCACGCCCTCCTTGTGGCCCACGGCGCGGCCGGTGGCAAAGGCGTCGTCGTTCTCGACGGGGATGATCTCGTCGTAGACCTGGGTGTCGAGGACGTCGGGCACAAAGCCGGCACCGATACCCTGGATCTTGTGCGGGCCGGCCTGGCCCTTGGAGAGCACCGGGGAGGTGGCGGGCTCGACGGCGACGACCTGAATCTCGGGGTTTTGCTCCTTGAGGAACTCGCCCACGCCGGTCACGGTGCCGCCGGTGCCGACGCCGGCGACGAAGATGTCGACCTTGCCGTCGGTGTCGTCCCAGATCTCGGGGCCGGTCGTGGCCTTGTGAATGGCCGGGTTCGCGGGGTTCACAAACTGGCCGGCGATGATGCTGTTGGGAGTCTCCTTCTGCAGCTCCTCCGCCTTGGCGATAGCGCCCTTCATGCCCTTGGAGCCGTCGGTGAGCACGAGCTGCGCACCGTATGCCTGCATCAGCTTGCGGCGCTCGACGGACATGGTCTCGGGCATGGTGATGATCACCTTGTAGCCGCGGGCCGCCGCCACCGAGGCGATGCCGACGCCGGTGTTGCCGCTCGTGGGCTCAATGATGGTGTAGTCGCCGCCACGCACGAGCTTGCCGGCCTTCTCGGCCTCGTCAATCATGTTCTTGGCGACGCGGTCTTTAACGGACCCGGCGGGGTTGAAGTATTCCAACTTGACGAGCACGCGGGCCTTGAGGTCCTCGTCGGCCTCAAAGTGGGTGAGCTCCAGGAGCGGGGTGTGGCCGATAAGCTGATCGATGGACGTGTAAACCTTGCTCATGATGAACCTCCAAAGTGTTCAAATGATTGGATGCCGTGTGGTTTTACGGTGTGTCTAGCAGCTAAACCCACAAACCTTATAGGTTGTTCGTTTAGCTGTTGGGAAGCATACTAGACACTAAAGCCTAGTAATGCAATAGGAAATAGGAGTTTATTGCAAGTTGATTAACCATCTTGACCGGAACGGGTATTTTCAAAGCCAATTTTTCGGCTAGAATTTCAACGAACTAAAAGACCGAAAGGCAGCACTATATATGTTGGTTTCTACTAAGGGCAGATATGCCCTGCGCGTTATGGTCGATCTGGCCGAGCACCAAGCGGCCGGTCGCATCCCGCTTAAAGAGATTGCGGCACGTCAGGGTATTTCGGAGAAGTACCTCGAGAATATTCTGGCGACGCTCGTGCGCGCCAATATGCTCTCGGGCATGCGCGGCAAGGGCGGCGGCTATGTGCTCACACGCCCGCCCGAGCAGTACACGGTGGGCGAGATCTTGCGCCTGACCGAGGGCAGCCTGGCGCCGGTCGCCTGTCTGGATGGCGACTGCAAGGGTTGCTCGCGATCTGATGAGTGCCCCACGCTCGACGTGTGGAAGAACCTGGACAAGCTCATCAACGACTACCTCGACGGCGTGACGCTCGATGCGCTCGTCGCCCCCAACGACGGCTACGACTACGTAATCTAGCCCCACCTGCCATGTGGGGACAGGGTGGAAATGGCAGATTCTCTCGCCCTTTGAGACTTGGCAAATAAGAAGGCCGCCCATTTCTTTGCGATGGGCGGCCTTCGTTTTGGGCTGTTGAGACGGGCGCGGCCGGAATGGTCGTTTTAGCCCTCAGCGATGCTGTCGAGGATGCTGCGCATGATGGATACCAGGATGCTGCCCATAAAGGCCGATCCAAAGCTGGCGATGGAGATGCCCGCGCCCAGCAGATTGACCGACAGGTAGCTGGCCAGCTCGAGCATAAAGCTGTTGACTACGAGCTGAAAAATACCCAGCGTAATGATCGTGAGTGGCAGCGAGATGACCGTCAGGAACGGCTTGACGAGCGAATCGACGATGTTCAGGAACAGTCCCACGAAGGCGAAACAGACCCAGGCCTCGGCAAAACCGAAGGGCTGGATGCCGGGAACGAGGAACGTGGCAATCGCGATGGCGATCGAGGTAAAGAGCCAGTTAAGCATAAAGCGCATGGTGTGAATCCTTTCTTGCGCATGGCGTGGTGAGGGAGCGTGAGGGGCACATGCCTTTGCAACTCGGATAGATGCGCGGGCACGGCTCTGTTTGGGCGCCCATTGTCTCAGATATTCGTGGAGCTTACGTGCGCATTCGGTTTCAAAACGGCGTTCGTCCTAGAAAACGCGCCGCTGGCAGAGAGTTTTGTCGCTTTAGTTTGGTGGTGTGCTAAACTGCTACGGGCAAAAGCCACAGGCGTTGCCCTATTGCATAGAACGGGCGAACGATGCCCGATGTCAGTATCAACTTCGATGCCTTTTGGCGGGTTTGGCGGTGATCGATGAATATCGAGAACATGTTTGACAAGCCTGATGTCAAGCAGCTGGTCCACGCATTTAGTCTTTTGGATGACGAGAAGGATATCCAAGCGTTTTTGACCGATATCTGCACGCCGCGCGAGATCTGCGATCTTTCGCAACGTCTGCAGGTTGCGCGTTATCTGGATGAGGGCGAGCCTTATGTTGAGGTTCAGGCCCGCACCGGCGCTTCGTCCACTACGGTGAGCCGCGTTTCAAAGGCGCTGAACGGCGAGTACGGCGGCTATCGCAAGATCCTCATCAAGCTGGAGGATGGCGAGTAGGCCAGCGACAACAATGAATTACGAAGAACCGTCCCTCCGGGGGCGGTTTTTTGATCCCTTGGGGACGGAGGAAATCTGTTGGCGTGGGGCAAATCTGTCCGCTTGGGCGGGTAGGATGGATGCATTGATTATTGCGAACAGTTTGAGCGGAGGACCATGCCTGTTCGAATCTATACCACCAATGCCGACACGGATTTGAGCGATGCCGAGTCGGCGCTGCTTGCCGACCTTATTGCCCGCCACGGGCGTGCCGTGCTGCTGGCGCCAACGTTTGCCGAGCTCGACCTGTGCCGTCATGATGCGGCGGAAGCCGGGATTTCGCTGGGTATTGACTACAAAACGCCTACATCGTGGCTTCGCTCGCTTTGGGAGCTTTTGGGCGACGGGCGCGGCTTCGTCGACAACCTGCAACGCCAGATGCTGTTTTCGGACATGGTAGCGCGTCTCGACGACGCCGACCTGCAGCCGCTTTCGCGCAGCCAGGGCACGGTGCGTATGCTCGCGCGTATGGCCCGCGATGTGCTGCCAGGTGTGGCAGGGACAGGTGCCGAGCGTTGCTGCGACAACGTTTGCAAGCCCAAGCCCAGAAGCGACGCCGAGGCTCGCGTGTTTGAACTTTTGTGCGCCTATGCGTGCGGCTTGGACCGTCGAGATATGGTCGAGCCCTGCGAGGCGGCTGACATTATGGCCGGTGCCCTGGCCGATAACCTGCCGGCGTGCACCCGCGCCGTATGCGTGCGCGGTATCACGTCGTTTACGCACGGCCTGCTCGAGTTACTGTCTGCCGTGGCGAACAATGGGGGAGAGGTCGTCGTGCTGCTTGCCCGCGAGCAGGCGGCGATGCGCGAGGACCTGGCTGCCGCCTTTGATGCCCGCGGTGTGCTGTTTGAGGTTGCACCGCTGGACGAGGATGCCGGCGCTCCCGCGATTGCTCCAAAGTCCGTCGTACGTCCTGCCTTTGTGGAAGTCGCCGGGCCCCATGCCCGTGCCCGTGTCTATGCGGACGTCATCGATAAGATGGTGAAAGCGCGCAAGGAGTCCAAGGTCAACGATGCCGCCTCCGCACCCGTCGACCTCGTGCGCGTACTCGTGGTGTCCGCCCGGGCACCCCAGCTGTTCGGCGAGCTTGCCGCTCGTTTGGCGGCGCGCCACGTTGCTGCCGAGACGGCCGAGTTCACGGCGTTTTCCCAATCCATTGCGGGCAGGCAGTTTACGGCGCTCGCCAACCTGATCGAGCGTATGAAAGCCGCCGACGAGGGCATGGCGTCAAAGACCGAGTGGTGGCCCGCGCCGGAGCTTACCGACTGGATCTACAGTCCGCTTTCGGGCGCTGATGCCGTCAATGCCCGTACCTTCGATAAGAATATGCGACTGTCGCGCAGCAAGACCACTGCGGGCGTCAAGAGCCTGCTGCAGAGCGTGCAGGGCCAGGTGAGGGGCGCCCGCAAGGCTGCCAGCGAAGAAAACTGGTTTAAGAACGTGCCATGCGTGGTCTCGGACGTGTTCCAAGCGCTGTGGCGCGACAAACCCGTGACGGCGCTCAAGGCCATGCTTGCCGTTGCCGAGGCGTTGCCCGATCGCTCGCTGGGCAGCTTGGATGGCCAAGCCCGTCGCCAGGCGGAGGTGGCTCTGCTGCGCCACGTCATCGACATCCTTATGAACGATGCTCGCGCGCTCGACGTGTCGCAGGCCGCGACCGTGCCCGTGCTCGATGGCATTCGCACCAAGGTGGACAAGCGTAGCACCGCCTACGATTACGAGACCTACGAGGTTGACCGTGCGCCACGCGCCCAAGTGCGCTTTGCTTCGCTTGCCGATGCGGCAGGCCTGCGCCCCGATAGCTACGATGCCGTGCTGTTTGCCGACGTCGACCTGGACAGTTATCCGCTCTCACATGAGGAGGGCCCGCTGGCCACGCTGACGGCAGAGTTAGATCGCAGCGGCGTGACGCTTGAGCCTGCGGCTTTGCTGCGCGCACGCTTTGGCCGCGCGATGCAAGCGGCACGCGGTCCGGTTGCGCTCGCTCGTGTGACCCACGATCGCCAGGCGCGCGAGTGCTACCCGGCCGCCGTGTGGACCGAGCTGCGGGCGCACGCCGAGGCCGCTGAAGCTGCTAAGGCAGCTGACGACGCTAAGGCCGCTGACGACGCTAAGGCCGCTGGCGCCGACAAGGCGAAGTGCGTGGGTGAGGGCGATATCGTAAGGGACTTCGATCCCGCGGCAGGCGAAGGTCTTAGGCGCGAGCGCGTGACCTGCGAAGCTCCTCAGCATCTGAGCGATGAGGCCGTGCCGTATTTGGTCCTGCGCCGTCGTGACGGCGAGGGCGAGGGCGCGCCGCTTGTGCCGCGCCTGACGTCCGCCTCGCAGATCGAGGCCTATTCCACCTGCCCGCTGTGCTGGTTCGTCTCGTATCGCGTCAAGCCCCAGTCGATCGACGCCGGCTTTGGCAACATGGAGAAGGGCAACTTTGTCCATGACGTGCTGGAGCACTTGCATGCCCGTCTGCCCCAGGTGGGCATGGAGCGCGTGACGCCCATGAATCTGCCGCGCGCGAAGGAGCTGCTGCACGAGGTCTTTGCCGAGACCCTGGCCGAGCACGCCGGCAAGCGCGGTACCGAGGGCCCGCTGGTGCCGCTCTCTCCAGTGGAGGAGCGCCAGGTGGCCGAGATTTTGCCGCAGCTGGAGGGCGTGCTTGCCTACGAGTCCGAGGCGCTTGCACCCTTTGCCCCGCGCTACCTTGAGTTCGCCTTTAATGAGCTTAAGGTCGAGTATGCCGGCTGGCCGCTTGGCGGGCGCATCGACCGCGTTGATGTGGATGCCGAGAATCGCGCCGTGGTAATCGACTATAAGCATCGTTCGGGTGTCGAGGAGTTTAAGCTCGCCGACCCCACGGTGCGCGACGAGGAGTCGGGCGAGGCCCCCATCGACGACCCGCGCTGGCTGCCGCCCCATACCCAGACACTCATCTACGCGCAGGCCATGCGTCGGGCGCTGGATCTGGATACCCGCGCCGCGCTCTATTTTTCGACCAAGGGCGGCAAGCCGGCGTTGCGCGGCGCCGCGAGCACCGAGCTGCTCGAGGAAGAGCGCGGCGACGGTCGCATCCCGGGCCTTAAGAAAGGTTTCCCCGGCGAGGGTGGCAGCATGGACTTCGATGCGCTGCTCGATCGCGTGGAGACCGGCATTGCCGAGCGCCTACGCGAGCTCGAGGCAGGCAACGTTGCCGCCGTCGACCCGACGTCGGCTCAGGCCGTGCATGCGCGCTGCTCGTATAACCACGAAGGAACGTTTGTAAGGAGGGACGTGTAGACCATGGATCTTTCGACTTTGATGCCGCAACAGCTGCAGATCGTCAAAACGCTCGACCGTCCGCTGTTTGTTTCGGCAGGTGCCGGTTCGGGCAAGACCTTTACCCTCACGCGCCGCATCGTCTACGCGCTCTCGCCCGAATCCGGTCCGTTCGTTGAGCATCTGGACCAGGTGCTCGCCATTACCTTTACCAAAGATGCCGCGGCCGAGATCCGCGACCGTGTGCGCCGCGCGCTTATCGAAGAGGGTATGGACGAAGAGGCCCTGACCGTCGACGACGCTTGGATCTCGACCATTCACGGCATGTGCTCGCGTATCCTGCGCGCGCACGCGCTGGAGCTGGGCATCGATCCCGAGTTCACGGTGCTTACCGATACCGATGAGCTTATGGATCAGGCTGTCGAGCATGTGCTGGGGCGCGCGACGGCGCCCGATGCCGCGCCTGAGCTCGCCGCCCCGCTTAAGGCCCTCTACGCTTGGTATCCCATGGCGGGCGAGGGCGGGCCGTTTGGCGCCGGTACCACCATCAAAGGGCTGGTGCGCGACCTGCTGGAGCTATCGAGCCAGCTGCCGGGCGGCATGGACGATGTGTGCGTGGCGCGCGGCCAGGCTGACACCTCTGCGCTTGCCGACGCCTATCGCGCGGCGTTGGGTGCGAGCAAGGCCGCGACCGAGAAAGCGC
This sequence comes from uncultured Collinsella sp., assembly GCA_934654795.1. Taxonomy (GTDB): domain Bacteria; phylum Actinomycetota; class Coriobacteriia; order Coriobacteriales; family Coriobacteriaceae; genus Collinsella. Next base: position 50,101 of record CAKUGT010000002.1, read on the forward strand.
AGGTGGCACTCGATGCCATCGACGCGTTTGAGGCGAGCGGCAAAACCATGGAGGATGCGGCGCGACTCATGATGTCGTGCAGCATGCCTCGGGCGAGCAAGGCGTTTCCTAAGGAGCAGGTGGAGCTGCTCAAGGCCGAGGCTGCCGATGCATTTATCAATATCGTGCTGGCCTGCGGTGGTCCCGCGCTCGATGCACTGGTGGGGCTTGCCCGTGCCTTAGAGGCGGAGTACCGTGCGCTCAAGGCCGACCAGTCCGCGCTCGACAATAACGATCTGTTGCGCATGGCATACGAGGCGCTGCGCGATTATCCCGCCATTCGAGCCGCCTACGAGGGCCGCTTTAAGATGGTCATGATCGATGAGTTCCAGGATACCGACCAGATGCAGGTCGATTTGATCCGTTACCTAACGGGCGCGGGGGAGCGCGCACTGTGTACCGTAGGCGATGCACAGCAGTCGATTTATCGTTTCCGTGGCGCCGAGGTCGAGGTCTTCCGTCGCCAGGAGCGCAGGGTGGGCTCCTCTGCTGCGTCCGAGACGGCTGCCGCGTCCGATGCCCCCGCTGGCGAACTCGTCAAACTTGTGCGCAACTTCCGCAGCCACGACGAGGTACTGCGCTATGTGGCGCGCGTCTTTGACGGCGACACCGGTGGTTTGATGCGGGGGTTCTTGGATCTTGAACCGAGCGACAAACGCGAGGACAAGCTCAAGGCGAAGGCATCGCGCCGCCAGGCGATCTTCGTTGCCGGCGGCAGCACCCAGGAGCGAACGCAGGCGAAAGCTCGTGCGATTGCGGAGCGATTCCAAGCGCTCGTCAAAGCGGGGCAGCCCCAGGGCGATATGGTGTTGCTGCTGGGTCGCATGACCAATGCCGACGTCTACGCCCAGGCTTTCCGCGACCAGGGGCTCGACTGCGTTATCGCGGGCGGCTCGGTCTTTGCCCAGGCTGCCGAGGTGCAGACGGTGCGTGCCCTGGTCTGCGCACTCGCCAATCCGGCCGATACGGCGCAGGGCCTTATGCCACTGCTCGCCTCGCCGATGTTTGCGCTCGGCGCCCAGGAGTTCCTGGCGCTGGCGACCAAGTTCGATAGCGAGACGGGGGAGACCTCGCGCCGGAATATCGACGTGGGCATCATGAGTGATTTCGACGTGCCGGGTTTGCAAGACTTGCCGCTCGTGACGCGCGCCCGCGAGGTGCTGCGGTATGCGCTTCGTCGCGTGGGCCGCGATTCGTTCGCCGCCATCGCGCGCGACGTGGTCAACGCCTCCGGCTGGTTTGTGCGTCTGGCACAACGCGGCCCCGAGGGCAAGGCCATTGCCGCCAACGTACTCAAGGCGCTCGATGCCGTGGCCGAGGCAGAGGTCGAGCTCGGCAATTCTCCGCGCTCCATTGCGCTAGCCTTCGACCGCTTCTTGGCGGGCAAGGAGGCCCCGGGCGCCCTCAACGAGGAGGGTGACGGCGCGGTGCGCATCATGACCGTGCATGCGTCCAAGGGTCTGGAGTATCCGGTCGTAGCGGTTGCCGAGTGTTTTGGCGTGCGCAAATCGTCCGGTGCGGCACAGATGGGCCGCGTCGACGGCGGGGCGCAGGTCGTGGCGCTGCCGGCTCGTTTTGATGGCGTTAAGCTTGCCGACGGAACCTTCGTGAAGGGCGATGACGTCAAAAAGCAGTTTGAGCACGCGTTTAAGGGCAAGGGCACGTCGCTGTGGCTGCCGCCGGAGCTCATGGAGGACGTCTGCGCGACGGGTTCTCCCGCCGAGGCATTTGCTCGCCTGCGCAACGACGACCTGCAGCTTTCGCTCGAGGAGCGGGCCCGCTTGCTCTATGTCGCCATGACGCGTGCGCGAGAGCTGGTCATTCTGGCGATGGATACCGGCGTGAGCCGCGGCAAGGTGACGGCGCCGACCTTCGATGCCGAGACCGATCTGACCTACGACGTGCTGCGTCGTATTCTGCCGACGGACGGCCTGGACATGCCGCAGCTCGATGCCGACCGTTTGGTGTTCGACAACTCCCAGCCGGGCGACTACGAGCTCATCTCGCTTTCGGACTTTACCTTTGGCGAGCAGGCGTTTGAGGCCAACGCTTCGCTGGATGCCGAGGGCAGGCTTGTCCGCGGCGATGCGGAGCCGGAGGGTGCCGGTGCGGATGCCTGCGCCGCCGTTCCCGGTCCTGCCGATCCCGAGCCCGATGCGTTTGAGCTCGTGTATCCCCAGGCGGTGGGCGTGCGCATGGGCACATGCCCGTATCCGGCGCGCGATTCGTACAGCTACTCGTCAATTGCCGCGGTGCTGCATGCCGAGTCCGAGGACCGTGCCGCCGAGGCACACGTGCCCATGGACGAGGCCGGCGATGATGCGGAGTCGGATGGTTCCGAGATGACGGATGCGGACGTGGCTGCTGTCGAGCCCGCCGGCAACCCCATGGCGCTGGGCTCGGCGTTCCATGCCGCCTGCCAGTGGCTGATCGAGATGGGTGCCGATGAGCTGCCCGCCGCGCGTGCCGATGCGCTGGCGCGTCTGTGGCGCCTGACGCCGGAGCAGCGCGAGCGCTTCGACGTTGCCCTGGACCGCTGGCTCAAGTCGGCGGTCCGTGCCGAGCTGCTTGCCTGGCCGTGCGTTCGCGCCGAGGTGCCGTTCTTTTCGCTGGGCTGCGAGGACGAGGACATCGCCCGCTACGGTGCATATGCCGAAGGCGCCATCGATGCTTTGGCGACGAACCCGGCCGATCCGTCACGCGCGCTGGTCATCGACTACAAGACGGGCGGCACACCGGACGAGACGCCAGACCAGTTGCTGGAGAAGCACGTTCTGCAGGCACGCGTCTACGCCGATGTTCTGCATAAGGCGGGCTACGAGACGGTGACCGTCAAGTTCGTCCGCGTGGAGCAGGCGAATCCAGCCATCTTCGTCGAACCCGCCGAACCTCAAGTAGTCACCTACAACCTCTAGCCCTCAGATAACTTGCGGTGGAATACGGACTGTTTTGGCCAAAAAAGCCGCCAAACAGTCCGCATTTCACCGCAACTCAATAGGAGCCGTGTTGGTTTGGCTAGGTTCGGGTGCCGTCCGCGCCGTGCGGTAAAATCGTTCAGTCAGAACACGAACCCGCATCGGAGCTCATCACATGGCATTCGTCCATCTGCACAACCACACCGTCTTCTCCATGCTCGACGGCGCAACCCGTATCCAGGATATGGTCAACCGCGCCGTAGAGCTGGGCATGCCCGCCGTCGCCATTACCGACCACGGCTATATGTATGGCGTGCCCGACCTGGCGCTGGCCTGCGACGCCGTCAACCACAATACGCCCGAGTACAAAACCTGGAGCCACGACAAGGCCTTCTTGGAAAAGGACCGCCGCGACGAGCTGGTGGAGCCTGATCCCGAGGAAAACCCGCGCGAGCATGCCCAGTATGTGAAGGACATGGCCATGTGGGACGAGAAGGGCAACATCGACGAGCTCAAGCCGCCCCTGGTCATCAAGCCCATCTTTGGCTGCGAGGTTTACTTTACGCCGGACGAGACGCTCGCCCGCGACCATAAGCCCGAGCTCTACCACATGATCCTTCTGGCCAAGGACCAGGAGGGCTACGTCAACCTGATGCAGACGGTCTCCGAGGCCGCCGTGCAGGGCTTTTACTACAAGCCGCGTGTGACGCTCGACAATCTGCGCCGCCACGCCAAGGGCATGATCTGCACGAGCGCCTGCATCGCGGGCATCATCCCCAAGTACATCGACCGCGGCGACATGGAAGGCGCCATCAAGTGGGCCGAGACCTTCCGCGATACCTTTGACCCCGGCGACTTCTACATCGAGATCCAGGAACACGGCATTACCACCGACAACGGCCTGACCGACGAGCAGATGGACCGCACGCTCATCGATATCGCCAAGCAGGTGGGCGTCAAGGTCATTGCCACCAACGACTTCCACTACCTGCGCCGCGAGGACGCGCCGGTGCAGGACGTCATCATGTGCATCGGTATGAACGCCAAGGTCGACGACCCCAACCGCATGCGCATGACCGGCTCGGAGTTTTATATGAAGACCGAGGAGGAGATGCGGGCGATGTTCCCGTATTGCCCCGAGGCCTGCGACAACACGCTCGAGATCGCCGACAAGTGCTACGTAGAGCTGGACTGGGACTCCATCATCCTGCCGCGCTTCCCGCTGCTCGACCCCGGCGAGACGCACGAGAGCCAGTTCCGCCGCGAGTGCGAGAAGGGCCTGCGCCAGCACTACGGTGACGACTGGGCCACGCGCGAGATCGGTGGCGTCAACATCAAAGAGCGCTTTGAGTACGAATATAAAGTCATCTGCGACAAGGGCTTTGCCGCCTACTTTTTGATTGTCGCCGAGTACGTGCAATGGGCCAAGGACAACGGCATCGGCGTCGGCCCCGGCCGTGGCTCGGCCGCCGGCGCTATCGTCGCCTACGCCATGAACATCACCGCCTTCGACCCGCTCGAGAACGGCCTGATGTTCGAGAGGTTCCTGTCCCCGCAGCGTACCGAGATGCCCGATATCGATATGGACTTCGACGATGAGCGGCGCCTCGAGGTCGTGGAGCACGTTCGCCAGCTCTACGGCCCCGAGAAAGTCACCCACGTCATCACCTACTCGACCATTAAGGCCAAGCAGGCTATCAACGACGCCGCGCGCGTTCTGGACTACCCGGTCTACATGGGCCAGCGCCTGTCCAAGATGGTCTCGAGCGACCCCAAGGTCAAGCTCAAGCAGGTGCTCGACAAGCAACCCGGCAAAGAGGATCTGTTTAACCCCGACTTTGCCGAGGCCTATAAAAAGGACGACGACGCCCGCCGCATTATCGACACGGCGCTTTCGATTGAGGGCCTCACCCGTGGCGAGGGTGTGCACGCGTGCGCCGTTCTGATCTGCCGCGACCCCGTCAACGAGCACGTGCCCACCAAGCTCGACACCAAGGGCGGCGTCGAGATTACCCAGTACGAGGGCCATACCGTTGCCGACATGGGCCTGCTCAAGATGGACTTCCTGGGCCTGCGTACGCTGACTGTTATCTCCAAGGCAAAAGCCAACATCAAAAAGAACTTCGGCATCGACATCAAAGAGGAAGAGATTCCCTTTGACGATCCCGAGATCTTTAAGCTCATGGGCTCCGGTCACACCGCCGGCGTCTTCCAGGTCGAGTCCGCCGGCATGACGGCCACGATTAAGAACATGAAGCCCACCGAGTACAAGCACGTCGTGGCATTGATCGCCCTGTACCGCCCGGGCCCGCTGGGCGCCGGCATGGTCTCGTCCTACATCAACCGTATGAACGGCAAGGAGCCGGCGGTCTCCTACGACGACCGCCTGGACGACATCCTGGGCGAAACCTACGGCACCATGGTCTACCAGGAGCAGGTTATGCTCATCTCCGTCGAGATGTGCGGCTTCTCCAAGGGCGAATCGGACTCGCGTATCCGTAAGCCCGTGGCTAAGAAGAAGATCAAACTGCTCACGTCGACGGTGCTGCACTGGGAGGATGGCTCGGACGAGACCACCTACGACCACTGGATGAACGGCGCTATCAAGAACAACTACACGCGCGAGGTCGCCCAGAAGATTTGGGACGATGTTCTCGAGTTCGCATCCTACGCCTTCAACAAGTCGCACTCCGCCGGCTACGCCATTCTGGTTATGCAGACGGCATGGCTCAAGGCGCACTATCCGCACGAGTACATGGCGGCCGTTCTGACGTCCTACACGGGCAAGACCGACAAGATCGTGCACTACGTCTCGGCATGCCGTCACGACGGCATCCCCGTGCTGTCGCCAGATGTCAACGAGTCCGGTACCGAGTTCACGGCTACCAAGGAGGGCGTGCGCTTTGGTCTGGCCGGCATCCGCGGCGTGGGCACCGGCGTGGCGCAGGCGATTATCGCCGAGCGCGAGGCGGGCGGTCCGTTTAAGACGCTGCACGACTTTGTCGAGCGCGTGGACTCGAGCCAGGCCAACCGTCGCGTAATCGAATCGCTGATCAAGGCAGGCGCCTTCGACTCCACGGGGTATCCGCGTCGCCAGATGATGCACTTTGTGGACAAGAACAACCCCGAGAACATCATCGACGCCGCTGTGAAGCGCCAGAAGGACCGTGCAAGCGGCCAGACGTCGTTCTTCGATATGTTTGGCGATGTTGAGGGCTCGGGCTTCGAGGTCAGCGTGCCCGATCCGGACGGCCAGGAATGGGACCGCCACCTTAAGCTGAGCCAGGAGAAAGAGGTTCTGGGCATCTATGTCTCGGACCACCCGCTGCGCCCGTTTGAGTATGCGCTAGCCAAGGCGCGCGACTTCTCGTTCTCGCAGATCGACACCGGCTACGAGGTTCAGAATCCTACGGGCGGCACCATCAACCAGGAGATTCCCGAGGGCAAGGCGCTGTGGTGGGCCGGCATGGTCTCGAGCGTGTCCAAGCGCGTGACCAAAAACGGCGACCCCATGGGCATCGTGCAGCTCGAGGACATGGAAGGCGAGGCCACGGTCGTGGTGTTCCCCAAGACCTACAAGGAGGCCGAGGGGTATCTGTACGGCGAGGTCGATCCCGAGACCGGCGCGCAGCTGTCCGACGCGTTTGTGCGCATTAAGGGCAAGCTCGAGCGCTCGGACCGTGGCGACCAGATCATCGCGCAGGAGATTGTGCCGCTGGAGCTTAGCGAGGAGAAAAACAAGCCCAAGGTCTTTGAGGTCATGGTGCCCAACAGCCGCTTTAGCCAGGGCAATATGGCGCGCCTGGCCACGGTGCTCACTACCAACCCGGGCGGCGACCGCGTGGAGATCTTTATTGAACAAGTCGACGGGCGCGTGCTGCGTGCCGAGGTACCGGCCAAGGTCAATGCACGCTCGATTCCGCTGCTGGCAGAGGCAAAGGCCATCGTCGGCAACCAAGGCCGCGTGACGGTTATCTAAGCTACCCCGGGTGAGATTGGAGGAAGTGATGGCGCAGGGGACGTTTGTGCAGGCGCTTCGCAAAGAGGCGGCGTTGAGCGGCACCTTTATGAAGGGCCGCTCGCTCATGCTCAACGGCGCCGTGCTGTCGATTGAGGACAGCGGCTCGCGCTTCTCCAAAAACGTGACGGTTGAGGGCTCGGTGCGCGGTTCGCGCGGCGACCTGTACAAGACGCACGTGGCGCTCGATGCGGACGAGCACGAGGTTATCGACTACGACTGCGATTGCCCCGCCGCCTACCGCTACCCCGGCATGTGCAAGCACGCCATCGCCACGGCACTGGCGTATCTGGATGCGAGCGGTACCGAGCCCATCGAGGGCCTGCGCACGCCGGTCCGCACGTTTACGGCGGCGCCCAAGCAGCCTGCGCGCCCCGCGTCTGCCACGCCGGCGGTCAACCCCAACTTTCCCTTTCCGGCGCCGGTCCCCACGAGCCCGAGCCTCATGAAAGCGCTCTCCGATCTTTCGGACGCGCGCATGGACGAGTTGGCGGGCATGCGCCGCAAGCTCGTCGCCACCGTCGACCCCGACGCTCCCAAGGCGGTATTGGAGCCCTCGCTGGTGCCGTACTACAATCCGCTGTTTGCCGACCGTTTTAGCTGGGCGCTCGAGCTTCGCATCCGCTGCGGCTCGGTATCCTACGTGGTCAAGGACATCGACGGCATGGCCGGCGCCTACGTGCGCGGGGGCACGTTCTCGTACGGCAAGAAGCTCACGTTCCTCCATACGCCCGAGGCCTTTGACGAGGTTTCGGTGCGCCTGCTCGACCTTGTTGCGACGACGGTTGCCTATCTCGGTGACATTACGAGCTCGCGCTCGGCGTCGTACGACTTTGCACGCAGCGGTTTTGTCGCCGAGCGCCAGCTGCCCTTGTCCGAGTATGACATCGTATACATGCTGGACCTGCTGCGCGGCCGGACCATTTCCTTTGAGCCCGCCTGGTCGCGGGGGACGACGACGCATCGTTCCTACGAGGTGGCGGTTGAGTCGGCACCGGAGGGGGAGGACGAGGCCTCGGCAAAACGCCCGCCGCTCCTTGCCGCCAAGATTGCGCCGGCGGCCGGCGGCAGCTATGACCTGCGCCTGCCCGCCGATGCGTACTGTTTTGCCTCGGGCGACGTTGCCTATCTGATCGACACGCATCGCGCGCGCCGTGCCGATGCGGCGTTTGCTCAGCATGCCGCGCCATTCCTTTCGCGTCTGCTGCCCTGCCGCACGCCGGTCCATATCGCCGCCGAACAGGTGGGTGAGTTCTGCCGCATGGCGCTGCCCGTGCTGCGCGAATACACCGACCTCACCGCTCCTGCCGTACTCGACACCGTGGCGCCCGAGCCGAGCTTTGCAATGTCAATCGGTGTCAGTGACGGGCTTGTGACCTGCGAGATTTCGGTTGCCTACGGCGATTGGTCGGCGGATCTCTTTAGCCTGGGCGCTCCGGGAAGCCCCTTCGAGGACCAGCGCCCCGGCGTGCCGCCCCGCGACGTGGTGGCGGAGTTTCGCGTTATGGATACGGCTGCCATGTACTTCGATTTCCACGAGGGCGGCCTGGCGTTTGGGGAACGCGATGATGCCCGCTTGTTCTGCCTGCTGACCGAGGGTCTGTCCGCCCTGTCCGAGCTGGGCGAGGTCATGCTCAGCGACCGCCTGCGCCAGATTTCGGTCCGCCCTGCGCCCAAGCTCTCGGTGCGCGCGACCGTCAAGAGCAACCTGCTCGACGTTGAGCTGGGTGCAAGCGGGCTGTCGGCGACGGACCTTGCCATCTATCTGGACTCGTACAAGCGCCACCAGACGTTTGCACGTCTGACGTCCGGCGATATCGTGCGCCTGGACGAGGGTGCCCGCGCCGCGTTTGGCCTTGCCGAGGACCTGGGCGTCGATGCCGTCGACCTGCTCGACGGCGTGTCGCTTCCCGCATCGAGCACCCTGTTTGTCGATAGCATGCTCGCGCGCACGCCCGCGCTCGAGGCCGATCGCGATGCCGCATTCCGTCGCACCGTCGAGCGCCTGGACACGCTCGGCAAGATGGACTTTACGGTGCCGGCATCTCTTAAGGCCACGCTGCGTGGCTACCAGGTCGACGGATACCAGTGGCTCGGCTCGCTCGAGCATCTGGGCCTTGGCGGCATCTTGGCCGACGACATGGGCCTGGGCAAAACGCTGCAGATGATCGTGCATATCCTGGCGCACGTGGAGGCGGGGGATACCAAGCCCACACTCGTGGTGTGCCCCGCGTCGCTCGTGTACAACTGGACCGCCGAGCTGGAGCGCTTTGCGCCTTCGCTCGACGTGTGCGCCATCGTGGGCGCCAAGGCGCAGCGCCGCGTGCAAATTGCCGGCGCCGCCGAACATAACGTGGTCGTGACCTCGTATGATCTCATGCGCCGCGATATCGACGAGTATGCCGAGCAGGACTTTGCCCGCGTGGTACTCGACGAGGCCCAGTACATTAAAAACCCGCTCACCCAGGTGGCGCGCGCCGCCAAGCGTCTGCCCGCCGGTGTGCGCTTTGCCCTGACGGGTACGCCCATCGAAAACCGCCTGTCCGAGCTCTGGAGCATCTTCGACTTTTTGATGCCGGGCCTTTTGGGCACGCGCGAGTCGTTTGCCAAGCGCTTTGAGAGCCCCGTCGAGCATGCCGAGGGCGATAGCGCTGCTCGCCTGCAAGCGCTCGTGTCTCCGTTTGTGCTGCGCCGCGTTAAGGAAGACGTGGTGGGCGACCTGCCCGAGAAGATCGAGGACACCGTCATGGCGCAGCTCACCGGCGAGCAGCGCAAACTCTACCTGGCCAACCAGGATCGCATCGCCCAGCAGGTACAGCATCGCGAGGCCACCGAGTTTAAGAAAGACAAGCTCAAGGTGCTTGCCGAGCTCACCAAGCTGCGCCAGATCTGCTGCGACCCGCACTTGCACTACGAGGACTACAAGTCGGGGAGTGCCAAGCTCGACGCTTGCATGGAGCTCGTGCATGGCGCGCTCGACGGCGGGCACCACATTCTGCTGTTTAGCCAGTTCACGGGCATGCTCGATATTATCGGCAAGCGCCTGGCCAAGGAGGGCATCGGCTTTCTTAAGCTCACGGGCGCATCGTCCAAGGAGAGCCGCGCCAAGATGGTCGCGCAGTTCCAGGCGCGCGAGGTGCCGGTCTTTTTGATCTCGCTCAAGGCGGGCGGCGTCGGCCTGAACCTGACGGCTGCCGATGTGGTCATTCACTACGACCCGTGGTGGAACGTGGCGGCGCAGGACCAAGCGACCGACCGTGCCCACCGTATTGGCCAGCAGCACACCGTGACCGTGTACAAACTCATCGCCAAGGACACGATCGAGGAGCGCATCATGCAGATGCAGGAGTCCAAACGCGACCTGGTCAACAGCGTACTCGGCGGCGACGGTGTCTCCTCGGCGCTGTTTACCCGCGAGGACGTCCTGGCGCTGCTCGGCGGCGACGGGCGCTAGCCTCGCTCGTTATGTGTTCATTTGCGATGCCGTGGATGGTTCGTTTGCCTTTGGGCATAAGAGACATCGAGAACACCGGCACATCAGCAAAGGAGAACATCATGGCGAAATTCTTTAAGGACCCCAACGGCAAGCTCATCGCCGCCCTTGGCGACGACGTTGCAACCCCTGCCGGCTGCACGGAGCTGACCGCGAACACCGAGGACGCGGCGCACGAGAAACACGTGCCCGTCGTCGAGAGCGAGCGTGACGGTCACGTGATTCGTGCGCGCGTGGGCTCGGTCGAGCACCCCAGCCTGCCCGAGCACTATATCGAGTGGATCGCGCTTGAGGCCGAGGGCCGTCTGGAGGTCCACTACCTTGAGCCCGGCATGAAGCCCGCGACGTTTTTTGCCGGCGGTTCCAAGACCGGTACCGTCTATGCCTATTGCAATCTGCACGGGCTGTGGTCCGCGACGTTCTAGGAGCGTGCCCCCGCTCGGGGTATCATAGCTAGCATATGCACATGCAAGCGCCGACTGCATCTTGCGGCCGGCGCTTTTACTACGATAACGACGGTTTACGACGGAAAGGGCTGAGCCATGAAGCTCGCGCTTGCACAGATCGATATGCGCCTGGGTGATATTGAGGGCATTTGCGGCCGCATCGAGGACCAGGCTCGTCTGGCCCACGAGCGCGGGGCGCGCGTGCTGTGCGTTCCGGCTCCGCTCTTTATGGGCGCCATGCCCGGGGGCCTGGTGGGCACTGCCGACTTTGAGCACGACATGCTTGCCGGCTTGACTGGTGTCGCCGAGCGTATCCAGGAGCTTGACATGATCTGCATCGTGCCCGCGGCGGTTTCGTTTGAGGGCCAGCTGCTGCTCGACTACATGATGCTCAAGGACGGTCATGTGGTGCCGGCGCGTTCGAGCATTGCCCTGCAGCGTGGTGAGAACAACGACACGCGTTGGGCGCCGCCGGTGTTCGACGTGGACGGCGTGCGCATTGCCGTGATTTTTGACTTGGACCGCGAACTCGAGATGTTGCCGACCGGTGTCGACCTCATTGCGTATTTCCAGTTCAACGCATTCGATATGACCGACCGCGAGACCGCCGCGATCGCCGCCGTGCGCAGCGGAGCCTACCGCAAGATCGCATCTAAGCGCAGCGTGTGGTTTGCCTGCATGGCGCCGGTCGGTGCGTACGACGAGTCGGTGTATACCGGCGGCTCGTTTGTGCTCGACGACTGCGGCCGCGTCGTGGCCCAAGCGCCGTGTTTTGAGGAGAGCCTACTGGTTCAGGAGATCCAGCGCGGTGTGATGCTCGATGCCTTGGAGGACCACGAGCTGCCCGAGTTTCGCTCCGAGGAATGGCTGTGGCAGGCGCTGGTGCTCGCCGTTCGCGATAGCGCCCGCGCCCGCGGTACGTCGCGCGCCGTGGTGGCGCTCGAGGGCGACTTACCGTCGTCCCTGCTGGCGGCGCTTGCCGTTGACGCCCTGGGTCCGCGCAATGTGGTCGGCCTGGTGCTGGGACGCAACCGCATCTTTACGCCGGCGCAGGAAGAGGCCGAGGCTGCTCGCTGTGCCGCCGTTCGCGCGATTGCTGAGCGCCTGCATATTCGCACCGTTGAGCGCGATGCGCCGGATGCCGCGCGTGTGCTCGACCGCGATGTGTCGGCGGGCGACGCCGAGCGCCTGCGCTCTCGCACGCTGGGCCTCATGCTGGAGGACACGGCGCTCGAGCTGGGTGCGATGGCGCTGAGCCCGCTGTCCAAAACCGAGTACGCGCTGGCGGCGCCGGCGCTTTGCGGCGGCTACCAGGGCGACTTTGCGCCCTTTGGCGATGTGTACCTGTCGACGCTTGAGTTTGTGGCGCGTGTGCGCAACCGCACGTCTGCTGTGGTGCCCCAAGAGCTCGTGACGCTCAACGCGGTGGAAGATTGTATGGAGCGCGTGCTGGCGCAGGCGCTCTCGACGCTCGACGGTCCGGTCGATATGCTCGACCGCGCGGCACAGCTGCTCGGCGGGCTTGAGCCGGGTGAGGTCGATGGCGCGCTCGAGGCACACGTGGACCGCAATCGATCTTTCGACGACATCCCGATGGCCGCTGGCAAGCCTGAGGCTTGCTCGCTGCTGCTGATGCTCGTTCGACAGGGCGAGGCCGCCCGCCGCATGCTGCCGACGACGCCGATCGTCTCGGCCCGTTCGTTTGCCGAGCGTGCCTGGCCGTATATGCTCGCGTGGTCCGACCTGGGGCTTAGCGGCAAGGAGCGTATGACGGTCGATTCGCTGGCGCGCGCCGAGGTGCGCCGCTTTGCTGACGAGGATACGAGCGAGCGCATGCGAAACGAGATGATGGGCGTGCTGGGTGAGCTACTGGGTATCTCGCCCGAACAGATGGAGGAGCTGCGCTCTGAGGACGGTCAGCGCCGCCTGCACGAGGGTATGAAGAAGTTTGAGGGCGAGGTCCAGGACGCCATCGATAAGATGATGGGCGGCCAGGGTGGCCCGCAGGGTGGACCCCAGGGCACGCCGATGTCGCATCCGCCGGTGGATCCGAGGCAGTTCCCCTTTTTCTCGCAGAACTAACTATGGGATAGGATTCGCTTCCAACCCCGACACTTCAACTAAGCATCTCGGCCCCGTTGTGTTATTCTAGAACAGACGTTCGTGAATGATGCGCGGGGCCTTGTCTTGCGCTGCGCTTGTGGCGAGGGGAGGTTGGCTTGGTTATCTTGGGCATTGACCCCGGTTTGGCCCATACGGGTTGGGGGATTATCGAGGAGCGGCGCGGTGAAGTTCGCTGCCGTGCCTACGGTTGTATCGAGACCAGCGCGGGTAGTCCGCTCGCGGTGCGCCTGTCGCATATCGCCCGCGACCTCAAGGGTGTCGTGGAGCGTTATCGACCCGATACCGCTGCCATCGAGAGCATCTACTTTGGCGCCAACGTTCGCTCGGCCATCCCTACGGCGCATGCCCGCGGCGCTGCACTCGTGGCTCTTTCGGAATGCGCGCTCGAGATTGGCGAGTACACGCCTATGCAGATTAAGCAGGCTGTTGTGGGCACCGGAGCCGCGGACAAACGGCAGGTCGCGTATATGGTTCGTACGCTCACGCAGCTCGACCACGACCCGCATCCCGACCATGCCGCCGATGCCCTGGCTTGCGCCATCTGCCACGTTAACTTAAGCCGCACCCGGGCGCTTACCGGCGGCGAGTTCTATCAACAGAGAGGAACCGGATACTGATGATTTCCCAGCTCCATGGAACGCTTGTCGAGGCCACGATGAGCTCGGCCGTTGTCGATGTATCGGGCGTGGGCTTTGAGCTCGGCATCTCGGGCAGCACTGCGGCCACGTTGCCGACGCCCGGCGGCGAGGTTCGCCTCTACACGCGCATGCAGGTGCGTGAGGACGCCATGACGCTCTTTGGCTTTGCTTCCAAAGACGAGCGCACAATGTTTGACCGGCTCGTGTCCGTGTCGGGTGTCGGTCCGCGCCTGGCGCTTGCCGTGCTTTCCACCTATACCGTGGGACAGCTGTATTCCCTGGTAATGGCCGAGGACGACAAGGGCATGGCCAAGGTGCCCGGTGTGGGCAAAAAGACCGCCCAGCGTCTGATCCTGGAGCTCAAGAGCACCTTTGCCAAGGACAAGGGCTTTGTGCCGGTCGACGTGATTCCCGGCCAGGTTGCGATGCCGGTTCCCGCCGCTGCTCCTTCGGCGATCGATGACGCCCGTGCGGCGCTCCTTTCCATGGGCTTTAGCCCGCAGGAGACCGATGTTGCCCTGAGCGGGTATGATGGGCAGAATATGCGTGTCGAGGATCTGCTCGGCGCGGCGCTTAAGCGACTCGGAATGGATGCGTGATGTGGGAAGCCGATGACTCTCAGGACCTGTGGGCGACGCCCGGCAACTCGCCGGCGGCATCCATGGCGCATGGCGAGCGCATGGTGGGCTCGGAGCTGACGCCCGAGGACCTCGATGTCGACCGTACCCTGCGCCCCCAGCGCCTGGACGATTACTGCGGCCAGGAGCATATCAAGCAGAGCCTGCGCGTGTTGATCGAAGCGGCGCAGAGCCGTGGCGAGACGCTCGACCACGTGATCTTCTCGGGCCCTCCGGGTCTGGGCAAGACCACGCTGGCTACGGTTATCGCCAACGAGCTGGGCGCTCAGATCAAGACCACGAGTGGCCCTGCCATCGCGCGCACCGGCGACCTGGCAGCCATCCTTACTAACTTGCAGCCGGGTGATGTGCTGTTTATCGACGAGATCCACCGCCTCAACCGTTCGGTCGAGGAGGTCCTGTACCCCGCGATGGAGGACTTTGCCCTCGATATCGTGATTGGCAAGGGTCCGGCGGCGCGCTCGATTCGCCTGGATATTCCCAAGTTTACGCTGGTAGCGGCAACGACCCGCTCAGGCATGTTGACCGGCCCGTTGCGCGACCGCTTTGGCATTTCATATCGCCTGGATTACTACACGGTCGAGGAGCTCGCGCAGATTGTGACGCGCTCGGCGACTATCCTGGGCGTGACGATCGACCATCCCAGTGCACTCGAGATCGGCTCGCGTTCGCGCGGTACGCCACGTCTTGCCAACCGCCTGCTCAAGCGCGTGCGCGATTACGCACAGGTGCGCGGCAACGGCCCCATCGAGCTCGATATCTGTCGCCAGGCGCTCGAGTTCTTCGAGATCGATGAGCTCGGTCTGGACTGGATGGATATTCGCATTTTGGAGACGCTCGCTAAGACGTTCTCCGGTCGTGCCGTGGGACTTACGACCCTTGCCAGCGCGGTGGGCGAGGACCCGGGCACGCTCGAGGATGTCTATGAGCCCTATCTGCTGCAGTGCGGGTTGATGATTCGTACGCCGCAGGGCCGTCAGGCAACCCTTCGCACCTTTGAGCACCTGGGGATTGAACCTACCGTTTAGGGCACTTTGTTTTGGCGGGCTGTTGGGCTATCGCTGGGCATCGGGTAAACATATCGCCGTTCATCGGTTATGGGTGTTTTACTATTGCGCGCCCGTGCTATGCTGAATTGGTCTTTTTCTCATTCGGTAACGAAAGGACCGCCCATGCCTACTGACATCGAAATCGCACGTTCTGTCACGCCGCTGCCTATTACCGAGGTGGCCAAGAACGCCGGCGTCGACGTTAAGCACCTTATTCCGTACGGCTTCGACAAGGCTAAGGTCGACTATTCACTGCTCAACGAGCCGACTGACCACCAGGCCAAGCTCGTCCTCGTGACTGCTATCAACCCAACGCCTGCGGGCGAGGGTAAGACCACCACGACCATCGGCCTGGCCGATGGCTTGCGCCGACGCGGCGTCAAGAGTGCCGTGGCCCTGCGCGAGCCTTCGCTCGGTCCTGTCTTTGGCGTTAAGGGCGGTGCTGCCGGTGGCGGCTGGGCGCAGGTCATCCCCATGGAGGACATCAACCTGCACTTTACCGGTGACTTCCATGCTATCGGCGCCGCCAATAACCTGCTGGCCGCCATGCTTGATAACCACATCCAGCAGGGCAATCAGCTCGGTATTGACGTTAAGCGCATCACTTGGAAGCGCGTCGTCGATATGAACGACCGTCAGCTGCGCCACGTCATCGACGGTATTGGCGGTAAGGCCCAGGGCGTGCCGCGCGAGGACGGCTTCGATATCACCGTCGCCTCCGAGGTCATGGCAATCCTGTGCCTGTCTACGAGCATTAACGACCTCAAGGAGCGCCTGGGCGAGATCGTCGTCGGCTACAGCTTTGCCGGTGAGCCCGTCCGTGCCCGTGACCTTAAGGCCCAGGGTGCTATGGCCGCGTTGCTTAAGGATGCGCTCAAGCCCAACCTGGTGCAAACGCTCGAGGGCACGCCCGCGTTTGTCCACGGCGGCCCCTTCGCCAACATTGCCCACGGCTGCAACTCTATCATGGCCACGCGTATGGCGATGCGCTTTGGCGATGTCGCTATTACCGAGGCCGGCTTCGGTGCCGATCTGGGTGCCGAGAAGTTCCTCGACATTAAGTGCCGCATGACGGGCGTTCGCCCCAGCGCTGTTGTGGTCGTCGCCACTGCCCGCGCGCTTAAGTACAACGGCGGTGTTGCCAAGGCCGACCTCAATGAGGAGAACCTCGAGGCACTCAAGGCTGGCATGCCCAACCTGCTGCGTCACGTCGACAACATCCAGAACGTTTATGGTCTGCCCTGCGTGGTCGCCATCAACCGTTTCCCGACGGACACCGAGGCTGAGCTTGCTCTCATCGAGTCCGAGTGCCAGAAGCTCGGCGTCAACGTTAAGCTTTCCGAGGTCTGGGCCAAGGGCGGCGAGGGCGCGCTCGAGCTGGCCGATGAGGTCATGCGTCTGATTGAGCAGCCGAGCGAGCTCAAGTTTGCCTATGAGGACGGCGCCGATGTTGCTGACGCCCTCGAGGCCGTTGCCACCAAGGTCTACCGCGCCGACGGCGTTGACTTTACGCCGGCTGCCAAGCGTCAGCTCGCCGAGCTGCGCGAGAACGGCTTTGGCAACCTGCCGGTGTGCGTCGCCAAGACGCAGTACAGCTTTAGCGACAACGCCAAGGCTCTGGGCGCTCCCGAGAACTTCCGCATCACGGTGCGCGAGCTTAAGGTTTCTGCCGGCGCCCACTTTGTGGTCGCGTTGACTGGCAGCGTTCTGACCATGCCGGGCCTGCCCAAGGTGCCCGCGGCCGAAAACATCGACGTCGATAACGACGGCAACATCACTGGCCTGTTCTAGGCCTGTTGCCCCTAGCTGCCTGCCCGCCCCGCCGTGCCCCCAAGGCCCGGCGGGGCTTTTTGATCCTTAGGCCCGCGCATGTCTTGTAGATACCGACGGACTCTGCCCATCATAGGCTTTTGCGCGGGTAGAATGCATGGATAACTTGAGGCTCACGCGCGACGGAAAGGAATCGTTGCATGGATCAGGACAAGACAACCGTGATGGGCGGCTACGGTTCCGCGCAGGCTGGCGATAGCGCCGATGCGACCCGCGTTGTTCCCAACCCCGGTTATGCCGACCCCGCCGCGACGCAGCCTTCTGCCGAGCCCACCCGGGTTATGGGCTATGGCGACACGGCGCAGGATTCTTACGCTGCATCTTCGCAAGGCCCCTATGGCAACGCAGCTCCGGATCCGTTTGATTGCACGCCGCAGGATTCTTATGCTGCCTCGACGCCGAATCCCTATGACAACCTGCCGCAGAATCCCATTCCGCAGCCTCAGCAGACGACGTATATGCCTCGCACGGCGCAGCCTCGCTACGAGTCGCGCGAGCCGTATCGCGAGTACCCCAAGTCGATTCCGCAATATGGCGAGGACGAGGAGAAGAAGCCGTCGCGTTCGTCGAGCGTGATCAAGAAGATCCTCATCGTACTGGCGATCTTCTTTGCGCTGTCGGTTGTGTTTGCCATCGTGTCGGGCACGCTCAACAAGCGAGGAAGCTCAACGGCCGATACCGCTGCCGAGCAAACCGAGTCCGTCTCGTCTGGCACCGTCGATCTGAGCGATATCCCGGGGCAGTACTGGTCCAACGCCAAGAAGATCCTCAAGTCGCGCGGCGCCGATCTTTCGAATGCCGTGGTCCTGACTGATGATGGCTCAACGCCCGTCGTCGATGCCAACTGGGTCGTTACTTCTGCCTACTATAACGACAGCGGCAACCTTGAAATTCAGCTCACGCACAAGAACGGCTTGGGCAACTCGTCCGACGGACAAAGCGGTACCGACAGCTCGAGCTCCAATACGCTGGAGGACTTGAGCAACAAGGCACAGGAGTTGGGAGACAAGGCGCAAGAGCTGGGCGACACGGCACAAAACCTGGGCGATACCGCGCAGAACTTGGGCGGTATGGCGACGGATGCTTGGAACGCCCTGCAAAACGGCATCTCGGGCGTGCAGGGAAACTAGCTGTTAAACAGGCTACAGCTGCTCGGCCGGACGGTCGGGCGAGCTAAAGCCCGAATCAAACGTGACGACGCACGAGACGTCGGGCCGGCGCTCGTGCACGATGCGCGTGACGAGCTCCAGCAGCTCCTCGTCGGATATGTCAAAGCCGTCGGGACGCACCAGGTCAAACGAAACGAACCCGTCGTGCTCGTGCAGGTCGTGGATGGAGAGCGCGGGATCGATCTGCATGACGCCGCGCTTGACCCAGCCGCGCAGGTCGTCGCCGGTGGTGGCGATGGGGTCGCAGTGCAACGTGATGCCAATGCCCATCTGGCGCTTGATGTCGTGCTCGATGGTGTCCAGGATCTCGTGGTGCTCAAATGCGTCGCCCTCGCCGGGCATCTCCACGTGGGCGCTGGCAAACTGACGACCGGGGCCGTAGTCGTGCACCATCAGGTCGTGTGTGCCCAAGACCTGCGGATAGGACATGATCTTGTCGCGGATTGCCTGGACGAGCTTGGGGTCGGGCGCTTGCCCCAGCAACGGGCTGATGGCGTCGCGCACTAGGCCCATGCCGCTGATGCAGATGAAGATGCCCACGCCCAAGCCCGCCCAGCCGTCGAGGTCAAAGCCGGTCGTTTGCGAAATAAGCGCCGCCGCTAAGACCGAGCCCGAGGTGATGACGTCGTTTTTGGAGTCCTGCGCCGTGGCAATGAGTGTTTCGGAATCGATACGGTTGCCCAGCGCGCGGTTGAATGCGGCCATCCAGAATTTGACGAGCATGGACAAGACGAGAGCGGCTAGGGAGACCAGCGTGTAGGCGGTGGGGGAGGGCTTGATGATCTTGGTGACCGACTCGAGGATCAGGTTGATGCCGACGGCGCAAACCAGGACGGCGACGAACAGGCCGGCGAGGTACTCATAGCGGCCGTGGCCATAGGGGTGGCCTTCGTCTGCCGGGCGGCTGGCAAGGCGGAACCCGAGCAGGCTCACGATGTTGCTCGAGGCATCGGAGAGGTTGTTGAAGGCATCGGCGATGAGCGAGACAGAGCCAGCGAGCAGGCCCGCGATGCCCTTGGCTAGGCACAGGGTAATGTTGAGGCCAATGCAGATGAGGCTTGCGGCGAAGCCCGCGTTGGTGCGGCAGGAGGTATCGACCGGCTCGCCCTCGCTGCCGGGAACAAGCGTATGTACCAGCCGATTTACAAATAGCATAGCGGTCGTCCTCACAATCATGTTTAAGGGGATAGTGTAGCTCGCGCGGAGGCGCTGTGCACCGATGCTCAGAAAATGCAGCAATGGTCTGCCGGTGCTAACGAGCGAGCCTTCTCGTCTGCCTGGGTGGTCCATTTTGGGCCACATGGGTATGGGCGTGTGCCTGTTTGCTCGACATACTTAATGTCGACAGCCCCTGTGCAAAGGAGGACGTTTCCATGGACGAGATGTTTGCCATTAAATGTCAAAACTGCGGCGGCCCTATGTACTCGCACCAGGCTAAGCGCAGCTTTGAGTGCGCCTATTGCGGCGCGGTCATTCCGTGGCAGGCGGACGCCGGAGAGCCCAAGAGCGCTTTGGGCATTCGCCATACGCCGTTGACGGTGGTGGATGGACTGCTCAAGCTCACGCATGTGTCGCAACTCGAGCGCCCGGAGGACCCGGACTGGTATTTCTTCAATTCGCACTGGCGCAATCAGTCGGTCCTGGAACATCTGCTGTGGGAGGATCGCGGCACGGCGCAGGAGTTCCAAGAAGCCACGCATGTGAGCATTCCTTGCCCCTTCTGCGGAGCGTCCTTTGAGGGCGAGTCGACCCAGCGTGTGTTTGAGTGCCCGTCCTGCGGCAATAAGATCGGCGTCGCCGACCTGCTCAAGCCCGGTACCTTCAGCAAGCGCCTGACCATGGGCGTTGGTGCGGAGTATGTACCTGAGCAGGGTGTTTCCTGCGAAATCTCGCCGCAGCAGGCGCGTGCCAACGCGCTGCAGCTGGTGCGCCAGTACCCCGACGCCTTTGCCGGGCACGACGTGGAAGATGCGATCCAAAACGACATGATGCTCTTCTACTTCCCCATGGCGCTCGCGGATTTGCGCATGATGGCGAGCTTCCCGGGCAAGGGCCTGAGCAAGGAGACCCTGGTGTACTACGAGGTGCTCGACTGGGCGTATCCGAGGGCAAACTATCTGGATGTTCGCCTTATGGGCATTCTGGAGCCGTGGGACTTTGCCAAGGTTGGGCCGTTTGATCCGGCCATGCAGGAGGGTGACTTCCGCGTTGTCTCCGTCGATGCGTCCACCAAGGACCAGGTGGTCATTGATAAGCTGGCGCTCGACGTTGCCGGCAACGATGCCGAGGCGGTGCTGGGGCTCAATAAAAAGAGCATCCGCACCTGGGCGCGTAAGGCCTGCAAGCACAAGGATGGCCTGGTGATGGTGCCGGTCTACTTTGTCGATCGTCCAGCGACGGACAGCCGTGATGGCGAGCAGGTGCGCATTGCCGTAAACGGCCAGACGGGCCGCGCGGCCGCGGTGGTGTTTAGCGACAAGCGCGAGACGCATATCGTGGCGCCGCTCAACCCGAGCCTGCATCTGTCCGGTGAAAGCACCGTGCATGCCACGCCCATCGAGGTCAAATACGTTAAGTCGCCGTTTCTGTACCGGATCGTGCGCTGTGGAGGCGGCGAGCAACCGCGCCAGGTGGCAGCGGCAGCCGAGGGTTCCTACCGAGAGGAAAAGCCCAAACGCAAGGGCTTGCTCGCTGCGATCTTTGGGAAGTAGGGAAGCGCAGCCGGTTGGCGCTGTGATGCGATAGTTAGAGGAACGGGGCAGTCCGCACTCCTGCGGACTGCCCCGTTTTTGTGCTGCGGGGAAGTGCCGGTCACTTCATTAAAAGTCCTCGCGCGGACTCGAATTCCAATGTCGCCTAGCGCCTTCGTGCAGGATTCCCGAAGTGACTAAAATGTGGCAATAGAGACAGTTTTCACGAACCCCATGGGAGTGACATGCATGGACAACAACACCTTGCTGTTTCAGGACAAGGGCTCGGGTAGGTTTAAAGACGTCAAGATCTACCCCAACCGTATCGAGGTGCTCAGGAAGGGCACTTTCGGCGGCAAGCACACCGAGATTGTCTATCTTAAGGACATCACGGGGGTCAACAGGATCAAGGGCCGCGACGTTTTTCTGCGCAATAGGCTGTTGACTGCTTGCGTCTTTAGCCTGAGCAGCCGTGCGAAGGCCCAGGAATTTGTGAACGCGCTGAACATGGTGATGTAGCCGATGGCGGCGTTCGGGCCAAGGTAAAAATCGGGGCACAGAATGGTGTTCTGCGCCCCGATTGAGTCGATGTGTCTAAAAGGCCGGCTTGCCTATTCGCTAGCGCCTTCGCTGTCTTCGCGGTCACTGGCAAGCATTGCTGCGCCGGCGACTGTCGTCGCCATGGCGGCAGCGGCGAGCCCGGCGGCAATGCCGGAACCGTCGCCCGTGTTGGCGAGCTTTCCGCCCGAGCCCTTGCCCTGGTCGCTCTTGTTGCCCTTGCCATTCTTGTCGGCGCCGCCTGCGTTGGAACCCGTGCCGGTGCTGGCGCCGCCTGCACTGCCCGAGGCCGCTACGGTAAAGCTTGCGGCTCCGTCGCTGGCGAGCGTGTAGTTCTGCGCCGCGTTGCCCAAGAGACCGTTCACGCGCACCCAGTACGTCCCTGCGGCAAATGTTTCGCCCTCGGCCATTGTCGTGCCCGGAGCGCCGTTCGCGTCGTGCACAAACTCGAGCTGGGCCGTGCAGGCATCGGTTTCGAGCTTGCCCTCGAGTGATGCCGCAATCTTGGCGCGCACGTCTTCGCCGGCCTTAAGGCCTTCGAGTCCCTCAAAATGGGGCGTCAGCGCGCGTGGATCGATATCGATGGACGCGGAGCCCCGCAGCTCCGTAACGGTCTCGTTGCCTAAGGCGTCGACATCCACATATTCGATGGCAAACGCATGGCCCGAAGCCGCCACGTTGAGTACGTTGCTGCTGTCGACGAGGCGGAAATGACCCTCGCCAACGGTCTTGCCGTCCTGGAGCGAGGCGTCGTTCAGCGAGTCGCCGTACGTCATGCGCATGCGGGTCGGGAGGTAGTACGAAGCTGTCTGCTTGTGCTGTGTATCGTAATCGTAATTGCGCTGGTAGATGCTCCGGGCCAGCGCCGCATCAACAAAGTCGGATGCGATGATGCCAATGTGCTCGAGGTAATCTGACTTTGTATCCTCGATGCCGCTGGGATTGATGTACGGGCTCTTGTACAGATGCTCGTTGACTACTCGTGCCGAGGTAAAAGGATTGCCTCCGTGCGACAAGCCCGTGCAGCTGGTGTAGTTGATAGACCAGCAGCGCTCCAGGACTTGCTCCTTGGCCCCGTTATCGTCCTCGACATCTACCTCGTTGCGCGTGCGCCCGGTCGTTTCCTTCAGCGCATTATCGACCCAGCTGAGCTTGTCGGTTCCCGTGAGTTTGTACTTGTCCTGGGCGTATACCTTGGTGCAATAGGGCTCTTTGTCGCCTGTTTCCCCCGCGGCTTCAAAGCCCCGCGCGTCTTGGACGAGACACATAGTGGCGCTGTCGGAGTGAGCCTTGATCTTGTCATCCCATTCGGTAAGGTCGAGGCCCCACGTGTGGCCGTCTACGCTGTTGCCGTCGAGCCTAAATCGACGCAGCAGGACGATCTTTCCGCGCACCTCGCCCAGCGTGGGGACGTGGCTCGACGTGTAGAACAGATCGGGATTATCGTCCATAACCTTGGCGAAGGCCGTCGTAACACTGTCATCGGTAGCCTCGTCGTTGCCGCGCGATGCGAGCATGATAAGCGCTTCTCTCGGGTTTTCGCTCAAAAACGTTTTAAAGTACCCGATGACATCGGAGAGATGCAGATAGTACCCGTCTTTTTTGAATAGGTAGAAATCCCCGTGGCAGATACCGGGGTCGTTGCCCTTTCCGAGTCGGATATCAAAATAGCGGATTCCCTCGAGCAACTGCGTGGGAATGTAATCCTGCTGGCATTTTACTTGCGAGGATTGGGGCTCAGTGTCGTTGTCCACGCTGCAGGTGCCCGAATCGTGCGTACCCGGGATGCTCAGCTCGTCGAGGTACTTGTCGTCGTCGACGTGGCTCATCCAACATGGCCCATCGACGTAGCTGCTATACGTGATCCAGTCGATGCTGCTAACCGTGGCATCGTTCTTTTTCATGTCGTAACCGATAAGTTCGAGCTCCCACGGAATGTTCTCACTCTTATGGCAGATCTTATTGTTGTCCTGGTCTTCGCCGTTCGATTCTATTGCCAGGTACTTAATGTCTTTTTTCTCGGTTTCTTTCTCGACCGTGCGGTCTCGGATGATATAGGTTCCGTTTGATTGGCGCTCGAACGCAAAAGCGCGGCTGGGCTTGTTGTCATACTCGCCGCCCCATACGTGGATGACCTTTCCATCTTTGTCCGAGTCGTCGTCGACCGACCAAATGCTGTAGCCCGTCTTTTTATGCTCTTCGAAATTGAGCAAGGTGCGGATAGCATACCAGTTTGTATCGTCATTCTTGGTCGTTACGTTCTCAAGGATGAGCTTGCTGGACGTGCCGTCGTTAAACAGGTGGCAGACGTTGCCGCGAACGTTGCCGTCTTGGTTGACGCTCGCGGTGCGAAAATAGCCCGCGGGGCGAAGGCGAATGACGAAATTGTCGAGGCTGACTGACGCTGTGGCAGCGTCTTCTGCAAATGCCGCGCGCACGGGAAGGCCCAATCCCGCGGTTTCGGGCAGGCTTGCAAATGGCGACAATGCTGCGAGTCCTAGGCCCAACGTGAATGCTCGACGGCTGATGGCGTGGTGTTCGGTCATAACTCCTCCGTTCGCAGGGTGCGGTTATGCACTCTTTTTGGTAACTATACTGCCCGGATGTCTAAACGTGTTGGCTTAATTGTCTGCGCGGCGCCATAAATCGGCGGGCGGACGCGTTGGGGCGCTTGTCTATTTGTGCTGCTACCGCGCTGGGGGTGGTTTTGCCGCCCGGCACCCTCGCGTTCGCCGGCTATCGGCATAAGAAAGGGAGGGCCGGTGAGCCGACCCTCCCTTGGTGCGAAGCACTGGGTCACCGTCGCCTGCTTGCGCCGCGCTCGTGTTTCCCGTTGCGCTCGCCAGTCGTTTAGCGCTTAATCTCGATATCGTCGAGCTTGACGTCCATGGCTTTGGTCTTGGCTTCGGCGATGTCGTCGGCAAACTCCAGAGACTTCATCATGGTCTCGACGGCGTCCTTGTGCTCCTCGACATTGTCGATGCGCACGTACACGCTGCCGCCGTCAACGTCGGTGAAGTACTCGGTCGTCACGCCGCCCGAGTGCGTAAAGTAGGCGCTGCGCCAGGTCTTGCCGTTGTACTTAACGGGATCGCTCTCGGTCCATCCAGAGCTGGCCTTCCACTTTGCCTCGTAGTCGAACAGCTCATCGGCGTTCTTGTCAGGATCGAAGACGGGGTTGAAGCGGTCGCTGGCGTGCTCGCTCTCGGTGAACTTAAACTGGGCTCTGTCGGCCGTGTCGCCTGCGACGTCCGTGATTTCGACGCCCTCGGGCACCTCGACCTTAAACCAAATGAAATCGGTCCTCATATCCACGGCTGGCTTTTCTGCTCCGCCGCCACCGCCACTGCCGGTAGCGCCACCGCTTCCACCGCAGCCCACCAAGGCAACTGCGGCAAAGAGACTCAAGCAGAGGGCGAGAATCGCAAAGGCCTTCTTTTTCATGGTCGTGTCCTCCTCGATCTGTAACCGCCCATGGATTACCTGCCTTTACTGTACGCGCGAGCGGCTCGCTAGGGTGGGCCATGTGTCCCATTCTGGGGGTCGGATTTGCGCCGTTAAGTGGCAATATGCGCGGGTGTAAAAGAGGGGAGGGCCGATGCCATCGGCCCTCCCCGGGGTTGGGTGCCCGTTGTTTTAAAGGGGTGCGCGTAGGCGTGTGCGGGGTCTCGTTACTTGATCTCGATGCTCGAAATTTCGACTTCGCGTGCCTCGTCAACTGCTTTCTTCATGTCATCGGGGAACTCGATGGAGTTGAGGAGCGCTTCGGCTTCTTTCTTGTGAAGGTCGACGTTCCTAATCATGATATAGACGCTTCCCGTGTCGACGTCGGTAAAGAGGTAGGTATAAGTGCCGCCGTTGTCCTTGCACGTTCCGGTGAGCCATGTTCTACCGTTGTACTCGACGGGGTCGCCATCCTCCCACTGGAACGTTCCGGTGTGCCTTTCGGCCTGCTCTGCAAAGGACTCTTCGGCCGTCATCTTCTCTTGCCAAACGGGGATGAAACGGTCGACTGTGGTGTTCTCGTTCTCGGGGAAGGTGAGCTGGACCCTGTCGGCGTTCTTGCCGGCGGAGTCGCTTACGCCGACGCCCTTGGGCATCTCGACCTTAAACCAGATAAAGTCGGTCTTCTTGGCGACGGGGGCCTTTTCCTTGCTCTCGCTCTTGGAGGCGCTGCCACCGCCCGATGCGCTCCCGCCGCAGCCGACAAGGGCAAACGCGGCAAAGAGGGCGATGCAGAGGGAAAGGATCGATAGGGTCTTTTTCTTCATGGTGGCGTCCTCCTTGTCTGTCGGTGACATCGCGGCGCCGCATGCTGCTGGGGCCTTGTTTCCGTTTGCGGCGGATGTCTTTGTGCTTGGGGTTGTATGAGTGCGTTAATACCTCCGTTCGTGGTTTGTGGTCGTTGCGCAGCCGTGCCCCAACGGGCTCCTTACTTATAGATATGCCCCGGTTTGTGCTGCCAGAGAGTCTCGAAAGGTGGGCCATGTGTCCCATGTTTGCGTTGCCGCCGCCTATCGCGTGCCATAGAAATCCGCGATGGCCAGGTACGCTGACGCTCGTCTGCTTATGGGCTAGACTTAGCACCATTATGTGATCGATACGGTCGGCAGGCGGTTGCCGCCCGACCGATGTATATGACTTGAAGGTGCATGCGTATGAGCCAAGAGATGATGGATAAAACCTGTCGCGGTTTTGCCGAGGCACTGGCTGCGCGCGAGCCCGTTCCCGGTGGCGGCAGCGCGAGCGCCTTTGTGGGCGCGCTGGGCGCCTCGCTTTGTGGGATGGTCGCGCGTTACGGGGCAACCAACCCCGCGCTTGTTGATCGCGTTGGCGACCTGACGCGCGCATTTGCCCAGGCAGATGAGTTGGCCCAGGAACTTGTCGAGTTGGTCGCCGAGGATGTTAGCGCGTATGGGCAGGTGTCGGCGGCGTACGGTATTTCCCGCGATGACCCCGCACGTGCCGCCGCGATTCAGGATGCGCTGCATGTGGCCGCCATGCCGCCGTACCGCATCATGGATGCCTGCGGCCGTGCGCTGGCATTGCTCGAGGACATGGCCGATAAGGGTTCGCGCCAGCTGCTGTCCGATGTGGCGTGCGGTGCCGTCTTTTGCCGCGCCGCCATGCAGGGTGCGAGCCTGACGCTCTTTGCGAACACCACGTCCATGAAGGATCGCGCCCGTGCCGAGGAGCTCGAGGCGGCGTGCGATGAACTGCTCGATACATGGCTGCCTCGTGCCGATGCGCTGGCACGCCGTGCCGCCGACGCTGCAAGGAAGAGGGGATAGCCGTGGCCGAACTGCTAAAGGGTGCTCCCGTTGCCCGCGCTTTAACTGAGGAGCTTGCTGCCCGTTGCGCCGCCCTGCGCGATCGCGGCGTTGTTCCGACGCTTGCTATCGTGCGTGTGGGCGAGCGCGAGGACGACCTATCCTACGAGCGTGGCGCCCTTAAGCGCTGCGAAAAGGTGGGCATCGAAGCTCGGCGCGTTTTGCTGCCTGCCGATGTTTCGCAGGACGAGCTGTTGGCGGCGATCGAGGACATCAATGCCGATCCGGCTGTTCATGGCTGCCTGCTGTTCCGTCCGCTGCCCGCCGGTCTTGACGAAGACGCCGTTGCCGCGGCGCTCGATCCCGCCAAGGACGTTGACTCCATGACGCCGACTTCACTGCTTACCGCGCTTTCGGGTCGCGGCGAGGGTTTTGCCCCCTGCACGGCCGAAGCCGTTCTGGCGATTCTGGATCACTATGGCGTTGAACTGGACGGTGCCAAGGTTGCCGTTGTCGGTCGCTCGCTGGTGATTGGCCGTCCTGTTGCCGCCATGCTTACGGCACGCAATGCTACGGTGACGACATGCCATACGCACACGCGCGACCTTGCTGCCGAATGCCGTGCTGCCGATATTGTGGTCGCCGCGGTCGGACGTGCGCGCACGATTGGCGCGGATGCGGTCCGCGAGGGCCAGACGGTCATCGACGTTGGCATTAACTGGGACGAGGCGGCCGGCAAGTTGGTCGGCGACGTCGATTTTGATGCCGCGGAGCCGGTTGTTGGCGCCATCACGCCCGTGCCGGGTGGCGTGGGCGCCGTGACGACGGCGATTCTCGCCAAGCACGTGATTGAGGCGGCCGAACGCACGGCGAAATAGGCGTTCCGCGGCTGTTTAGGGGGTTGGTTAGATACCCCGTGGTCAAAAAATGCCAAATATGAGTACTGTTGCCTTGTTGGTTACATATTTTTGAGATTGATTTAACTCACTAATGATATTAAATATCGTTAGGGAGTCTCTTTTATTAGACCTCTGGGGAATTACTTCACTCAGCTTTTGGACAAGTGGGGATTTCTAGCGTCTGAACTTGAGCAAATCGCTGCTACTAAATTGGTGACAGTACTCATATTTGGCATTTTTTGACCACAGGGGTTGCGAGGGGGTCGTGGCGACTGCGGTTTCGCCCTTTTTGCGCCGAAGCGATACACTGTTACCGTTTGATTTTTTCGCTCGAGGAGGATGCGCATGCCGTGCACAACGATTTTGGTTGGTAAGAACGCGAGCTATGACGGGTCGACGCTGGTTGCCCGCAACGAGGACTCGTCCAACGGGGTGTTTGAGCCCAAGCGTATGCGCGTGGTGCACCCCGACGAGCAGCCGCGCGTCTACACGAGCGTTCTGAGCCATCTGACCATCGAGCTGCCTGATAATCCCATGCGCTACACGAGCGTCCCCGATGTCATCCCCGGTCACGGCATCTGGGCCGAGGCCGGATTCAATGAGCTCAACGTGGGCATGTCTGCAACCGAGACGCTCACCACCAACGAGCGCGTCCGCGGCGCCGATCCGCTCGTGGACTATGTGCCCGCCAAGGGCAACGAGGGCGAGGACGGCTACGTCCCGGCGCAGCCCGGCGGCCTGGGGGAAGAAGACATGGTGACCCTGGTGCTGCCGTACGCCAAGTCCGCCCGCGACGGCGTGCGTATCCTGGGCGATCTGCTCGAGCGCTACGGCACCTACGAGAACAACGGTATCGCCTTTAGCGACGTGGATGAGATCTGGTGGCTCGAGACCATCGGCGGTCACCACTGGATCGCCAAGCGCGTGCCCGATGACGCCTATGTGACCATGCCCAACCAGCTGGGTATCGACAGCTTTGACCTGGACGATGCCGAGGGCGACCAGGCCGACCACATGTGCTCCGCCGACCTGCGTGCCTGGATGGCCGAGTGGCATCTGGACCTGACGCTGGGCGTCGAGGGTGACGGCCCCGCTGCGGTCTTTAACCCGCGCGAGGCCTTTGGCTCCCACAGCGACAGCGACCATGTCTACAACACGCCGCGCGCCTGGTACATGCAGCGCTGCCTCAACCCCAGCGACGTGTGGGACGGCCCCGACGCTGACTTTACGCCCGAGAGTGACGACATCCCCTGGAGTCGCGTGCCCGAGCGCAAGGTGACCATCGAGGACATTAAGTATGTGCTCTCCAGTCACTACCAGGGCACGGAGTACGACTGTTACGGCAGCAAGGGCACGCCCGCCACACGCGGCGCCTATCGTCCCATCGGCATCAACCGCAACAGCCAGCTCGCCGTGCTGCAGCTGCGCCCCTATGCGCAGCCGGCCTACCGCGCCGTGCAATGGATGGCCTTTGGCTCCAACTCGTTTAACGCGCTGGTCCCGCTGTACGCCAACGTCGAGACCATGCCCGAGTACTACGCCGACACCCAGGCTCGCGTGACGTCTGAGAACTTTTACTGGGCCAATCGCCTGATCGGCGCCCTGGCCGACGTCCGCTTCCATGAGTGCGGCCGCGCCGTTGAGGACTACCAGGAGAAGGTCGGCGGCATGGGCCACAAGCAACTCCATGACGTTGACGCCGCCGTCGCCACCCTGCCCGAAGCCGAGGTGCCTGCCGAGCTGGCGCGCGCCAACGAGGCCTTCGCCGAGCTTGTGCGCATGGAGACCGATGCCCTGCTGGGTAAGGTGCTCTACACCACGAGCTGTGCCATGAAGAATTCCTTCGCGATGAACGACAATGTGAGGTAAAACGCTTTGTCGCTTTCGCTCAATCTTGGGTACAAGAACGCCAATGCAGTTGTTTGTGATTGGAGACAACCATGGTTATGAAACTCGATCAGCTTGTTAACGGCGCCATCAACGTGGGCTTCGGCGCCGCCGCTGTTGCCGTCGAGGGTAGCAAGAAGGTCCTCGACGACCTCAATACCAAGGGTGAGCAGGTGCGCAAGGACGCAGGCGCCCCCGATATCGCCCGCAGCGTGTCCGACATGTTCGAGCAGGCCGGCGGCACCATCTCCGACCTTACCGAGCGTCTGGGCATGCAGGGCGAAACCGCGGCGCAGCGGGTGCTCGATGAGCTCATCCTTGCTCGCGTTCGCGTTATGACCGCCCCCGAGCGCACGGCCTTCCTGGCTCACGTGCGCGACATCGTCGATTCGGTCGAGGACAACGTGACCTCGGTGCCCGTCGAGTCCGTTGAGCCCGACGACGCAGAGGATGCCGAAGAGGCCGAGTAGTAGCGCAGATGGCAGATCCCACCACCGATTTCAACAACCAAGACCCCTTGTGTGACGAGGCGGCAGTTGTCGACGAAGTCGAGGCTGCCGTCTCGGGCGCTCGTAAGAAGCCCCGTGCCGTGGACATGGTGCCCGAGGAGCCTGACGCCATGGCTCCGTGCGACGAGTACCAGCTTACGCCGGCGGGCCGTCGCGAGCGCATTGGACAAATCGTCCGCCTCGTCAAAAAATACCGCGTGTGGGACAACCTCACGCCGGTTCGTTTGCGCCGCCTGCTCGAGGAACTCGGCCCCATGTTCGTTAAGATGGGGCAGATTCTGGCTAACCGGTCCGAGATTCTGCCGCAGCGCTTTTGTGACGAGCTGCGTCGTCTGCGCTCCGATGTAGAGCCGGTGCCGTACGAGGTGGTGCTTCGCTGCCTAGAGGAGGAATACGGCCTGCGCCTGGGGGAGATGTTCGACGCGATCGACCCCAACCCGCTTGGCAGTGCCTCGCTCGCGCAGGTGCACCGTGCTCGCTTGGTGACGGGCGAGGACGTGGCCGTCAAGGTGCAGCGCCCCGGCGCTCAGCAGGTCATGGCCCAAGACATCGATATCATTCGCTCGGTGGTGCGCATCGTTTCCAAGTTCGTCAACACCGATCAGTTCGTTGACTTGCACGGCGTGGTCGAGGAGCTGTGGACCTCGTTTCGCGAGGAGACCAACTTTTTGGCCGAGGCCAAAAACCTCAACGACTTTTACGAGTTCCATAAGAGCGTGCGCGGCGTGTCGTGTCCCAAGTCCTACTTGGATCTGTGCACCGAGCACGTCGTGGTCATGGATTACATCGATGGCATCTCGATTGCCGACCCCGAGCGCCTGGTGGCCGAAGGCTACGACCTGGAGAAGATCGGCTCGACGATTGTCGAGGACTATTCGACGCAGGTGCTCGACGACGGCTTTTTCCATGCCGATCCGCATGCGGGAAACATCATTCTCAAGGACGGTATCGTCTACTTTATCGACCTGGGCATGGTCGGGCGCATGTCGAGCCACGATCGTGGCATCGTCAAGGACATGATTTTTGCCGTGGCCGAGGGTGACGTGCCCAAGCTCAAAGACTCGCTCATGCGCTTTGCCGTGACGCGCGGCGATTCGGCGGAGCTCGATCACTCGGCATTTTTGTCCGATCTTGACTTTATCGTGGCTGACTTTGCGGGCCTCGATCTGAAGGACCTGGACATCGGCGAGTTTTTGACCTCGCTGCTTAATTTGGCGCGCAAAAACGACGTCGAGCTGCCGAGCGTGGTGACGATGTTCGCGCGCGGCATGGTGACGCTCGAGGGTTTGCTGACCGAGTACATGCCCAACGTCAACATGATCCAGATAATCCAGACGCATATCAAAAACGAGAAGAGCACCTATGCGCGCGTGCGTGATATGGGACGCGATCTTGCCGCGAGCAGCTATCGCGCGGCAAAAGGCTCGCTCGAGGCAGCCGAGTATCTGGGCTTGGCTTCGCGAATGCTCACGCGCGGCCAGCTTAAGGTGAACACGCAGATCATGAGCAGCGATAAGGCGCTGCGACAGCTGGGCGGAATTATCGACCGCATGTCGATGGCTATCGTTATCGCCGGCCTGTTTATCGGTTCGTCGGTGGTGTACTACGCACGCATCGAGCCGGTTGTGTTTGGTATCCCGGTCATTGGCTTTATGGGCTACGTGAGCGCGCTGGTGCTGGCGCTTATGCTGGGCCGCAATATCTGGCTCAACAGCCACGGCGGCAAGCACTAGAGGCTGCGACCGTCACCGTATTTTCCTATCGCAAACAATAGCTTTTACCTTGGGCTTCGCCTGCGTGCGAGGCCCTTTTGCGTGATACCATATCGACGGTAATAATCGATGGCCTAGATGGTGGTGCGGAGACGCACGAATGCGCGGTTTTCCTGCGCGTTTGGGAGAATCGGGGTGCAAGTCCCCGGCTGTACCAGTAACCGTAATTCCTCTTGGCTCGGGATGTTCGCGTCGCAGATCGGACGACGTGCCCGAGTCGTTAAGGTTAAGTCGGATCGCCTCCCATCTTGCATGCGGCTGCGGCGTAGGCCGCCGGTGTGCATAGGGCTCTGGAGGGAAGGGGGACCCCGATGGGGGAACTCGAGCGCAACATGCGCGATGACGTGGGGCAGCCTCAAGGCAACGCTCCAAGTACAGACAGTAGGAGACAAATGGATATGTTTGTGGACGAGCGCCAGCGCGTCTCGCATCGCCGTGGCGCAATTGCGCGCGGCGTAGCCAAGCGCGGCCTGGTGGCATTCCTGGCCTTCGCGATGGCCTTTGGCACCACGCCGGCCCAGCTGTGGGCCGACGGCGCCGAGGGCATCGCCGAGGCCGTGGCTCAGGCCACAGCGCCGAGCGAGGGCGCGCAGGCCACGGACGGTGCTGCAGATACTACCGCGGCTGCTGCTGACGCAAACGATTCGGCTGCAGGTGGCTCCTCCGAAACTGGGGATACGGGTTCGGCCGCGCCTGACAACGTGAGCGATGATGCATCGGACGACCCCGCTGCGCCAGACCCTGCTTCGGCCACCCCGGCGAGCGAGGCGTCTGACACCACCGCCGAGACCGGCGACGCGACTGCGGTGGCCAGCGAGCCCAGTGTTGCCAAGGCCGCGTCTCGTGCCGCTGCTACGTTTTCCTCGAATAATGGTGTCAGCGTCGGAAAGAGCCAGTCGCCTTCTCGTTGGGCTGGCTCTAACTTCACCGCTTTTATCCAGAGCAATACTACGCTCTATGCGAATGTTTGGACTTCGTCCAGCAAGCGCGCCAGCGCTTCGGGCTGCACCTATCAGTGGCTTGCTGCCGACATCAGCAACAAGAGCGATGCGGACAATTCCGCGTTTGTTCCTGTCGAGGGTCAGACGGGCGCATCGATCGTTTTGGACGATGCCCTGCGCACTCAGCTTAACGGCAAGTGCCTGCGCGTACGCATTACCGATGCCAGCGGTAACGTCATCTACGGCCCGACTAAGGGCGCCAACCACCAAAAGCTGACAGCGACGAACACCATCAAGGCGCCCGTTCCTGCTAAGACGGCCCTGGACGCAAAGTCGTATGTCCTTATCCAGTCTTCGGCAGACGATTCGAGTTCGATTTCGTCCGTTAAGGCAGAGACACTGAACCCTGGCACTACGCTTTGGGCGAATGCCTATGACGGCGAAGCGGTTCCCAACAAGCGTATTGCGGCACAGGCCGGCTGGACCTATCAGTGGCTTGCGTCTGATGTGCGCGATGCCGAGGATTCCGCCTATCAGGCAATCCCGGGCCAGACCGGCCAGTCGCTGACGATCACGGATGAACTCGCATCGCAGCTTGCGGGCAAGTACATTCGCGTTAAGGTTGTCGGTGACGGTCAAGAGCTGTTCGGCCCGAGCAGCTCTTTTAAGACGCCCTCGTCTGTTGACTACAATACGCCGGGTCCTGTTGCCGCGAGCGGCCAGATCGCATTAGGCCATATCGTTCTTGCTTATAACGGCGCCGAATTTGGCGACGATTACGAGAGCGTTCCGAGTGCTAACGTTGGCGACACGATTAAGGCTGCTGCCTACTACCTTAACTACGACACGCCGACTGACCTCTACGGTTCCGACAAGGTCGATTTTTCTTGGTGGGTGGCCGATTCCGCCGACGGCTCGTTCGAGCAGGTTGCAACTGGTGACACCTATACGGTTACCAAGGAATGCGCAAACCGTTATCTCAAGGTGGTCGCTAAGGCCAAGAAGGGTATCCCCGGCTCCGATAGCTGTGAGACCAAGGCGGGCCGCATTCTGCCCAAGGGCGCGACGACGCTCGATTCAGTTGCATTTACCAATGCGAGCAAGGGCGCCAAGGACACTGGCTCTACGATTGAGGCGTGCGCCTACAAGGCGGTCGATTACTCGTCTG
Source organism: uncultured Collinsella sp. (assembly GCA_934654795.1). GTDB lineage: Bacteria > Actinomycetota > Coriobacteriia > Coriobacteriales > Coriobacteriaceae > Collinsella. The sequence continues at coordinate 84,154 of CAKUGT010000002.1, forward strand.
AGCCGGTTACCGAGGGCGTTACCTACACGTGGCGTTGGTCCTCTGTCGACCCGTCTTCCTCTGCGTTTGATGCGAAGACCGACTGGCATGTGGTCAAGGGCAAAACCGACAGCAGCTTTACGATTCCCGATGACTACGCCAAGCGCTGGGTGAGCGTGTCGGCCACTGCGGGCGATAACACCGTAGAGGCGACTACTGCTGTGGCCGTTAAGGCCGCAGGCTCGCACGAGCTGTTCCTGACGTATCTCAAAAAGATCGTCGGCGATCAGAGCGATGACGCCAAGTTTGTCTACAAGAGTGGCGAAAAGATCGGTGTTACTGCATTCGAGAAGACGTCTGCAGGAACAAAGGGTGCCGAGCTTACATCTGATCAACTGACGTATACGTGGCAGATTGCCGATAGCGCCCAAGGTCCGTTTACGACGCTGACGGATGAGAACGCGCACAGGCCGTCGTTCGTTATTTCGCAAAAGTATGTCGGCAAGTACCTCAAGTGCATCGTCGACGGTGGCTACAATACCGACTCTGCCTCCACGCGTTATGTCATCGCCAAGGGCGATGACGCCAAGGCATATACCCTGACGTCGGTTAATGTCGCCTCGAGCGGCAATCTCGCACAGGTCGGTGGAACGCTTACCCCTACCGCCAATTACATGGCGACGGGCGATTGGGGCGATTACGAGACGGCGCTCCCCGAGGGCTCCCTCGTCGATTACCGCTGGTACCTCGCCGATGACGCTGAGGGCACAAATGCCCACGAGCTGTTTGGCGTCGACGAAACGACCGGCGCAATCACGCTTCCCCCTTCGGCCGAGGGCAAATACGCCTATGTCGTGGCAAACGCCGGCAACAACGATGTCAAGAGCACCGCTTGGCTCGTTAACTCTTCCGACGAAAAGTCTCTTTCCGTTAACGTCAGGGTTGTAGGCGTAAGCAAGCACGATGCCGGTCAGCCCTATGATCTTGTGGACTGGGTGCCGTCGGCCTCGTTTGAGTGGTCGAGCACTCAAAAGATGTCTGCCTGGGACATCTTTGCCAAGGTGCTTGACGACGCCAGCTATAGCTATAGCACGGACGGCGGCGTTCCCTATTCGGTTACGAACCCCGATAAGTCCCAGACGCTCGCGATGGAAAGCACGGCGTCCGGCTATAAGTACTGGCGTTTTGACATTAATGGCAAGGCTGCCAACTCTTATGCCACGGGCTACTATCCGAGCGATGGTGACACGCTCGAGCTCGTGTACGAGGATCCCACGGGCACGGTTTCCACGCAGGTCTCCGTCACAATGGAGATCATCGGCAAGAAAAATGAGATAGCGCAGCGTTGGACGAGCCCCTCAACTCAGGTGTTCACTAAGGGCACGACAATCAAGGACGCCTCTGCTGCCTACTTCGATGCTCTTGGCATCGAATCCAAGATGTACGACCAATTTGGCTATTGGGGTGTCCATAGCCTTGTTTCCCCGCTTGATGGTGTCGAGCTGTCCGGCGCTTGGTCGTTCTTTGTCAACGGAGTTCCCGCAAGCCAGATCGATAGCGACTATGTGCTCAAGTCGGGTGATAAGATCGTTTGGGCCTATGCTGCCGGCGATACCGTGCCCGGTATCGACAGCGTTGTTGTTGACCCGAGCGCCGCGCGTCCCAACTGGGATAGCGACTGGTCGGGCTTTACGAGCGCCGACAAGGTAACCGATGCGCCTGTACCCACCAAAGACGCTGAGGCAAAATGGGTAAGCGAGCTCAAGTCTTCGAGCGAATGGAATAAGGGAATCTCTGATCCGTTGCTAGTGGGTGACTATCTCTACGTTGCCGTCGGTTCCAAGCTGCTTAAGAAGAATGTCGACACGGGTGAAACCCTTGCGGAATCGCCCTTGGCAGCAAAGATTGATTCGACTTCGCGCATGGTGTACACCGACGGCGTTGTGCTTGTTCCGCTCTCTAGTGGTCGTCTGCAGGCGCTAACGGTTGATGCGCTGGCGACGGTTTGGGTTACCGATGAGCTGCCGGCCGGTCCGGACGGTGCCCAGCAGTCGCTTGCTTCTGTTACGGTCCGTGATGGCTATGCCTACTTTGGCACCGCTTCGGCCAGCTGGACTGATTCGAGTGGCGGCTACCTGCTTTGCGTGCGTATCACTGACGGCAAGGTCATGTGGCAGCACGAGAACGAGAACAGCAAGGGCTATTACTGGGCTGGTATGGCGTTCTCGGGCAACTACGGTGTTATTGCGGACGATTCCGGCACGGTGAGCACGATCGATCCCTCGACTGGAAAGACTGTTGCGAACCTTAAGGTTGCCGATCGCGTGCGCACGACGGTGCTGGTTGATGGATCGATCGCTTATGTCGTGAGTGCCGATGGCGTCTTGCATAAGCTCTTGATTGCCAATAACGGAAGGCTTTCCGAGCTTGGCAAGGTAACGTTTGGTGGCAGCTCGACCTCGACACCGGTGCTGGTCAACGGCAAGATCATTGTTGGTGGTACGTCGATTGATTCCTTTAAGGGCGGCTATCAGAATAAGTACACGTATCATTACGGCCTGCTGGCAACCATAGATGCCGAGACGCTCGCGGTAGACTATTCCATCTGCAAGGCGGATGGGAACTATATTCGCCAGGGTACTTCGGGCGGTGGCGACGTTAAGTCACAGCCGGTTGTTTCGGTTCAAAACGGTGAGACGTACGTGTACTTTACGTCTAACAACAACCCTGGTGGCATCTATCGTTATCGCATCGGCGATGCCGAAGCAGAGCTGCTCTATACGCCGGCTGCGGAGGATCAGCAGTATTGCATGACTTCGATTTCTGTGGGGTCGGACGGCTCGCTGTACTACGTTAACGATTCAGGCAAACTGTTTGCCGTCAAGGGCAATGGTCAGAGGGTCAATCGCTATACCGTTTCATTTAATGCCAACGGCAAAGATGCAGCCATGCCCGATTCTCAGCGTGTGAAAGAGGGCAAGACGGCTACCGAGCCTGCGGATAAGCCCCAGCTCAAGGGCTATACCTTCGGCGGTTGGTATACCGATGAGGCTTGCACGCAGGCGTATGACTTCAGCACGCCGGTGACGACCGACTTGACGCTGTATGCCAAGTGGACCAAGAACGCCACCAACCCTGGCGGTAATGGCGGTTCTGGCTCCAACGGTTCCAACGGCGGCACCTGCAACGGTTCCGCCGCTGGCACTGGCGCGGGCGCTGGCACTGGTACTGGCTCCGGCACGAAGGGTCAGCAGGCTGGTGGCGCTATCGCCCCGGGCCAGAAGCCGACGACCAAGACGACGGTGTCCACCAAGACAGAGACCAAAGAAAGCAAGTCCGACAAGAAGGACGAGAAGAAATCGGACAAGAAGGACGGCAAGTCCGATAAGAAGTCCGATTCCAAGTCCGATACGGGCTCTGCCTCCACGGCCACTGCCAAGAAGCCCGCCGAGGCTTCTGCGCAGGAGGCCGGCACCAACCCGCTCGCCATCGTTGGCATCGCGGCGGGCGTGATTGGCCTTGCGCTCATTGCCGTCTTTGTGCTGACCAAGCGCGGCAAGGGTGACGGTAATGCCCGATAAGCCCAAGGAGACCAACGGGCAGCAGCCCGACTCCTCGTTTATCCAGCTTGACGATGCAAAGCAAAAGGACGCCGCTTCGGCGGCGTCCGCCCCGCGGCGCAAGGCACTCGTCGGCGTTCTTACGGCTGCCTGCGTTGCGCTGATCGTCGTCTCGCTGGGATTCGTGCATCCCTCCACAAGCGGTGCCTGGTCCATCGACTGGATTGTTCAGGCCGTGACGGGGGAGAGCGTCGTTGCCAACGACGCCAGGGGAGCTGGCTCGACTGCTGCTTCTGGCAACGCTTACTCTAAGAACTCCAAGGCTTCGGGCGACACGAAAGATAAGTCCAAGGACTCGGATGACGCCAAGGGCGATTCCGAATCTTCGGACAAGAGCTCGGATAAAAACTCGGATGGCAAAAAGTCCGGAGACCAGCGTGGCAAGAAGTCTGGCGATGTATCGGCTGCTCAGAACACCGAAACTGCCGATACTTCTAACACGTCTGGCGGTACCTCTTCGGGCGGCGGCCAATCGTCTGGCGGCGCCTCTGCTTCTAACGGCGGAACCGCCTCCTCGGGCGGCCAGGGCGGCACGCGGGAGCCCAGCTACGTCACGGTGACAGTTTCGGTCACATCGAGCGCCGTGGGCAATCCTGTGTCCGCCGGCGGCACCTATACCTTTAACGAAGGTGCCACCGTCTACGACGCCCTATGCGCGCTCGGGCTTTCCGTTAACGCGCACGGCTCGTCGTACGGCACCTACGTCGCTGCGATTGGCGGCTTGGCCGAGAAGCAGTACGGCGGCACGAGCGGCTGGATGTATTCCGTCAACGGTTCAACGCCCATGACGGCCTGCAGCAACTACGTTCTCTCCAACGGCGACAACGTCGTTTGGTATTACGTAACAGGCTAGGAGTCTTTCAATATGACGCACGGAACGGGCGGCTCGGGCAGTATCCGGGCCGCCCGTTTTTTGATGCGAACGGGACGGAGTTTCCCAAACAGGGTTCAACCGGAAACTGCGTCCCACTTTGAGGCCGGATTCCGGGATGAAGTTTCCGCAATGACGCCATCGGGAAAGTGCGTCCCATTCTGAGGTTGGAAACTGGGACACGCTTTCCCCAGAAGTGCACATTGGGAAAGTGCATCCCACTCTGAGGCTGAATTCTGGGACACACTTTCCGGTTCGAAGCCGTCGGGAAAGTATGACCCGTTTTGAGCGTTGATTCTGGGATGAACTTTCCGCTGGGGCGGCGTTGGGAAAGCGTGGCCCGTTTCAGAGGCGAATTTCGGGACGCACTTTCCCGGAGGCGCTCATTGGGAAAGCGCATCCCACTTTGGGAGCGAATTGTGGGACGCAGTTTCCGCTTCGGCTCCTACGGGAAACTGTGCCCCGTTTCAGAGACGAATTCTGGGATGTACTTTCCCCGAGAGGACCCTTTGGGAAAGCACGGCCCATTTCGGCGCCGTGGCCCGTCTCGTGCGTCTCTTCGGCAAACAAAAAACCGGCTGGAACGTGATGTCCCAGCCGGTTTTGCGTTCAAGCATATGTTCGGCAATCTACGACCGTGCGCCCTCGAGGAAGAAGCGACGGCTAAAGTAGTTGTACCAGGTGACCAGGAACGTGGCGATGGCCTTCATGGCCTGGTAGCCGATGCTCAAAAACGTGACGCCCACAAACATGTACAGGTCGTTGAGACCCAGGCCAATCACCGACAGGATGGTGAAGATCGTGAACTCGCGCTTGCGGCTCATGCCCTCGCGATGGTCGAACACGTACTTCATGCTGAGCCAGTAGTTGACCACGACGGACGTGATGAACGAAACCGTGGTGCTCATCAAAAAGTCGAGGTGAAACAGCTCGACGAGCGCAATGAGCATACCCCAGTCGATGCCAAAGGAGATAAGACCCACGACGGCGAACTTGAGGAACTGCTTGGTATGAGGTTGTGCCAGTGCCTTGCGCACGTAATCACATCCAATGCGTTGGTGAATCGAGCAGAGGATACTTTAGAGCTTTTGCAAGGGAAACGTAAGGTCTTTGCCAAGAACTATACGAACTCGCCAAATTTTCAAGAGCTAATCCGCAAACGTTGAAAATTTGCCCGTAAACGAGCAAAGTCCACGAACAACACAGCGCTCGACGCGCGTCATCCGTGGGCATCGCAAAGCTGTAAGGTTGCGAGTTACTTGGTCTCGTCGCCTTCCAGGAAGATCTTGCGCGTTACAAAGTTGTAGACCATGACAAGCGCGGTGGCGCAGATCTTGGCGATATTGGCCTCGAATCCCAGGCCGGCGTTGAGTGTCAACACGATACCGTCGTTGAGTGCCAGGCCGATCACGGACAGCACGACAAAGATAATGAACTCGCGGCGGCGGCTCATGCCCTCCTTGTGTGCAAACACGTACTTCATGCTGGCGAGGTAGTTAAAGATGAGCGAGACGATAAAGCCGCTGGTGTTGGCGATTAGGATGTTGAGGCCCAGACCGTAGTGGAGCAGATTCATAATGCCAAAGTCGATGACCGTGGCAATGACGCCGACGACGCCAAACTTCATGATCTGCGCAAGGAGCTTTTGCATGGTACCTGCCTTAGGGTGGCGCCGGGACGCCGTGGGGATGACAAACTCAGCAAGTTTAGCCAATCCCCACGGGTGGAGCTAGGCGCGCTCCTCGATAGCACCGTTTCTATACGCATCGAGCAGCTGGCGCAGGTCCTGGATTTGGCTGCGAATCTTGGCGCCGGTATCGGTATCGCTGACCATGCGGCGGCGGTCGGCCTCGTCAAAGCGGTTGGTCTCGCTCTCGATATCCACGTTGCGCGTGAGCGCTTCGGCAACCGTGGTAAAGGCTTGGTGCGACTTAAGGCGACATCCGCGTGAGCTCGAGATAAGCGTGTAGCCGGCGATGCCCGTCTTGGGATGGTAGGCGCGGCAGAAGCCGCCATCGATGACCAGCAGCTTGCCCTCGGCTCGGATGGGCTGCTCGCCCTTGGTGGTTTTAACGGGCGTGTGGCCGTTGATGATGTGACCGGTCGGTGAACATGCCATGGGCGCGACGCCAAACTCGCGCATGATGTCGTCGCAGACCGAGGGCGACTTGGTAAGTGTAAAGTACGGGTCCATCGGCTCGACCCAGGTGCTCGTATCGGCGATATAGGCGCGCTCAAAGGTACGCACCAGGCGTCCGCTGGCGGGTGAGTTAAAGCCGATCCACAGGTACCACATCCAGTCGAGGGCGTCGCGGTCGCCCACGCGCCAGGCGCGGCGGGCGATGTGGTCGCAAAAATCGAGATAATCGCGGCCAGCGTGCCAGGTGCCCAGGCAGTTCATGCTGCTAAAGGTGCCGTCTTCGTTGAGCGGCACGCAGCCGTGGAACAGCAGGTTGCCGTTGGCGACCTTGTACATCGAGCCATGAGAATAGAGGAAATCGATATGGCGATGCAGGTGATCGGCGGTGACAAACTCGGACACGAGCTTGTCGATGATGTGCTGCTCCTCGGGCGTGAGCGTATAGGGGTCCGCCGGGTCGACGGTGGGGAAGTCGTTGGTCGTGAGCGGCCACACGCTGCCGTCGGCGAGCGTGACCGTGCCGGTGTCGTGATCGATCTTGTCGAGTAACAGGCGGTCGGTCATGTCGAACTCGGGGTGGCGCTGGATAATCTGGCCCTCGAGCTTAAAGAGCAGGACGTTGATGGCCTTGATCAGCGGGGTGATGGACTCACCGGCGGTGTAGGTGGCATCGGCAAAGGCGACAAGCTCACGCAGCGAGATGCCGTAGTCGTTCTCCAGGATCTCGTAGTTGTCGTAGCGTAGGTTGTTGCGCAGCACCGTGGCGATGCAGGCGGGCTCACCGGCCGCAGCGCCCATCCACAGCAGGTCGTGGTTGCCCCACTGGATGTCGAGTGAATGGTAGGTGAGCAGACGGTCCATAATCTTGGCCGCGCCGCCGCCGCGGTCGAAGATGTCGCCCACCAGGTGCAGGTGGTCGACGGCCAGGCGCTTGATGAGCGAGGCGAGCGACTCGATAAAGTCGTCGGCGCTGGCGGTCTCCAGAATGGACTCCACGATGCGCTCGTGATAACGCACGCGATAGTTGTTCTCGTCCGGATGCGTGTGCAGCAGCTCGTCGATGATGTAGGCGTAATCGCGTGGGATGGCCTTACGCACCTTGGAGCGCGTATAGCGGCTCGAAAGCGAGCGGGCGACCATGATGAGCTGGTCAAGCATCGTCTTGTACCAGGTGGGCGAGTCCTCGCGCCGGCTGCGGACTAGCTCGATCTTCTCGCGCGGGTAGTAGATGAGTGTGCACAGCTCGCCCTTCTCGTCAAAGGAGAGCGTGTCGCCAAAGATCTCGTCGACATGTTCGCGCACGACGCCCGAGCAGTTGTTGAGGATGTGCATAAAGGCTTCGTACTCGCCATGCACGTCGCTCATAAAATGCTCGGTGCCCTTTGGCAGGTTGAGGATGGCCGAGAGGTTGATGATCTCGGTAAACGCGGATTGCTCGGTGGGAAACTGTCTCGACAGCAGACGCAGATACTTGAAGTCTTGCGGATTGCGATCGAATGCGACCATGAAACACCTTCCGATAGGGCTGGTAAAACTGATAAACAGCGTCAAACGTTTATCAGTATGCGCCGCTTTTGTTTCGATTTTGCGCCAGCGGCTGAATTGTCGGCTGAACGGTTTGGTAAATCGATTTAGTGAAGGTAGATATGGCGGTTGGGTGGAGACGATAGAGGGTGTTTTCTCAGATATTTATGCGTGGGGTCGGTGGAAACAATGGTGGTAAAGATGTTCGCTATTTTTGGTTCGATTTGGTAAATAGTGGACATATGTACCGTATGTAGGCTCACTGTGCGATAATTTGCGCAGCAATGAGTAAGGAGCCCCATATGAGTGATTTTGTCCTGACCTGTGAATCCGCCGCCGATCGAACTCGGGAGTTCTTTGAATCGCGCAATATCCCTGTCGTGTGTTTTCATTACGAGCTCGACGATGTTGTCTATACGGACGATCTGTATCAGTCGATTACGCCGGACGAGTTTTTTGCCCAGATTGCCGCAGGCGCCATGCCCAAGACGTCTCAGGTGAGCGTGGGTGAGTACGAGGAGTTTTGGGAGCCGCTTGTTGCCGAGGGTAAAGACGTGCTGCACCTGACGTTGTCGTCGGGTATTTCGGGTACGTATGGCTCGGCTTGCGTTGCGGCGCAGATGCTTGCGGATCGCTATCCCCAGGGCGGCAAGGTGCGCGTCATCGATTCGCTGGCGGCGTCTTCGGGCTTTGGCCTGCTGGCGGAATGTGCCGCCGACGTGCGCGATAGCGGGGCTTCACTCGACGAGACGGCTGCCTGGATCGAGGAGCACAAGCTCAACCTGCACCACTGGTTCTTCTCGACCGATCTGTCGAGCTACCTGCGCGGCGGTCGCATTTCGGCTGCGAGCGCGATCATCGGCACGGCGCTTAAGATTTGCCCGCTTATGACGGTCGATTGCGAAGGTGGGCTGTCGCCACGTGAGAAGATTCGCACTAAGAAGCGCGCGATTTCCGAGATGGCTAAGACCATGATGGCACACGTGCAGGACGGTGCGGATTATTCGGGTAAGTGCGTCATGTCGCACTCGGCGTGCCGCGAGGATGCCGAGGCAGTTGCGGCGCTGATCGAGGAACAGATTCCGCAGCTTAAAGGCAAGATTGAGATCAATAACATCGGTACTCTGATTGGCTCGCATACCGGACCTGGTACGGTGGCGCTCTTCTTTATGGGCGACAAGCGCGTGGATTAGTTTGCCCCATCACATCGCTGCATGATTGCTCAAACGAAAACGGCCCGCCTCACGTTTGTGGGGCGGGCCTTGCTGTTGGGGTTAGCGTTTCTTTCCGCGGAAGAAGAAGCCGTGCAGTGACGGCTTGAGGCCGCGGTTGGCGCGATGCTCCTCGACGCGCTCGTGGATCGAAGCGACGCGCTCGATGACTTCGTCGGGAATCGGCACGTCGGGATTCATGTTCTCGACCTGGCTGACCTCGGCGGCGGAGACCTGGTCGATAATGGGCACATCGTCGTGCGAGATGACAGGTGTGGCGTCTTCCTTCATCTTGCGATAACGCTGCATCATGTCGGTCTGTAGCTGCTGGGCCGAAGGCGGCGTCCAGATGATGGCGTTGGCGCCGGCGGCGATGGTTTCACGGATGCTCTCGGGCGTCTTGCCGCCCGGCGCGATGAGCGGCAGGTTGGGATAGTGCTTGCGCAGCTCGCGTAGGACCTGGGGCGTGTTCTTGCCGGCGGCGATGTTGAGAATCTTGGCTCCAGCGCGCACCTTGGCGTGGGCATCGTCGTCGCAGCGAACGACCGTAGCGATGACGGGGATGTCGGCGATGTTGGTGATGTGCTCGACCATCTCGGCGGTGGCGGGGGAGTTGACCACACAGCCCGCCGCGCCCTGCATCTCGGAGACGGCTGCCATCTGAACGGAGCGCTTGCCGGTGGTGGTGCCACCGCCCACGCCTACGAAGACCGGGCACTCGGCGACGGTCAGCAGCGCCTGCGTAATGGCGGGCTGCGGCGTGAAGGGGTAAACGGCAAAGACGGCATCGGCGTTGGAGTTGCGGATGACCGCGACGTCGGTGGTGTAGATGAGCGATTTGATACGACGGCCGAAGAGCGTGAAGCCGCTGGCCTCCTCAATCTCGTCGGGCATGCGGAGGGCCGCCTTGCGCAGGCGTCCGTCGATGGGCAGGGGCTCCATAGGGAGCAGGCCGTTGGGCGTGACGGCTACCTGGGGTTCGGTGAACTCGTCTGCGAGCTCGACCTCGGAGAAATCGACCGAGGCGACAATGTCCTCGTGAACCTCGGCGGGCACATCGATGGGGGCTTGGTCGTTTGTCGCGGCAGGCGTGTCGAAAGAGCTGGTGCCGACGAAGGCGTCGACGCGCTCATTTAGATCGTTGAGGGTATCCATGGAAGCTCGATTCTATGTGATGACGGCCGGCGCGATGCAGCCGGAATTGCGAATGCTAAATCGTTTGACGAGTTGATTTTTCCCCGCCGCGCCATCCGTTAGACCGAAGGGCCGGCGAACGTGAAGGAGCTGTGGTGGCGGGTATTGAGGTGCTATCTTGAATGTCCCGTTTAAAAGAGAGGTGACGCGGTATGGAATTGACAGCAATGTTTAGCTCGATTGGCCTGTGCGTGGGCGCAATCGTTGCCGCCGCGGTCATCTACTTTGTGGTCACGGCCATTAAGGGCAAAAGGGCCGAACGCAAGGAGCGCGCGACGCTTAAACAGCATCGCGACCAGCAGAGCAAACGCGCACGGAGATAGCTTGTTGAGTTTTGGATCCGTGCGCTAGCTGCGTTTTCGGATCAGGGCAATGTAGAAGCCCTCAAAGTCGCGGCTAGGCGGAATGGTGAGCGTGCCGGACAGGCCGTTGGCGATGGCCGATACCTGACCCGCGGCAATGGCCTCGGTTAGGGCGTTGGACTCGATGCGCGGCTCCTCGCCAGCTTCCTGGGCGCGGCGTGCCTCACTTTCGCTTGGCGTGCCGTCGAGGGGGATGAGCTCGCAGTCCATATGCTTGTCGAGGGCCTCTTGCAGGGCGTCCTCGTTTTCCTGCGGCAAGATCGAACAAGTCGAATAGACGAGCGTGCCGCCCGGTTTGAGGGTTCCCATGGCGCGGTCCAGAAGCGCACGCTGCGAGCGGGCGCATTTGACGAGCAGCTGCTCGGTCAGGCCGCGCAGGGTTTTCTCGTTGCCGCTGATAACGGTGCCCGTGCCGGTGCAGGGAGCGTCGAGCAGGATGCGGTCAAAGCGGAAGAACTCGTCGAGCTCGCGTGCGTCGGTGCGCATGACGGGCACGTTTTTTGCGCCTTGGCGGTGGAGGTTGGCTTCGAGCTTCTCGGCGCGGGGAATGCTCATCTCGCAGGCGGTAAGGTGCGCCTGCCCCTGCGTGAGGGCGGCGATCTGCGTCGTCTTGCCGCCAGGGGCTGCGCACATGTCCAGGATGTCCTCGCCTACCTGAGCGCCCAGGACCAGCGGCGGCATCATGGACGACAGGCTCTGCAGGTAGATCTTGCCGTCGCGGTAGATGTCGAGATCCCACAGATCGGAAACCTGGGCCTCGGGCAGGATGAAGGCGTCTGGGTACCAGGTGACGGGGTTGTGAGCGATGCCGGCGGCATCGAGCGCCGCAGCGATGTCCTCGACGGTTGCCTTGAGCGTGTTGGCGCGCAGCGTGACCGGGCGTGTGGCCGCGGCGCCGAAGCCCTCGATCATGAGCTCGGCATCGGCGGGCGCATAGGCGCCGGCGACCGTGTCGACCATAAAGCGCGGCAGGTCGGCGGCGGAGTGTTGGGCGGCAAGCTGGTCGGAAAGCTCGGTAGCAGCAAACTGCCTGAGCTTGAGCTCGGCCTTGACCTGCTTTTTCTGCTTACGACGACGCGGCTTGGACATCCGTCTTTCCTTCCCATTCCATTACATGTCGAGTGTTTAGTACTGGCTCTCGTGCTTGCTGAAGAAGTCGAAGCGCGGGGGCAGTGGCTTTACGCGGTGCTCGCCGGGCTTCTCGCCCAGACTCTCCACAAATTCGTCCGTGGAGGCGAAGATGTTGTCCCAGCTAAAGAAGGCGACCGGGTCAACGTCGAAGTACTCGCAGATGAGCTCGCAGCCGGCAGGGACGATGCCGTGCATGAGCACGGTCGCCACGCGCAGCTCGGTAAAGGCGTCGACGAGGGCCTGCGTCATTGCGGCGTTTGCCTCGTTACCCTCGAGCTTGTTGGCGGCCTTGGAGGCATCGCTCCAGCGCTTGTTGGCGGCGCGCAGGTAGTCGTCGCACACGGCAAGCGCGCGGTGCGTCTCGAACTTGTACATAGCCTGCTCAAAGGCGAGAGCTGCCTGCTCGGCGGCTTCGACCACGGCGGCAGAGGCCGCACCGGCGGGGATGCAGCCGTTGCGATAGGGGCTCTCGTCGCCCTCCTTGACGGCGACGCCGTAGAAGCAGCTGCGGGCCAGGCGGTTGAACACGCCGGTCAGCAGCGCGCTCTCCTTAAGGGCCGGATCGATGACGCGCTTGTCGTCGCAGGCGCGCACCTCGTTGCCGTCCTTGTCCTTGCCGGTCACGCGGGTGTCGTATGCCTTGGGGCTAAAGCTCACCGGCTTTTCGGACAGGCCGAGCGACAGCCAGTGCGCGCGCATCTGCTCGCAGGTGTAGTGGTTGAGCAGGTCGTCTGCCGGCGGGGGAGGCGTCTGCGAGGACGAGCTGGCCTTTTTGCCCATGTAGAGCAGGTGGTAGCAGGCGCTGACGGTGCTCTGCGTAAGGTCCCAACCCAGGGCCTCCCACATGGCGGTCTGCGCGATGCAGTAGAAGTAGATGTTGTCCTGGCCAATAAACTGGTAGATTTGCGCGTCGTCCGAGCACCACCAGTCGCGCCAGTCGAGCGAGCTGTGCTGATAGGCGGGCGCAGGCACCTGCGTGGAATCGGCGGCGGGCTCGCCCATGAGGGCGGCATCCTGGGCGGCGACACCCTCGGTCACGCCGGCGGCCTTGGCGTCGCGCGCGAGCACGGTGCGGGTGTAGCTGATGGGCGCCCACAGGCTCTCGGGCCAGCACCAGCAGGTGACGTCGGAAACGCCGTCGACCTGGGGCACCGGGACGCCCCAGTCGATGTTGCCGGTGATGCGGAAGGGCACGAGCGCCTTGCCGCTGCGGAAGCGCACGCCGCCGTTGGCGAGCACCGCGTGGGCGTCGTCGCGCTCCTTCCAGCTGGGGAAGGTGACGGTAAAGCTATTCTTGTTGCCCTCGGGCTCCAGCACGGTGTGCTCGGGCAGCTGGTCCTCGACGGCGTCGAAAGCCTCGCGGAACTTGTTCTGAATATAGAGCTGAGCCGGCAGCAGCCACTCCTCCATGGTCTTGGAGACCACGGAGCGAACCTGCGGGTTCTGGGCGAGCTTGGCGGTGTAGGTCTTCATAAAGTCGAGGTAGGCCGGCAGGTCGAAGTAGAGGTTGTCGACCGGGCGCAGCTCGGGCACCTCGCCGGTGAGCTGGCTCTTGGGCGCGATGAGCTCCTCGGGCTCAAACTGGTGACCCAGGTCGCACTCGTCGGCATAGGCCTTCTCGGACTTGCAGCCCTGGATGGGGCAGCGGCCGATGACCTGGCGGCCGTTGAGGAACGTGCCGGCCTTGGCGTCGTAGAACTGCAAGGTGGAGCGCTTGGAGATGGTGCCCTGCTCGTGCAGGCGCTCGATAATCTCGGCGGTTACCTCGTTGTGAATCTGGACGGCCGGCTCAAGGCCCGAGCCGCCGTAGATGTCGCAGCTGATGTTGTAGTTGTTGAGGGTCGCGGCCTGACGGGAGTGGTTGGACTCGACGTACTCGCTAATGGACTTGTCGTAGCCCTCGTTCTCCTTGAGCTTGCGGTAGCTCTCCATGATGGGCGAGCCGTAGCAGTCGGTGCCCGAGGTGAAGATCACGTTCTCGCGGCCCAGACGGTCGCGCAGGAAGCGGGCGAAGAAGTCGGCCGGGACAAAGACGCCACCAACGTGGCCGAAGTGCAGGCCTTTGTTGCCGTAGGGCTCGCCGGCGGTAACGATGGCGCGGCGCGGCCAGCTGGGACGGTCGTTCATGGAGTATTTGGATGCCATGGGACTCCTTCGCGTATAGGTGAGGGCGCGGCCGGGCGCGGGGCTCGGCGGCGCGGTGGTCAATTCGTGCATATCGTTCGACATTATCGCACATACGGGCGGGTGCGTGGCAGGGGCGCTATCCTAAGATGCTATGAATGAGATTTCCAACATACATGCGTTTGAGGACGAGGATTTTCTGCACGCTTGCTTCGTGTGGGGGATGATCGTGCTTGCGGTGTTCGCCGCTTGCCTGGTGCCGGTGTTTATGCTGCTGGGCGGGCCTGCGGACTTGGATGCTGCTGACGCGGACGGCTGGACGGCGGTCGTGGGCTGGATAGTCGGCTTGACTGCGGTTTCGGCAGCGTCGTTTGCCGTGCACGAGCTGGTGCATGCGGTGCTCTTTAAGTTGTTTGCGCCTGCCGGTGCGCACGTGACCTTTGGGGCGAACCGCGAGACGTGCATGATCTATGCCTGCGCTGAGGGCATTGTGTATTCGCGCCTGCGGTATGTGGCGATTTGTCTGGCGCCGACGGTTGTTTTGACGGTGGCGTTTGCCCTGGGCTTTGCGTTTTCGGGCTATCCGCTGCTGTGTTACCTGGCGGCCGGTCTGCACTTGTCGGGCTGTGTGGGCGACTGGTATTACGTGCGGACGATTCTGCGCGACCGCCGTATCGTCGCCTGCGAGGACACATCGTTTGGCGTTCGCTTTTTTGGAAAGTAGCCTTTTGGGATGATTTTTCTGGGACGGGGATTAATAAATCATTGTGGGAGAGGAGATGTCGATGAAGCCGTTGCTGCTGCATGCTTGTTGCGCGCCGTGCTCGCTGGAGCCGGTTCGCTTGCTGCGCGAGGAGGGGTTTGAGCCCACGATTTGCTGGACCAACCCCAATATTCAGCCGCGCGGTGAATGGCAGCGTCGCCTGGACGAGCTGCGCTGGTGGTGCGCTGACGGCGACATTGAGCTCATCGAGGCGGGCGAGGATCGCGAGCGTTGGGAGGCCGGTGTGGCCCCGCTGGGCGCCGATCGTCCCCGTCGCTGTTGCGCGTGCTATGCCTTGCGCTTGGCCGAGGCGTGCCGGGTTGCCGAGGAGCGTGGATTTGAGTACGTGGGCACGACGCTCGCCGTCTCGCCGTATCAGCTGTTCGACACCTGCAATGACGTGCTTGAGCGCCTGGCAGCCGCCCGTGGGCTCACCCCGGTGATTCGCGATTTTCGCCCGTACTATCCCGAGGCCACGCGCCGTTCGCGCGAGTTGGGCATGTATCGACAGAACTACTGCGGCTGTCGCTTCTCTGCTGTTGAGGCGGCCATGGACCGAGCCCGCATCCGCGACGAGCGCAAAGCGTCCAAAAAGTAGTTCTTTTGAGCTGACAGCCTGCTAGGATGTAGAGCGGACTTTACCTATATAAGGAGAATCTGACGTGTCAATGCGTACCGATGATTTTGATTACAACCTGCCCGAAGAGCTCATCGCTCAGGCTCCCGCCGAGCCGCGCGATTCCTGCCGCCTGCTGGTGGTGGACCGTAGGGGTTCCGAGACGGGGACGCCGCTGGAGCACGGCGGCACCGTCGAGCACCGCGTCTTCCGTGACGTTATCGACTATATCGAGCCGGGCGACGTGCTCGTCATCAACCAGACGCGCGTGATGCCGGCCCGCCTGATCGGCCGCAAGGCCGGCTCGGGCGGCGTGGTCGAGACGCTGCTGCTCAAGCGCCGTGAGGATGTGGATCCGCTCGGCCATGTGTGGGAGTGCCTGGTCAAGCCGGGCAAGCGCCTGAAGCCCGGTGCTCAGATTGAGTATCGCGCCGGTGGCGCCCATGCGCCCGAGGGGGCTCCCGTGGTGCTGACGGCCGAGGTCATCGACTTTGTCACCGATAGCCGCGGTGGCCGTCTGGTGCGCTTTGAGCCGGCCGGTTGCAATGCCGCCGGCGACCCGCGCACGCTCGACGAGGCCATCCATGCTGCCGGCCACGTGCCGCTGCCGCCCTACATTACCGATTACGAGGGCGACCCCGAGAAGTACCAGACCGTCTACGCCATGAAGGAAGAGCACTCGGCTGCCGCTCCCACGGCGGGTCTGCACTTTACGCCCGAGCTTATGGCTGCCATCGAGGCCAAGGGTGCCAAGTTTGCCGCCGTCGAACTCGAGGTGGGCATCGATACCTTCCGTCTGGTGGAGGAGGACGATCCCACGCAGCATGTGATGCACACCGAGCGCTACCACGTGTCGCAGGAGGTTGTCGACGCCGTGCATAAGGCGAAGGCCGAGGGGCACCGCGTGATCGCCGTCGGCACTACCGCAGTACGCTCGCTCGAGAGCGCGTTTGACGCCGATGCTCCGGTGTCCGATCCGGCTGTGACGGCGCGCTATTTTGAGGGCCGCGAGGACGGGGCCGATACGCTCGGCCGCGGCGACATCGTGGTGCGCGAGAACGCGACGACGCAGCTCTACCTCATGCCCGGCTCGACCTATCACGTGGTCGACGCGCTGATCACGAACTTCCACGTGCCGCGCTCCACGCTCATGATGCTTGTGAGCGCACTTGCCACCCGCGACCAGATCATGGATGCCTATGCCGCCGCCATCGAGGAGCGCTACCGCTTCTTCAGCTTTGGCGACGCAATGCTCATTTGTTAGTTACGCGGTTTTCCAAACCGCGTAACGGCTCGACGCTGCAAACGCCCCTAAGCGGCAATCTGACGTTCAATTGTCGGGCATGACCAGAAGGTCAATGCCCTCCTCTTTCACGTCACCTTGCTCGCTTAGGGGCGTTTTCGCTGACTTCGCCAAAGCATCGGCAGGTACTCATTGGGGACGTACTTAAATGAGTGCCTGCAGAATGAGAGTGGATAATCTCCCGTTTTTGGCCTGCTTGGGGGCTCAAAGTGGGAGATTATCCACTCTCGTCATTGGACTAGTCTTTGGGGACGTTCTTGTTTGACTAGTCGTTTAAGAACGTCCAATGGCTACTTGCTTGTGAATAGCCAGATTGCGATGAGTACGAGGACTGCAGCGATGATGCAGACGATGGCGCCGGTGAATTTGATGCGTGAGTCGCGGGTGCGCTCTCGTACGTCATCCTCGGTAGCCTCGAGCTGGGCGACTTCGCGCTCGGTTTCGGCGTACTCGGCCTTATCGCGGACCAGAGAGCCCGCGAGCGATTCGGTAATCTCGGGATGGTCATGCACCTCGGTCGCCTGCTCGATGATCGACTGTGCGTGCGCGACGTCCGCCTGGGCATTGGCGATAGCCTGCTCTTGCTCTCGACGCGCTTTGTCCTCGGCGGCGATCTTCTCGCGCAGCTCGCGCTGGCGCGTTGCGGCGGCAGCTTTTGCGGTCTGCAGCTCGTCACGCACGGCATCGGCCTCGGCCGTTACGGCCTGATGGGCACGCTTGGCGTCGGCGATGGGGGCCTGCGCCTGCTCGACGGCTTGCTCGGCGGCGGCGAGCGAATGCTCAAGGTCGGCGCTGATGCGTGGGACGTCTTCTTCGGCTTTGCGCAGGGCATCGGCCGAGTCGGAGATCTGCATCGAAAGCTCGCTGGTGCGCACCGTATAGTTGGCGGGATTTGCCGAAGGATTGCGCTGCAGCTCGGCGTACTCGCGGCGTAGCGTCTCGAGCTGGGCGCGCGTGGCGTCGACGGTTTGCTGTGCGGCGGCAATGCCGGCGTCTCGCTCGGCCTTCACCTTGTCGCGGATGCGCTTGGAGTCCTCAAGACGTCGAACGAGGCGGTTGCCGGTCTCGCGCGAGCTCGCCTCGCGGGCCTCCACGGCGTCGAGCGCGGCCTTCAGACGGAGCTCAGTCGCGTCATCCTCTGTCTTCATTTGTTCGAGCTGACCTTTGAGCTCTGTCGCTTTGGCGGCGTGGGCATCACGGTCAATCTCGGCGGCCGCTGCAGTCTTTTGGGCCGTGGCAATCGCCTGGCGCTGGTCGGCGACGATCTGGTCGTAGCGGCCTGCGATATCCTGGCGCGTCTCGAGTTCCTCGGCCTGATCGGCAATGCGCTGCTCAAGTTCGGCCAGGTGGGCGCGGGCATCGGCAAGTGCCTTTTTCGCGGCGTTCATCTCGCGCATGGCCGAGGCGCCCTGGGCGATAAAGGTGCCCACGGCGTTCGCAGTGTTCGAGACGGCGGTCCCCAGATCGCGGCTCGCGGCGGGGGAGTGCGGGGCGGTCGGGCGAGCGGTGTCGGCGGCGTCCGCATCGGTAGCCTGCGGCGCGGCGATATTGCCGGTGCCGCCCTCGACCACAGAAAAGCCTGCTGCGTGCGGGTCGACCGCATCGGCGCCAATCGTGGGATGCTCGAGCTGCAGAAACGAGGGCATGGCGCTGCCCTGGTCGGCAACCGGAGTCTCGCCGGGTACGAAGGTCGAGGCTGCCTCGGCGGCCTCCTCTTCCTCGGCGTCAACGTCAGCGTCGGCCACGGCGTCTTTCATCGCTTTGACGGCATCCATCATGGAGTCCATGACTGCGTCGAGCTCTTCTTCCGAAGAAACCTCGATAGGGCCCGTAGCTTGCGGAGCGGCATCCTGTACGGGGTCGTCGTCCTGAGCGGGCGCATCGTCGTTTTGCTCGCCGGTATCTTCGGCGCCGGGGGTTTCCGCCGTAGCGCTTTCGTCCAAGATGGGGTCGTCGAGGTCAATATCATCGCAGGTCACAGCGTCGGCATCTGCAGCGACGTCTGCGGAATCATCAATATGCTGTTGAGTCTGGGGGTCCAGCTCGTCTGTCATAGGCATGTGCTCCTCATCGTTGTTCGTCACCCTATAATAAAGTTTTGCGCCGACATCCCGCGCCCCGCTGCAAAGTTTCAAAACGTGTTCGATGACTCGTTTCGATAACAAAAACTCGGCCGCTTTGTCCAGTTGGTACTTGACAATCCCTTCGCCGAACGACGTGGTGCCGTTCGCCTGCCGAGGTCTTTTATTTTCACTTGAACACGCTAAAGTTGCATCTCAGCTTTTGGCGTGCTTGTTTGGATGCGCGCAGTCGACGGGTTCGCCCGTCGCGATTATGAAAGGACTTCCATATGGGACTTTTCACTGGTAAGACCGTGATCATCACCGGCGGCGGCAAGGCCACGCTTAAGGACGGCTCTGCTGGCTCCATCGGCTACGGCATTGATATCGCCTTTGCCAAGGAGGGCGCAAACCTCGTCATCACCGGTCGTAACGTCGCTAAGCTCGAGGCTGCCAAGGAGTCCCTCGAGGCTGAGTACGGCGTCAAGGTTCTTCCTGTTCAGGCCGATGTCTCCGCCGGCCAGGACAACGAGGACGTCGTGCAGAACGTTATCGACAAGGCGATTGAGGAGTTCGGCCGCATCGACGCCGTCGTCAACAACGCTCAGGCAAGCGCCTCGGGCGTGACCATCGCCGACCACACTATGGACCAGTTTAACCTGGCCATTTACTCTGGCCTGTATGCCACCTATCTGTACATGCAGAAGGCCTATCCGCACCTGAAGGAGACCAAGGGCTCCGTGGTCAACTTTGCCTCGGGCGCCGGCCTGTTTGGCAACTATGGTCAGTGCAGCTATGCCGCTGCCAAGGAGGGCATCCGTGGTCTGACTCGCGTCGCCGCCAATGAGTGGGGCAAGGACGGCATCAACGTCAACATCGTTTGCCCGCTTGCTTGGACTGCTGCGCTCGAGAACTTCCAGGATGCTTACCCCGAGGCGTTCAAGGCCAACGTCCACATGCCGCCGGCGGGCCACTACGGCGACGTCGAGAAGGAGATCGGCCGCGTGGTCGTTCAGCTTTGCGGCCCCGACTTTAAGTACATGAACGGCGAGACCGTCACCCTCGAGGGTGGCATGGGCCAGCGTCCTTAACAGTTGCGCGGTTTTACCAAACCGCGCAACGGCTCGACGCTGCAAACCCGTCAGAGCGGCAATCTGCCTTTCAACTTCGGCGGCATGATCAAAAGATCAATGCCGCCTCGTTTCAAGGCACCTTGCTCGCTCTGGCGGGTTTTCGCTGTCGGTACCAAAACATCGGCGTTACCTTGGCTGTTGCAAGTTGATGAAAGACGTCCCTAGTAGTCATTGGGGACGTTCTTAAATGACTAGTCAAAAGGGACACTCTTGCGGCACTTGGGGACAGTCCCTAAATGCCGGCAGATGGGACACTCCTTTGTCAGATGACCCTGAAGACTGTCCCTAACGACTAGTCGCTTAAGAACGTCCCCAATGACTACCTTGCGCCAGTTTCTGTCGAGTCGGTGCTCCTTGCGGGTTGCCCGTATAATGGTTTGCGTATGAACCGCAACCAAGGAGTTCCAGTTTATGGACCAGAACCTTTTTAAATTCGACCTGATCGCCGAGGACCCGACGACGCACGCGCGTGCCGGCGTACTGCACACCCCGCACGGTGACATCGAGACGCCGATTTTTATGCCCGTGGGCACCAAGGCAAACGTCAAGGGCATTCCTACCGAGACTGTCAAGAAGCTCGGCGCCCAGATCGTGCTCGCCAATACCTATCATCTGTCCATGCGTCCCGGCGAGGACACCATCGCCGAGCTGGGCGGCCTGCACAAGTTCATGAACTGGCACGGCCCCATTCTCACCGACTCGGGCGGCTTCCAGGTATTCAGCCACAACGACGCCGTTAAGCTCACCGACGAGGGTGTGCGCTTTATCGTCAACGATTACGACGGCCGCCATGTGTTCTGGACGCCCGAGGACAACATGGAGATCGCCATGAAGCTCGGCTCGGACATCTGCATGCAGCTTGATCAGTGCCCCGGCTATCCTGCCACGCGCCAGTATGTCGAGCGCGCCGTGGAGCTGTCAAGCATGTGGGCCGAGCGCTGCTACAAGGCGCACACCCGCGATGACCAGGCACTCTTTGGCATCGTCCAGGGCGGTATGCATCTGGACCTGCGCCTGCGCTCGCTGCGCCACCTGGAGGAGTGCGGCGACTTCCCCGGCTACGGCATCGGCGGCTACTCGGTGGGCGAGGACCACGAGACCATGTTCGAGACCCTGGCGCCGCTCGCGAGTGAGTACATGCCCAAGCACAAGCCGCGCTACCTGATGGGCGTCGGCAACCCGACTACGCTCGTGCGCGGCGTGGGCGTGGGCATCGACATGTTTGACTGCGTGCTGCCGACGCGTACCGGCCGTATGGGCACGGCGTTCTCCAGCGAGGGTCGCCTCAACTTCCGTAACGCGCGCTTTGCTCACGACGACGGCCCCATCGATCCCACCTGCACCTGCCCGGTGTGCACGGGCGGCTACAGCCGTGCGCTCATCCGCCACATGGTCACGCAGAAGGAGATGCTCGGCGGCATCCTGCTTTCGATGCACAACATTTACTACCTGCTCAACCTTATGCAGCGTGCGCGCCAGGCCATTATCGAGGGCCGCTACGGCGCGTTCGTGAACGACTGGATGAACAGCCCTGCGGCGGTGGACTACTAAGATTTAAGTGACCGCTGACCGATGCCTTGCAAGCACTTGATGCATCGTGGGTACCATACCGGATAGTTGATGTTCGGACGGGTGTTTGGCGCATGGCGTCGACCCCGCCCGTTTTTCTTTTTCTCGATAGGAGTACTCATGATTAAGAACGAGAATGTCGAGGGCGAGCCTGCCTACGACGAGACGTACCGCCGCGGCCCCGTGGTCATGCGCGGCCCCATGATCCCTAAGGACAACACCTACGCCAACCTGTTGGCGCCCGAGGAGTCGACCGATTGGCTGCATGCCGATCCATGGCGCGTGCTGCGTATTCAGGCCGAGTTCGTCGATGGTTTTGGCGCGCTTGCCGAGCTCGGCCCCGCGGTGACTATCTTCGGCAGCGCCCGCACACCCAAGACCGACCCGCTCTACAAGGCGGCGCGTACCGTCGGTCGCAAGATCGCCCAGCGCGGCGTGGCGGTTATCACCGGCGGCGGCCCCGGCATCATGGAGGCGGCCAACAGGGGAGCGGCGAGCGTTAACGGCAAGTCGGTTGGTCTGGGTATTGAGCTTCCGCACGAGCAGGGGCTCAACAAATACGTGAACCTCGGCATGGACTTCCGCTACTTCTTTGTGCGCAAGACCATGTTCGTCAAATACAGCTCGGGCGCCATCGTGTTTCCCGGCGGCTTCGGTACGCTCGACGAGATGTTCGAGGTGCTCACGCTGGTGCAGACGCACAAAGTCAAGCGCATGCCGCTCGTGCTGGTGGGCAGCGAATACTGGCAGGGCTTGTTCGACTGGCTCAACGGCCCCGTGATGGACGCCGGTATGATCAGCCCGCTCGATCCGGACCTAGTGCACATCACCGACGACCTCAACGAGGCGGTCGACGTCGCCCTCAGCGGGCTGATGTAGAGTGATCGTGCCCGTCGTGACACGAATATGCATGGCAATCTGATGCTATCTAACATCAGTTTGCCATTTTTATTGGGTATACTGATGCAAAAGACGAGTCGAGGAGGTCGCGTATGTCTACTGCAACGGTTAAGCCCACGACGGTTCGCATCGAAGGGGGACTCAAGGAGCAGGCGACTGAGTTTTTAGATTCGGTTGGCCTGAGCCTTAATTCCTATCTCAATCTGGCTGTTCGGCAGCTTGTAAATCAGCGGAAGATTCCGTTTGAGATTGTGGGTCGACCGGAGGCACCCAATGAGGCGACGAGGCGCGCCATGGTGATCGCCGAGGCTCATGAGCTGGGAATTTTGCCGGACGACAGCCCGTCATTCGATAACGTTGATGAGCTGATGTCGTTCCTCGATGAGGACTAGGCGATGTTTGAGATTAAGGTCGAGGCTCAGTTTAAGACCGACTATAAGCGAACGATGCAGAGCCACCCGCAGTTAAAAACCGAGATTAAGGCAGCTGTCGCCGAGCTTGCGGCACATGGTTCGCTTCCGGCAGAGTATGGCGCCCACGAGCTATCCAACCCGGGCGGCAACTACAACGGTCACATCGATTTCCATCTATCCGACGGCCTGGTCGACGTGGTCGTTCTCTACCTGCCGCACAAAACTAATCCAGTGATCCGACTGGTAAGAATGGGTTCGCATCAAGAACTGTTCCAGGTCCCACTGAGCTAGCCACTCGATTTTAAGTTGCGGTGGAATAGGGATTGATTTGCGGCTGATAAGTCAAAGACAGTCCCTATTTCACCGCAAGTGATGGGGGTGTCCCACCTGTTGCTGCAACATTCGGTTCTCCTCTTCGCTGGATTTCGTCCAAAAGCTCGGCGGCGACTTCGCTGCTTTTAAAACGAATGCTGCAATCCTCTTTCTTGGGAAAAGCCAGTAATGGAATGGTTCCGTACCAGACGGTTTCCTCGTCAATCACTGCCGCGCACAAACGCCCTTCAGTTTTGACGGAATAGTCGATGCCCATTTCGGCAAAAATCGCTCTCACGTCATCGCGCGGAGTTGAGGCAACGATTATCTCAATGCTAATTCCTCGAGTCATGGGGCTGGTGAGTGAATCCTTGAGTTTCGTAAGGCATGCGGAAGATGCATAGGGTGCGGCGATGAAAACGTTCTTCGTGGCATTGACGATATCTTTGTTCAGGGTCTCAAGGAAATGCGAAGAGTCAATTAGGATGTTTGCCTCGGCTTGGCTGGCGTCTTTCGCTGCATAAACCTCGTACCCGAGCTTGGCGTAGGTCTTGAGTCTTTTCTGGTACATGCGGGCGAGCATGGGTATCGACAAATCAACATAGTCGAATATCTCAACCTGTCGCTTGCCCTCGTGGCTTCTGTGGAGCCTGCCCGCCTGCTGCGTGATGCTGCCGTCCCACGATATCGGCGTGGCAATGAGGAGAGTGTCAAGGTAGGACAGATCGAAGCCCTCGCCCAGAAGGCTTTCGGTGGCGACGATGATTCGATGTTCGTGTTCGAAGCAGGGAAGACTGCTCAGTATCGCCTTTCTTTCTTTGGCGTCGATTTCTCCGGTCAGGAGAATGGGCTCGTGTCCTTGGTCTTTAAGCAGCCTGAACAGCTCCTCGGCATGCTTTTTCCTTTTAGACAGCACGAGCGGATGCCGACCGTTTGACGCAGCTTCAAGAGCGTCGTTGACAATCAATTCGTTTCTAGCTGCATGCGCACACAGCGGGTCGAGAATCTGATTGAAGCTTGCTCCCGGCTCGTAGGCGGGTAGTCGAATTCCGGTAAAACGAGGCCGTACGATGCGCTGGATGCCCTGCTGAATCGCTTGCGTTTTTGGGTCGATGACGCAGCGAAGCGGGCCGCAAAGCATGGAGAGCGCCCGCGTAAGGCCGTCGGAGCGCTCAGGCGTTGCGGAAAGCCCGTATACGTATTTGGCCGGGGCAGACTTGAGAACAAGCTCGAGCTGTGGCGCGGCGGCGTGGTGACATTCGTCGCAGATAATGAGACCGTAATTGCGAACAAGGTCCTTAACTATCGGCTCCTCGGTTTGGGGGTCTTTGCAAGACAGCGACTGGAACGAAGCGACGTCGACGAGGTCGCTTACGGCATTTTGCCTCCTCCGATTTGTCCAATAAGGGGAGGCTGCCTTTTGCTGATTCGTCCTTTTGGGGTTCGGACGGGTTCTCTGTTGTTCGTAATGTCGATAAATCGCTCGAGCTGGGATTTCCATTGGGTTATGAGTGCGGTCTTGGGAACGATGACGAGCGCTGGAAGGCCAATGGAGGCAATAAGGTAAGCCCCGATGACGGTTTTGCCGAAGCCTGTCGGGGCGGACATGATTCCGTCTTCGTATATGAGCATCTGATCAGCGGCGATTTGCTGCTCAGGGCGAAGGGCGCCTTTAAATGTCATCACAATTTGATTGTCGGATTTGCGTTCGTCTGAATAGTGGGCAGTAACGCCGGTTTCTCGGAGCAGCTGCTCAAGCTGAGTTTTGCAGCCCCGGGGAATCGCAACATAACCATCTCTCAGTTCGCTGAGGTTTATAAGTCGCGGTTTACCGAATACCGATTGATGCATGGCTTGCGCTCGATAGAATTCTGGGTTGGCGAATGTTGCGAGCCCGCGGATTTCCATTTGAGCCGCTGGGCTCAGAGATTTCTCGGGGATGTACAGCATATCGGCTTGTGTGACGGGCAGTGATGAGGGAAAGTCCCGCGATGTGAGCGGTGGCCGCTTTCGTGGTTTTTGGGCATATCGTTTGGTCTTGTTTGCAACCGTGACTGTTGCTAGCCCGCGTGGGTTGTCCCCAGTGGTCTCGATCAGATTTTGCACTGTCGAGCGCGGAATCAGCTGGACTTGCGACAGATAAAGCCATTGGTCGGGAAAGGGCTCGAATTGTTCGTCTACAAATACGCTGTTTCCTCCACGTTGTGCCTTGCCTTGAAAGGGAAGTGCGATGAGGTTTCCAAAACCTCCATCGGGAATAGTGTCCTGAGCGGGTAGCATTCGATCAAAGGCCTCGAACGTGATTGTCTTATTAAGCGCCGCAGCTTCGGTTATGAGGCAACTTCCAAACTCTCTGGCGGCCTTTGCGCTGATTGGCTCGAGAAAGAAAAACCAGATGTGTGCGCCGTTGCCGGACCTTGAGCGCTCGACGGCGGCGTAAATGTTCCGTCGTTTTGCAACAAACCGTACGGCATTTGTTGCCTCTTTCCAGTCTGCTTTGTCAAAATCGATGACGAGAACTTTCGTGTTGCAGTCCCTGTCGAGAACATATTGCCCGAGGACATCGCGGAACCGGTCATCGTTGCCTTTAAAGTGAGCAATGATTGCGGTATCGCTTAATTCGGGGAAGACGCGATTGTGGCATTCTGCGCATTTGACTTTTTGATGGGCTACTTTGGGACAAATTCCCGGCTTCCACTCGTTTGCGCAAGCGGGCGTATAGCCGATACCTCCGTCTTTTCTGCGATATCCATGAGCGTAAACATCTTTACGCCCGGTAAAGAGGCTGCGAAAGAGCTCGAGTTTGTCACGTGCTGGGCTCGCGCTGGTGACGATGCCCTCGATTTGCGCTCGTTCATCGAACAAAGCGCCGGCTTCTTCCCACTCTTCAAGTGTGGCGTAGCGTACGTCTGAACCGTTGTTGCAAATGACGATTTGTCGGTGTTGGTCCGATATATGCGTGATTGTCTGATCGTATTTAAATTGCGTGGCCCCAAAGAGGGCGTATTGATGCATGGTGTTGCCCATTTGAATGCCATTCTTGTAGTGGAGTTGCTGAGAACGAGGGTACGGCATTGCGGCTTTTCGGGGCATGCAATTTCGATTCAAGTTCGCTAATGGTGAGGGATTGCTCCGCGAGCGGCTTTCGATCGATGCTAAGGTACGCGACGGCCCTTGATAATCAGGATTTGCGGTCATGTGGGCAGCCGGAGGCGTAAAGAGCGGGCTTCATCCGGACCCGGTGGGCAAAAAATGGCAAATATGAGTACTGTTGCCAGGATAGCATCATATCATTCGGAAAGTATTTAAGACCAATTGACTGTTTTCTAGTATATTCAACCCCCTAAACACGACGATTCGGGGCTTTATGGACCTCTGAAATCGGTAGAAGCGGACAATTTCAGCTAGATTTTGCTGTTACTAATTTATTTTGCTGTTACTAATTTAGTAACAGTACTCATATTTGCCATTTTTTGCCCGCTGGGTATCATTGGGGGCTAGTCGAAGCTCCCTCAAACAGCTGAGAATGCGCCGATCGCCATTAATATCTAGTATATGGATGGCGCAACTAAAAAGTTGCGGTGGAATAGGGATTGATTTGCGGTTGATATGCCAAAAACAGTCCCTATTTCACCGCAAGTGGTAAAGGTGGCCCTAGTGGGCGGACTGGTAGCGGGGGCAGTAGCTGATGGCGATGGCGTCGACGCCCACGTGGGTGGCGATGGTGCAGCCGATGGGGCCGGTGCCGGCATCGACGTAGTCCTGGCCCGCGAGCGCCTGGTTGACGAGTTCCTGCTCCTCGGCGGCGCCGGTCGTGAGCACGCGCACGCTCGAACCCGGGTGCTCGGCCAAAAACGCGAGGCAGTCGGCCATGGTGTTGGCGACGATACGCTTGGCGCCGCGTCCCTTCTTGATGGCCTTGATCTCGCCCGACTGCCACTCCGGCGAAACGGCCAGACGAATGTTGAGCATCTGCGTCAGCTGGCCGGCGAGCTTGGGCGCGCGACCGTTCTTGACGAGGTTCTCGAGCGTGCGCGGGATTAGCAGCAGATGGGCGTCGGGCAGGGTCGCGCGGATTCGCGCCTCGGTCTCGTCCAGGCTGCGACCGTCCTCGCGCATGGCGAGCGCGTACTCCACCAGAAGACCCTCGGCGCCCGAGCCGGTGCGCGAATCGATGCAGCGCACGTCGAGCTCGTGGGTATCGGCCACCTGGCACGCGTTGGCGTAGCAGGCCGACCACTCACTGCACAGCGAGATAAAGATCGCGCTGTCGTGGCCGTCGGCGCGCACGCGATCGAAGAGCTCCTTGAACTCGCCGGCGCTCGGCTGCGAGGTGTGTGGCAGCTGCTCGGAGCCGGCCATGCGGGCGACGTACTCCTCGGCGGTGATCTGCACCTGGTCGAGCAGGTCCTCGCCTTCGATAATCACATGCAGCGGAATCACGTAGATGCCGAGCTCTTGGGCGCGGGCGGGGGAGATGTCCGACGTGGAGTCGGTTATGATGGCAAAAGACATAATTGCACCTTTCGATGGGGCGCCTGCGCGCCGCCGATTGAGAGCAAAGTGCGTCAAGTATAGTGGAGTTGTTCCACATTGCCAGCTTTAATTGTTGAATAGTCAACGGTTTGAAGCGTCGGTGTGGAAATCGCCAATTGGGGAAGAGGGATGTCGATGGCGGCATTACAGCTATGCGAGCGGCCGGTCGTGCTGTTCGATTTTGACGGTACGGTGGCTGACACGGGCCGGGCGGTGATGACCTCGACGCGCAAGACGCTGGCTGCGCGTGGGTTTTCGGAAGTGCAGATGGGTGACCTGCGCCGCATGATCGGACCCCCGCTGTGGAAGAGTTTCCACGACTTTTACGGCTTTACGCGCGAGGAGTCGCTCGTGGTGGCCGACGAGTACCGCGCCTTTTTTGACGACCTGGGGCCGGAGGAGTATCCCGTGTTCGACGGGATCCCCCAACTGCTCGATGGGCTCGCGGCGCAGGGGCACCGCATGGCCGTGGCGACCTCGCGCATGGAGGCAAAGTGTATCGACATGGTGCATGAGCTGGGGCTTTCTCAGTTTGAGGCGGTGGTTGGCATGAATCCGCCGCAGGGACGCGAGACCAAGGCCGATTCGGTCCGCGACGCCCTGGCGGCGCTTGGCGCGACTGCCGACGAGGCCGTGATGATCGGCGACCGCTTTAACGACGTGGAGGGCGCGCACGCGATGGGCGTGCCGTGCATCGGCATCTATTCGGGCGCGGCGGCGCCGGGCGAGCACGAGGCGGCGGGTGCCGATGCGGTGGTGCACTCGGTGGCCGAGCTTGCTAAACTTTTCGCTATATAAGTGTTTGATGTGAGGGGCGGGCGCGCTCGCCGCTCATTGGTAAGG
This sequence comes from uncultured Collinsella sp., assembly GCA_934654795.1. Lineage (GTDB taxonomy): Bacteria > Actinomycetota > Coriobacteriia > Coriobacteriales > Coriobacteriaceae > Collinsella. Next base: position 112,758 of record CAKUGT010000002.1, read on the forward strand.
AGGTCGTCCATGAATCAGGTGGAGCAGAACGTCGCCGAGTATGTCGACGAGGTCTGGGAGGATGTCGTCGCCGATATTGCGCAGCTGGTTGGCTATCCGTCCGTGGCGGTTTCTGCCGATGCGGAGCCTGGCGCGCCGTTTGGCCGCCCGGTCCGTGACGCGCTCGATTGCGCGCTCGGCATTGCGCAAAAGCTCGGCTACCAGACGAGCGACGACGAGGGCTATGTGGGTATCGCCGATATCCCGGGTCGCGGCGACAAGCAGCTCGCGACCATCTGCCACGTGGACGTGGTTCCCGCCGGCCCCGGTTGGAACACCGATCCGTTTGCGATGGAGCGTCGCGAGGGCTGGCTGCTCGGCCGCGGCGTGATTGACGACAAGGGCCCGGCCGTGCTGTCACTCTACGCCGGCGCCTACCTGCTCAAGCACGGCATCACCCCGCGCTATACCTTCCGCGCGCTGCTAGGCTGCGATGAAGAAGTGGGCATGTCCGACGTTCACCATTATCTGGAGAACCACGCGAACCCCGACTTTCTGTTTACGCCCGATGCCGAGTTCCCGGTCTGCAATGCCGAGAAGGGCCAGTTCGAGGCGACGTTCGTGAGCCCCAAGATCGACGGCGGGCGCATCGTGTCCTGGAGCGGTGCCGAGGCCACCAACGCTATCCCGTCGCAGTCTATTTGCGAGCTTGCGATTGCCGTCGACGAGCTGCCGGCGCCGGTCGAGAACGCCGACCGCCTGGAGATCACGGCGCTCGACAACGGTCATGCGCAGATTTTCGCCCACGGCATTGGTGGCCATGCCTCGATGCCCGAGGGTACGGTCAACGCCGTCGGCCTGATCGTGGCGTACCTGCGCGAGGCCGAGGACGCGTTTGGCGCCCGCGGCGAGCGCCTGCTGACGCCTGCCGAGCACGAGTTCGTCAAGTTCCTGGCCTTTGTGCATGCGGATGCCTATGGCCGCGGCCTGGGGATTGATGCGACGAGTGCGGCGTTTGGCCCGCTCACGTGCAATCCCGGCGTCATCCGTGTGGTGGATGGCCACATTGAGCAGGTCATCGACGTGCGTTTCCCCGACAGCACGAGCGCCGACACCATGTGCGAGCAGCTTGAGCCGCTCGTGGGCCGCTTTGGCGTGACGTATCGCGTGGGCCGCGCCAAGGTGCCGTTCTCGGTTTCGGCCGACGACCCGGCCGTGAAGGCGCTTATCGACACCTATAACGAGTTTACGGGCAAGCATGCCGAGCCCTTCGCCATGGGCGGCGGCACGTACGCGCGCAACTTTGCCCGCGCCGTGTCGTTTGGCCCCGAGGAGACCGGCCTGGAGCTGCCCGCCTGGGGCGGTCAGATGCACGGCCCCAACGAGTGCGCTAACGAGGACCAGCTCAAGCAAGCGCTCAAGATCTATATCGTGGCGATTCTAAGGCTCAACGAGTTGGAGCTTTAGGGCTTCCCCAGGCACCCGACCTTGCCCCTCAAACCGTCGCTTGCGTACCAAAGTACGCGGCGCTCCTCTTTCGGGGCAATCTCGGGCACCTGGGAAACCCCAACATTTTGCTTGGATACACGAGCCCGGTGCTTCGGCTCCGGGCTTCTATAAGTTGCGGTGGAATAGTTCCTAGAAGAGGTCGCCTGGCGGCCAAACAGGAACTATTTCACCGCAACTTCTTTAGTCGGTGTAAAAGGCGCACCATGCTTGAGTGGGGGATTGTTATTCGTTTGTAAAGGCTGAGCCGCGCTTGCGGTAAGGGTCTATCAGATGCCCGTAAGAAACCGCAGCTGGTGCGGCTGCCATCCGATCGAGGTCGTATCTTTTCAAACAGCAAAGCGGGCAGGGTGCCCGCGAGTCGCATGTATGAAAGGAAGATCATGCTCGATCAGGCTTATTCTCGTCGTCAGTTCCTCGGCCTCGCTGGTGGTCTTGCCAGCATCGTCGGTCTCGGCCTCGTCGGTTGCGGTGGCGCAGGTGCCTCCGATGCCGCCGACAAGGGCAGCGCCGCTGCCGCTGCCGAGTCCGTCTCCGGCGAGGTGACCTACGACGGCGCCTCTTCGTTCCAGGCTCTCGTCGAGGCTGCTGCCGAGAAGTTCATGGACGCCAACCCCGATGTCTCCATCTCCGGCTCGGGCAACGGTTCGGGCAAGGGCCTGACCGCTGTCGCCGCCGGTACCGTCACCATCGGTAACTCCGACGTCTTCGCCGAGACCAAGCTCGAGGCCGACCAGGTCAAGAACCTCGTTGACCACGAGGTCGCCGTCGTGGGCATGGGCCCCGTCGTCTCCAAGAACGTCAAGGTCGACGACCTGTCCCTCGAGCAGCTCAAGGGCATCTTCTCCGGCCAGATCACCAACTGGAAGGAGGTCGGCGGCGGCGACGCCACCATCGTCGTCCTCAACCGTAAGGCCGGCTCCGGCACCCGCGCCACCTTCGAGGCCGCCGTCTTTGGCGACGAGGCTGTCGACTTTAAGGGCGATGCCGAGCTCGACAAGTCCGGCGACGTCCAGACTCAGATGGCCAGCACCGACAACGCCATCTCCTACCTCGACTTCTCACACTTCGATGACTCCAAGTTCAACGCCATCAAGGTCGAGGGTGTGGAGCCCAAGAGCAAGAACGTCACCGACGATTCCTTCAAGATTTGGGCGACCGAGCACATGTACTGCTCCAAGGACGCCGACGAGGCCACCAAGGCCTTCCTGGACTTCATGCTTTCCGACGACGTCCAGGGCAAGCTCGTCGAAGAGCAGGGCTTCATCCCCGTCTCTGCCATGAAGGTCGTCAAGGACGCCAGCGGCAAGGTTTCCTCCAAGTAATTATTCGCCCCCGGAAAGGTTTGCAATGGCAAAACAGCTGCCAAAGCGCGACCTTGAGAACGTGGGCCTGGGCGTCACGGGCGCGTGCGTAGCGCTCGTGACGCTTGTCGTTGCCGCGCTCATCTTTATGGTCGCCCAAAAGGGCCTCTCGGCTTTCGTAAAGGACGGCGTCTCGGTCGTCGAGTTCTTTACCGGTACCAAGTGGGACCTGGCCAACACGGCCGAAAACGGCCTGCCCTATACCGGTGCCCTGCCCCTGATCGTCACCTCGTTTGCGGTCATGGTGCTCTCCACGCTCATCGCGCTGCCGATCGCCATCGGCTCTGCCGTCTTCGCGGTCGAGATCCAGCCTAAGTTTGGCTCCAAGGTCTTCCAGCCGCTCATTGAGCTTTTGACTGGTATCCCCTCGGTCGTCTTTGGCCTGATCGGTTTTCACGTGGTCGTCGGCCTTATGAAGAGCATCTTCCACGTGAGCACGGGCCTGGGCATCCTGCCCGGCGCCATCGTGCTGGCCGTTATGATCCTGCCGACCATGACCACGCTTTCGGTCGACGGCCTGCGCGCCGTGCCCGACAGCTACCGCCAGGGCTCGCTCGCGCTGGGCTACACCCGCTGGCAGACCATCTGGCACGTGGTGCTCAAGTCCGCCATGCCGTCGCTCATGACCGCAGTCATCCTTGGTATGACCCGCGCCTTTGGCGAGACGCTCGCCGTGCGCATGGTTATCGGCGGTATCGAGGCCATGCCGACGTCGCTGCTGTCGCCGGCTTCCACCATCACCACCACGCTCACCACGTCCATGGCGGTCTATGCCGAGGGCTCGGCCCAGGACGACGTCCTGTGGGCGCTCGGTCTGCTGCTGATGGGTATGAGCCTCATCTTCATCCTGATCATCCATCTCATTGGCCGCAAGGGGGCGAAGGCTCGTGGCTAGCACGCGCATCCATATCGACGAGGCGAGACTCGGGCGTGTCCAAAAGCAGGACCGCATCGCCACGGGCGTGCTGACGGTGATTGTCGCCATCGTCATGCTCATCGTCGTCTCCATGGTGGCCTACATCCTGTTCGAGGGCATCTCTACGCTGTTCCAGCCGGGCTTTCTCACGCAACCCGCACGCGCCAACGGAACGCAGGGCGGCGTGCTCTATCAGCTGTTCGATTCGTTCTATCTGCTGCTGATCACCTTAGGTATCTCGGTGCCTATCAGCCTGGGCGGCGCGGTCTTCCTGGTCGAGTACGCGCCGGACGGCCCCATCCGCGACATCGCCTCCACCGCCATCGAGACGCTGTCCTCGCTGCCTTCCATCGTCGTCGGCATGTTCGGCTTCCTGGTGTTCTCGGTGCAGCTGGGCTGGAAGTACTCCATCATCTCCGGCGCCGTCGCGCTCACCATGTTTAACATCCCCATCCTGGTGCGCGTGATTCAGCAGGCGCTCGAGGACGTGCCGCAGGCCCAGCGCGATGCGTGCCTGGCCATGGGCCTCACTCGCTGGGAGGCCACGCTGCACATCCTGATCCCCGAGGCCATGCCCGCCATCGTGACGGGCATCGTGCTTTCGGCCGGCCGCGTGTTTGGCGAGGCCGCAGCATTGCTCTTTACCTCGGGCATGAGCTCGCCGGTGCGTCTGAACTTCTTGAGCTTTAACCTGTCGAGCCCCACCTGCGCCTGGAACGTGTTCCGTCCCGGTGAGTCGCTCGCCGTGCACATCTACAAGATCTATGGCGAGGGCAGCCCCGAGGCCCAGCAGATCGTTTGGGGCACCGCGGCACTGCTGATGATTTGCGTGCTGCTGTTTAACGTAATCGCCCGTATCGTGGGCAAGCAACTGGCAAGGAAGATGACGGCCGAATGAGCGAGATGAATGCAACGCCCGCAACCGAGGCGGCCACGTCCGAGACCCAGGACTTTCTGTCGAGCGTGGGGGAGAGTGAGAAGCGCGTTCGCGTGAGCGGCAAGGCCGTGAGCGACGAGGTCGTGCTCTCCACCAAGGACGTCAACGTGTACTACGGCAACCACCATGCGCTGCATAACACGTCGCTCGACTTCCACAAGGGCGAGATCACGGCGCTCATCGGGCCTTCGGGCTGCGGTAAGTCGACCTTTTTGCGCAGCCTCAACCTGATGAATCGCGAGATTCGCGGTTGCCGCGTGGAGGGCGAGATCAACTACCGCGGGCGCAACGTGAACACCAAGACCGAGAACACGTACGAGCTGCGTCGTTCCATTGGCATGGTGTTCCAGCAGCCCAACCCGTTTCGCAAGTCCATCCGCGACAACATTACGTTTGCGCCCAAGCGCCACGGCATCACCGACCGCGACGAGCTCGACTGCATGGTCGAGGAGAGCTTGCGCGGCGCGGCGCTGTGGGACGAGGTCAAGGACAAGCTCGACAAGAGCGCCTATGCGCTTTCGGGCGGTCAGCAGCAGCGCCTGTGCATCGCGCGCACGCTGGCGCTCAACCCCGACGTGATCTTGTTCGACGAGCCCTGCTCGGCGCTCGACCCCATCTCGACGCTGGCGATCGAGGACCTTATGTCGTCGATTGTGGCCGACCGTGCCATCGTCATCGTGACGCACAACATGGAGCAGGCGTCGCGCGTGTCCAACCGCACGGCGTTCTTCTACATGGGCGATATGGTCGAGTACGACGAGACCGACGAGATTTTCCAACGGCCCAAGGATCAGCGGCTGAATGATTACCTCACCGGCATGTTCTCCTAGTCCGGGACATGCTTGAGGCCCGCGGCGGCCACGGTCGTCACGGGACTGATTGGAGAGGCGGGTCATCTCTTGTGGGAGATGACCCGCCTTTTTGTGTCGCTGTCGGCTGTCGACCTGCCAAAAGGGGACAGGCGCCTTCGTGGTGGTTTGGGGTGGTGCTCGCTGCTATCATGGACAACGTTGAATTTCTACGAAGGAGCAGGGCATATGGCGATTCTTTTGGGATGCGATTCCGTCAGCCTAGAGTTTCCCACCAAGCATATTTTCGATAGCGTGACGCTCGGCGTGGGCGAGGGCGACCGTATTGGTATTGTCGGCAAAAACGGCGACGGCAAGTCGACGCTGCTGAGCGTGCTCGCGGGCACGTTGGAGCCCGACGAGGGCCGCGTGACGCATCGCCGCGGCACCACGATCGGGCTGCTCGGCCAAAAGGACCAGCTTGCCGATACCGATACCGTGCATCGTGCCGTTGTGGGCGACACGCCCGAATACGAGTGGGCGTCGAGCCCCCGCACGCGCCAGATCCTCGCCGGCCTCATCAGTGATGTGCCCTGGGAGGGCACAGTGGGCGAGCTTTCGGGCGGCCAGCGCCGCCGCGTGGACCTCGCGCGCCTGCTGATCGGCGACTACGACGTGCTCATGCTCGACGAGCCCACCAACCACCTGGACATGCGCACCATCAACTGGCTCGCGCGCCATCTTAAGGCCCGCTGGCAGCGCGGCCAGGGCGCCATGCTCGTGGTCACGCACGACCGCTGGTTCTTGGACGAGGTCTGCACTAGCATGTGGGAGGTCCACGACGGCCAGGTCGATCCCTTCGAGGGCGGCTACTCGGCATATATCCTGCAGCGCGTGGAGCGCGACCGCATGGCCGCCGTCACCGAGGAGCGCCGCCGCAACATGGCGCGCAAGGAGCTCGCGTGGCTGAGCCGCGGCGCCCAGGCCCGCTCCACCAAGCCCAAGTTTCGCGTGGATGCCGCCCGCGAGCTGATCGCCGACGTGCCGCCCGTGCGCGACGAGCTGGAGCTCAAGCGCCTTGCGGTGAGCCGTCTGGGCAAGCAGGTCATCGACGTGGTCGACGTGGACGCCGGCTACACCGATAATGACGGCGCGTCCAAGCGGGTGCTCTCCGACGTGACCTGGCTCATTGGTGCGGGCGACCGCTATGGCCTTTTGGGCGAGAACGGTGCCGGCAAGTCCACGCTGCTCGACGTGATTCAGGGCAAGATCGCCCCCCTGCGCGGCCGCGTGAAGATCGGCCAGACGGTGCGCTTTGGCGTGCTGTCGCAGCAGCTCGAGGAGCTAGAGCCCTTTATGGGCGATACGATCCGCGAGGTGCTCAGCAATTACAAGAAGTACTACGTCATCGACGGCAAGGAGACTTCGCCCGAGAAGCTCTGCGAGCGCCTGGGCTTTACGACGCAGCAGCTCTGGAGTCGCATCGGCGACCTTTCGGGCGGCCAGCGCCGCCGCCTGTCGCTGCTGCTGACGATTCTGGACGAGCCCAACGTGCTCATCCTGGACGAGCCCGGCAACGACCTGGATACCGACATGCTGGCGATTGTCGAGGACCTGCTCGACGGCTGGCCCGGCACGCTGATTCTGGTGACGCACGACCGCTTCTTGATGGAGCGCGTGACCGACCAGCAGTGGGCGCTGCTCGACGGCCACCTGACGCATATGCCCGGCGGCGTGGACCAGTACCTTCGCCTGTGCAACGCCACCGCCGAGGGTGAGCCCGTGGGCGCGCCGAGCGCCAAGACCGGCACGTTCGACACCGGCGCGGCGGCGGTTGCGGCCGAGAAGCCAAAGTCGAGCGGTCAGCCCAACGGCCTTTCCAACGCCGAGCGTCAGAAGCTCCGCCGCGAGGTGAGCTCGCTCGAGCGCAAGATGGAGACGCAGCGCGCCCGCGTGGAGGAGGCCGAGGCCGCGATGGCCCAGGTCGACCCCACCAACTACACGGCGCTCGGCGAGCAGCAGGCAAAGATCGACGAGGCTCACGCCGTCATGGACGAGCTGGAGATGGCGTGGCTCGAGGCGAGCGAGAAGCTCGAGGGCGAGGAGTAGGCGAGGATGATCAAGGCCGCGTTTTTTGATATCGACGGCACGCTGCTGAGCTTTGAGACGCACCGGATTCCGGCGTCGGCGCAGCAGGTGCTCGACAGCTTTCACGAGCAGGGGATCGCGTGCGTGATTGCCACGGGCCGTCCGACCTACCAGATGCCGGACTGGCTGTTCGACCTGGGCTGGGACGCGTACATTACGCTCTCGGGCCAGCACTGCTTTGATGCTGAGGGCGTCTATCGCAGCTGCGCCATTCATCCCGATGATGTGGCTGCGATCGTGCGCCAGGTGGCCGAGGGGCGCTATGACTCGCTGTGCATGCAGGGCGAGAATTCGTTTGTGAACCGCCTGTCCAAACGCGTGGTGGCTGCGGCCGATAACGCGGGTATTTCCTACCACGAAGAGCCGTTTGAGCATGCTTTCGATGCGCCGGTCTACCAGTTCTGCGCTTTTGTGGACCCGGCTGACCAGGGCATTGTGAATGAGGCCCTGTCGCATTCGACAACCACGCGCTGGTGCGATCTGTTCTGCGACATTATTCCGGCCGACGGTGGCAAGGACCTGGGCGTGGCGGCGACGCTCGAGCGCCTGGGTATCGACGCGAGCGAGGCGATCGCCTTTGGCGACGGCGAGAACGACCTGTCGATGTTCTCGGCCGTAGGCACGAGCGTGGCCATGGGCAACGCGCAGGAGACCGTCAAGGCCGCCGCGACCTACGTAACGACCGCCGTAGACGACGACGGCATCTACAACGCCGCGAAGCACTTTGGCCTGATCTAGTTACGGGCCGGCACCCGGCACTTGGGGACGTTCCTTTTCGGCCGGCAGCTGGGGACACTCCTTGCACGCCGCACGCCACGTGCCGCGCGCCGGGGTGATGCGCTTCGCCCGCGCGTTTTGTGAAACACGGCTAACTTTTTAGTCAATGTAGTAAGACATGGGCAACTTTTGCGGTAAAGTAAGCCAAGGAAAGTATCCAAAGGCTAACTAGCAATCATCGCGAAAGGCGGCCCATGGCCCTACGTGAATCCGGAGAAGACTACCTCGAATCGATCTACGTTCTTTCGCAACGCCAGGGCATCGTGCGCTCGATTGACGTTGCGGAGTACCTCGGCGTGACCAAGGCGAGCGTGTCCAAAGCCATGGCGACGTTGGAGAACAACGGCTACGTCGAGATGGGCAAACGCGACGTGCATCTGACGGAGCGAGGGCTGGAGGTCGCCCGTCAAATGTGGGAGCGCCACTGCTTTTTCGTGGGGCTGCTCGAGGATGCGGGCGTGTCGGCCGAGGTGGCGTCGCAAGAGGGCTGCCACATGGAGCATTGCCTGAGCGAGGAAAGCTTTGAGAAGCTAAGGGCGATGCTGAGCCGGGACGCGGTGGCGGATCCAGCGACGGAATTCTAACGAACCCCCAGTAGCGCGGAGTTCGCGCAAAGCGCGAACCAGCGAAAGGGGATAGAGGGCCCAAACAATAACGCGCCCACTTCATCCCAAAGTCAACAAATCAACTCGCAGCGCCCCTTCAGCAGAACCGCCCTCGCATCCCAGAGAGGCGCGCCTCCCGCGCCGAAACGGCGCGGGACAGTGACCGGGATCAAAGGCCCTCTCAGCCAAGTCCATTTCAGACAAGGAACCCCGCCAGCAAGCGATGCCAAGAACCTCCAGCAGCGTCACCGCAGGCCGGGACCGGGTTTGGTTTTGAAAACATTCCGCACTGATATCTTCTGAATTGAAGACGCCGATGGCGTATCCATATACCATTGGCGTCGACACCATCAGA
>CAKUGT010000003.1 GCA_934654795.1 uncultured Collinsella sp.
GCCCTTGGTCGAACTCTATAGTGCAGGTTATAGATTAAGCGATTCTTGAGCCAAGATTAATGTTGGATGAGTTTTTGCGCGGCGGTGGGAAAAGTATTAGACCTCGATAGCGGGAGATGGTGAGCCGATGACAAGCCGGCGGCAGAAATGGGATAAGCAAGGCGAACGGATCATATGGATCAAAATCGCGTTGCAAAAGTATGAAAATATCCTACAATTGCAACATGAAGTACTTTAGCAACATAACGGCGATAAGCGTGCTTTCCGAGAGCGAGGGCGTGTTCACCACAGCCCAGGCAGCTCGCATGGACATCTCTCGAGATGCGCTGGCACACTCATGCCGTGCGGGTCGTCTTGAACGGATATGCCACGGCGCCTACCGGATGGCTGGAACACAGCGCCGAGACACCGACGAGCTCAACGCTTTTTGGAAGCTCACCAATCCTTCCCTTTGCGCGTGGGAGAGAAAGCGCCAGTGGGATGGCATTGCCGTGAGCGGTACGACTGCGGCGAACCTACAGCAAATGGGCGATTTCTATCTGTCCCCCTACAGAATGACCGCACCCATGCGCATCAATACAAGAAACGAATCCCTTTCTTTTGCAAAGCGCGAGATTGCGGAGCAGGATATCGTTTGGCTCGACGGCCTGCCGGTAACCAAGCCCGAGCGCACGCTTGTCGATCTTTGCCTCGATTGCGAGGACCCCTCATTAATTATCGATGCCTATCACGACGCGCTTGGACGTGGGCTCGATATGCAACGGCTGAAGGATCTTGTAGAAGAGAACTTTAAAACCGCCAAACGACGCGAGTTAATGGCGCCTTTGCTGATAGCTCTAGGTTGTGACTGAATACGCAGGCCTGATGTTGGCTAGTTGCAAGTTGGGGCAATTGTTTGTCCGTGCGACACGTTAATCTAAGTTACCGTTGAAAGGCGTTGCAACAAAGTGTTGCAACTGCCATGCATCGCGTTTAATCTTGATAACGCTGTGTCAATTAGCGGACAGTTCATCCGTAGTTTGTTCCGATTGGATAGCATGAAAGACGTTAGGGAAGAGATAACTGCCAAACGCAAGGAGCTCGCGCTGACTCAGAAGGAGTTCGCCGCCGCTCTTGGCATGGGACCTAATGGTGATAGAACCGTCCGGCGTTGGGAGACTGGCGAGACCAGTCCATCTGCTACGGAGCTCACGTTTATACGCTCCCTAGGTTATCAGGCGCCCTTTGCGCAGGGTGATCGGGAGGACGCTCCTTTCACTTACATTGACCTATTTGCTGGTATCGGTGGCATTCGCTTGCCGTTCCAAGAACTTGGTGGCAAGTGCGTTTTTTCTTGCGAGTGGGATAAATATGCACAGAAGACGTACCGCATGAATTACGGTGATCAGCCAGCTGGGGACATTCATGACGTTCGTTCGGACGACATTCCAAAATTTAACGTTTTATTGGCGGGATTTCCGTGCCAGCCATTCTCGCTCGCGGGCGTTTCAAAGAAAAAATCGATGGGACGTGCTACTGGCTTTGAAGACAAGACGCAGGGGACATTATTTTTCGAAGTAGCTCGTATTATTCGCGACAAAAAACCTGATGCTTTCCTGCTGGAAAACGTTAAAAACCTAACGAGTCACGATCGCGGCAAGACCTTCAGGATTATTATGCAGACCCTTAAGGACGAGCTTGGTTACGATGTGCACTACAAGGTTCTTGATAGCAAGAATTGGACTTGCCAGCATCGTGAGCGCATTTACATTGTTGGCTTTAAGAAAAAAACTAATTTTGATTGGGACCAACTAGAGCTTGGGGGCGGTGGGCACACCGTCGGGGAGATTCTTGAAGATGCTCCTGATGATCGATACGTTCTTTCCGACAAACTGTGGGCTTATTTGCGTGCATATAAGGAAAAGCATCAGGCGGCAGGCAATGGCTTTGGCTATAGCACGGTTGGCCCCAATGACACGACAAGGACGCTTTCAGCACGCTATCACAAGGACGGAAGTGAGATTCTTGTTTCACGTGGCGAGGGGAAGAATCCTCGCAAGCTGACTCCGCGTGAATGTGCCCGACTTCAAGGGTTCCCCGATCAATTCATTATTCCGGTTTCGGATACGCAGGCATATCATCAATTTGGTAATTCTGTCACCGTACCGGCTGTGCGAGCAGTGGCCAAGCTGATGATGGGAGCGTATTTCGATGGACTACGGAGTTCTGAGTAGCTATTTTGACGGCGCGGTTGCGAAGAAACTCGTTGCTGTTGATATTGATAGAAAACGCAGCAACCAGCATGAATTCAACGGAACTGCGGAGCTCCGTTCCCTGTTTGGCGACGATGATATAAGAAATATACCGACGACCTTCGTATTTCTTTGCGACGATGCAGACCCTTTGTTTGATCACGGGTTTACGACTTGGTACGACGCGCGCAGGAAGCATCCGACTAGGACAGAATACAGGCTCTATTACAACGATAGCGAAGCGATACGAGCCTCGAGAATCGGTGACCTGATGGTCATTGCACCTTCAGACGAGCATGGTCTTCTGATTGTATTTGCTAGACAAGGATCAAATGCCGAGTGCCAATTAAGATGGCTTTTCGGTTTGAACGAAGTTGACGACAGTGGTTTTTCGCGGTCAACCGCAGATGACAGGCGAATAGACTCAATCGCCGCATCCATTCTTGAAGCGATTGGCATCGAAGTTTCGCTTCCCACGTCGGCTGTTACGTATTTGGATGAAATGGTCGAAAAGTTCGGTGATTCTTTTCCCAAAGGGATTGAATTCACGAGGTATTCCATCTCGACTTTGGGTGTGCTTGATTGGAGGAGCAACCCCGACAAGTGCCTTCTTGACTGCTATGAGCGAGAAGAGATTCTCTTTAAGGTATTCGAGAGGCATTTGCTTGAGCGCGATTTGGCTCCCTATCTAAGAGGCGATCTCGATGTTGATGGAGTGTTACGGACCACGATGTCAGCTTTCCAGCGGAGGAAATCGCGCGCGGGAACTGCTTTCGAGCATCAACTTGAGTACCTGTTTAAGGGATGGGGCATAAGTTATTCCGCTCAGCCGTATACTGAGGGCAAATCAAAGCCAGATTTCATTATGCCGTCGATTGAGGCTTATAGAAATCCTTTGTATCCTGCCGAGAAGCTGACCATGCTTGGCGCAAAAACGACCGTTAAAGAGCGCTGGCGCCAAGTGTTGGAAGAAGCGGATAGAATTGAAAATAAGCATTTGATTACACTTGATGTGGCGGTGAGCACTGAGTACACGGACTCGATGCGCAGGCATAGTCTCCAACTGGTTGTGCCTCGTCCTGTATTTGGTTCATTTACGGCTGAACAGCAAAGCTGGCTGATGGACGTAGGGGAGTTTTGCCAACTACTGGTCGATAAAGAACGACAATAGTTCATTTCTATACCGGAGTTTTACATAGCCAGCTTAATAATAAGCGCGCAAGTGCGTCGGGCATAAATGACGTCCTTGCGCGCCGATGCTTTGCCTAAGTATCCGCTAGCCCATAAGAACTGCGAGCTTCATCGAGTTTTCAACGGCGGTGTAGCTCATAGCGCCCTTGCCGACCTTTTGCGGATCGTAGTCAGATTGCTGAATGACACCGCTGTATTGAGCGACGACATTTTCAAATGCCGGGCTATCGAGGAACTTGTGAGGATCAGTTTTCCAATATACCTTCCCCTGATCATCTGCTTCCATCAATGCGCGGAGGCCACAGACTAGGGGGTAGATAAAGCCATCAGGAACAGGATTGTCCGTTGCCTTTTCAAAGAAGGGAGTTTTGTATTCATTGCGACTATTCTTAAGGCTCTTAACGGCGCCGATTTTTCCGTAGCTTCCTGTTTTGTTGTAGTGCTTGGGGAAACGCGAATAGATTTCATCGTATAGACCGGGAAGGTCCGTAGCCACTTTGAGTGCGCTGAGAACTTGCGGATTCTTGAGTTCGCGTCGCGCTGAACCAGCAGCTTTGCTTACTCGGTCATCCCTCATAAGCTGCAAGAACTTTTCCTGGCACTTCTCCTTGCCGCTATAGACTAGGGGAAGTTGTGGCGCTTCGATGTCGCCAGAGGTGACGTTACTCGAGATGAGCGATAACGGGATCCAAGAGAGTGCGACAAGCTTTCTGGATTCAATGGGGTTGCCGTCGTTGGTTTTCCAGCTGATTTTGGCTGCAAATTCAGGATATTTTTCGGCATAAAGAGCCTTAAAGGAATCGAAAAGACCTTCCTGATTGCCCTTGGTGCCTTGTGTGAGTTGAGCGTTATTGTTGCGAGCGTCGCAGATTTCCAAAAGTGAGGTGCGGAAGTTCTCAACGCAGAGCGCATCGTTTGGGTCGGTTGGAACGAGCAATTCGACAGGAATCGAGAAGTCTAGAGTGCTTATGCCTTTCTCTTTGAGGGCTGCTTTTTCTTCACGGAGAAGTGACAGGTACTCTTCAATATCGGTTCGACGGTTCATCCATGTTTGCTTGAATGAATCCCAGATTGTGACTTCGTTCTTTTTGGGAGGTCGATAGCCAAGCGCATGTTCGGCTTCGCTGAGAATGTAGCTGCCGATTGCGAGTGTGTTGTGGCCGCCGTCAAGAATTCCCTCAACTTCGTCGTGAGAAGCAAAGCTTAGACGATAACGCCCGCGATCAAGGGACTCGTAGCTCGAGGACGCGAGCAGAATTCCCTTTGATTTAAAAGGGAAGAGCTTTTGCGTGGAAGAAAGCTCATCAGCGCGAATGGATGCCTGAATAGCATCGGTCACTGAGCCCAAACGGGAATTGCGGGGGTTGGCATCGAGATCGAGAGTGTCGATAATTTTGATAATGGATTTGGGGGACATCAGCCCGACGATCTTTTTAATGTCTCCAACTTTTTGCTCGTAGCTGTCGGTAAAGCGAACAATAATGTCGGTGCTCATAGCGAAACCCTTTCGTCTAAAGTAGTCAAAACAACAGGCCTGCGCTCTTGGAGTGCCGGAGATTGAAAGGGAGCATCGCTAACAAAAAAGCTGGTCTCCCAGCTCTAGACGAAAGCCATAACGGTGATCGGGCGTTATGGTGTTGTGCCTAGAGACATCCGTCTCATCTTCCAGCCCCTATCCAGGAAGCTTGATCGAAGGATCTCACTGACCGAGGAAGAGATCAAGATCTGTGGGCATATAAATCGGGTCCCTTCTACGTGAACGGTAGGTAAGCGGTGGTGATCGGTATTTTGTGTCCGCACGACGTGTGACACTTAACCTGCCGTCCTATTCTGCCGCGACGGTATGAATTTGAACAACGACCCTCTAAGGAGTTCGATATCGATGAGTGACAACACCAAGCATCTCGCAAAGAAATGCGTTAAGGACGCAGGACCGTGCATCGCGCTGTGCGTGGCCGGCGCGACGGTCGCGCTATTGGCTGTTCTGGGGCCGTTCGACGTGCTTCGAAGCGCCAGCTCTCTGCATGTTTGCATGGCCCTTGCCGGAGCCATGATGACCGGCGGCGTGCTCGATCTGATCTTTTGGGTGTTTGACCCGTTTGGATGGAAGAACGAGGGGTAAGCCCTAAGGGACGGATGCCCCGCAGCGTTAGGAGGTCCCCTTGATTTGGTTTACCAGCGATACTCACTTTGGACACGAGAACATGCTGCGGCTCGCCGACAGGCCTTGGTCGACTGTTGCGCAGATGAACGACGCCATGGTCGCGAGCATTAATGGCAAAGTCGCTGTGGACGACGAGCTTTACATTTTGGGTGATTTCAGCTTTAAGATGACGGCCCAAGAGGCCTACGAGCTGCGCAAAAGCATTGCCTGCAAGCGCATTCATCTACTGCCCGGCAACCACGACAAAGACTGGACGCAGCCTGCGGTAGCGGATGCTTTTATCGTCGAGCCGCCCATTTGCGTGCTCAGGATCGACCGCCAGAAAATCGTGCTGAGCCACTATCCCATGGTCGACTGGCAGGGCATGTCGCACGGCAGCTGGCATCTGCACGGGCATATCCATAGCTGCGGCGGCGCGTATAACAAGTTCAACCTTCGGCAGGGGCTGCTGCGCTATGACGTGGGCGTGGACGCCAACGGTTACGCCCCGGTAAGTTTGGATGAGCTCAAGTTATGGTTTGCGCAGGTAGACGAGCTGGTGCAGTGCGTTAAATGGCCGTGGTGGGTCAACGCCACGGGCGACGAGCAGATCGAGCGCGATCTCGAAACCTATAAGAGGGAAGTGGTGATCCGATGACGGTCTATGTGACGGGCGATATTCACGGCGGCCTCGACATGCAAAAGCTGCGCGATTGGGACCTTGGGGATAGCCTGACGAGCGACGACTATCTCATCGTCGCCGGCGACTTTGGCTTTCCGTGGGATTTCTCTGCCGAGGAGTGTGCCGACATCGCTTGGCTGGAGTCGCGCCCCTATACCGTGCTGTTCGTCGACGGCAACCACGAACGTTTCGACCACTGGGCTGAGCGCCCCATGGAGCTGTGGCATGGTGGGTTGACGCAGCGTCTGTCGGACACCTCGCCCATGCGGCGCCTGACGCGCGGCGAGGTTTTTGAGCTCGACGGCTCAACGGTCTTTACCATGGGCGGCGCCACGAGTGTGGACAAGGAATACCGCATTCCGTATTCCAGCTGGTGGCCGCAGGAACTGCCGGACGAGCGCAACTTTGAGGAGGCACGGACAAAGCTCGACGGCGTGGGCTGGAAGGTCGACTACGTGATCACCCACACCTGCTCCACGCGCATGCTTTCGCCCACGCTCTATCCGGGGCCCGGCTGGAATTGCCCTGCCGTTGATCGGCTTACGGCATTTTTCGATGAGCTGGAAGACCGCTTGGACTACAGGCGCTGGTACTACGGGCATTTTCATCGAGATGCCAACCCCGCCGAGCGTCATACCGTGCTCTACGACTGCATCGTTCGCTTGGGCGACGAACTCCAGCCCTGGGATGTTGCGCAGGGGTGGGGTGCCTGATTACTCAGCCGTTACGGTGATGTTCTCCCTGTGCTTGCGGATAACATCCCAGCTAAAATGCTCGACCAGCTGCTCGGCAGAGCGCGGCGTGGTACCCGGCGCGATGCCCGTTTGCCCGGCGAGCCAGCCCAGCAGCGCTTCGGGCGTGCCAAAGCGGGCGCGGAGTTCGCCCAGGTCCAGATCGCGGTCTCGTTTGGAAAGGCGGCGGCCGTCCGGTGCCATGAGCAGCGGAATATGTGCATAGTGCGGCGTGGGCAGTCCCAACAGGTGCTGCAGATAGATCTGGCGCGGCGTGGACCCCAGCAGGTCGCATCCGCGCACGACCTCGGTGACGCCCATGGCAGCGTCGTCGACCACCACGGCTAGCTGATAGGCAAACACGCCGTCGCTGCGGCGCACCAAAAAGTCGCCGCACTCGGTGGCGAGTGCTTCGCATTGGGCGCCGTACGTGCGGTCCACAAATTCGATCACGTCGTCTGCGAGGTCGTCGACGGTGGGCACGCACAGACGTGTGGCCGGGGCGCGCAGGGCGCTGCGGCGGGCCACCTCCTCGGCCGAAAGACTTCGGCAGGCGCCACGGTAGATGGGCGTGCCGTCGCTCGCGTGCGGTGCGCTCGCGGCGTGGAGCTCGGCGCGCGTGCAAAAGCAGGGATAGGTGAGGCCGGCGTCTTGCAGCTGGTGCAGGGCGTCCTCGTACAAGTCCAGGCGGTCGTGCTGGTAGTAGGGGCCTTCGTCCCACTCCAGCCCCAGCCAAGCCAGGTCGTCAATCAATTGAGTGGCAAGTTTGGGGCGCTTGCAGCGATCGTCCAGGTCCTCAATGCGTAACACGATACTGCCGCCCTGGCTGCGGGCCGAAAGCCATGCGCACAGGCAGCTGAACACGTTGCCCAGGTGCATGCGGCCCGAGGGCGACGGGGCAAAGCGCCCCACGACGGGCGCGGGAGCGGCCGGCGTCGTTGGCGCGTCGGCGGCGGTTGTTGCTATGTTGCGTGCGTTGATGTCCATGCGGACGAGTATAGCGCGGGGCGCGGTGGGGGAGACGCTGCCGTTGCCTGCAAGTTGCTGAGGCCGCGCGTTGCGCGTGCCGGACCACCGACTCGGCGCCTTAATCGTCGTCAATCAATCTAGCCCTCAAACGACAGAAACCCCGGCAGCTCTTCGCAACTGCCGGGGTTTCCGCGGAAAAGGGGGACATGATCCTCGAGCGGACGGCAAAGGGGCAAACCGTTTTCGCTCAACTGCTTTATGCCCCTCAACTGGCGGCTCAATCAGCGCATGCCGCGCCCACACAAAGCCGCTACACCTGTGATGGAGCTATGAAGTGGTATCTATTGCCGGAGCGGGCTATGCCAAGGAGTGTCCCAGATTGCCGACAGATAAGGAACGTCCCCAGGCGCCGGCGGCGGGCGTGACTTTTGTCCCGTTTTGATGCTCCGCTGACCTAGATGTTCGTCACATGAACCCGCAAACGTGGGACAATGACGCTACTGGTACCACAGACAAAGGATGTGCCTATGAACGCCCCCGTTGCCCAGCCCTGTCGGCAGCGCCGCCTGTTTGCGCGATTCGCTTCCGTCTGCGCACTCGTCGCGCTTGCGTTGTTGCTGCTGCCTGCCGTCGCGCACGCCGACGGCTACTCCATGAGCCAAACCTATATCGGTGCCACGGTTGAGGCCGATGGCTCGCTGACCGTTGTCGAAGGACGCCAGTTCGATTTCGACGACGACATCAACGGCGTGTATTGGGATATCAATACAGGCTCTAACCAGCAAGGCGGCTCGGTGGTCGTTAATGTGCTGAGCGTCGAGGAAGACGACACTGCGTTTAACAAGGTCGACAGCGCAAACAAAGGCGACGACGGCGTTTACACGGTGGAGCAGTCCGACGACGGCGTAAAGATTAAGGTGTTCAGCCCCCACGAGGGCGGCGACAGCGCAATCTACTACGTGAGTTATTCCATGACCGGTGCGGTTATGAACTGGGCCGATACCGCCGAGCTCTACTGGAAATTTGTGGGTGACGGCTGGTCTGCGGACTCCGATGACGTCGAGATGGAAGTCTACTTTGCAAATGCCGCTGCCGGGACGGCTGCCGTCAAGGGCGATAACTTCCGCGCATGGGGCCACGGCCCGCTGACGGGCGACGTGTCGCTCGATGCGGACGAGCCCATGGTCACCTATACCATTCCCTGCGTACATGAGGGCGAATTCGCCGAGGCACGCATCGCCTTCCCCAGCGACTGGGTGCCGCAGCTTGCCGTCTCGGGCGAAAAGCGCATGTCGACGATTCTGAGCGAAGAGAAGGAATGGGCCGACGAGGCCAACGCTCGCCGTGAGCACGCGCGTGCGGTTGCCGGCGCGATTGCCGTGGTGTGTGTTGTCGTGGCGGTTGCCTATACCGGTGTGATCGTGATGCTTAAGCTGCGCAGGCCCAAGCCCAAGCCGCTCTTCCAGGACGAGTACTTCCGCGATGTGCCCTCGGCCGACCATCCCGCGGTGCTTGCAGCTCTCATGAGCTGGAACGACGTGCCCGATCAGGCATATATCGCCACGCTTATGAAGCTCACCGACGACCGCGTGATCAAGCTGGAAGAAGCGACCGAGACCAAGAAGAAGGGTCTGCTCCGTCGCGAAAAAGAGGAGCAGACGTATCGCATCACAGTGACCGACGAGGCCTGGAAGGCTGCCAAGAAGGACGGCATCGATCGCGATGTGCTCAAGGTCTTCTTCGCCGGCGTTAAGCCCGATAAAGACGGCGTCCGTTCACGCACGTTTAGCGAGCTGGAGGAGTACGCTAGCGAGCGCACCACATCTGTTGGCGACAAGCTCGAGGACTATCAGAGCACGGTTAAGGGCAAGCTGGAGGCGCGCGAGTTTATCGCATCGGATGGCACTATCGCGATGGTGGCCGGCCTGGTTCTCGGCATCATCATTGTCTTTGGCATTCTGGGCTCTCTGATCTATACCGACTTTGCGGACGCCAACGTCGGCGCCGCTATGATCTCGATTCCCGTCACGATCGTGGGCTTTGTCCTGAGCTGCACCTTCCGCCGTTACACGCCGGAGGGCGCCGAGGTGGCGGCTCGCTGCAAGGCGCTCAAGCATTGGCTCGAGGACTTTACGCGCCTGAAGGAGGCTATCCCCAGCGACCTGATCTTGTGGAACAAACTGCTGGTGATGGGCGTTGCCCTGGGCGTTTCGAAAGAAGTGCTGCGACAGCTGGCCGAGGCCGTGCCTGCGGATCTGCGCAACAGCGACGATTTCTACGACAACTACCCCTGCTACTGGTGGTATTACCATCACTACGGCAACGAGTCTCCGCTCGATTCGTTCAACGATGTGTATCATGAGACCATCCGCGAGCTGGCTTCGAGTTCCGATAGCTCGAGCGGCGGCAGTGGCGGCGGCTTTTCCGGTGGCGGCGGTGGCGGCGTCGGCGGAGGCGGCGGCGGAACGTTCTAGCGAGCGCTTGCTTTGGGGTGGATCTTTCTGGGCGGTTGCCAGGGAAGATTCATCCCATTTTTGGGCATCGAAACGGGCCAAACTTTCCGCTGCGGACCTTCGCGCAAGGGGCAGTGGACAAAAAATGCCAAATATGAGTACTGTTGCTGCGTTGGTCACATATGTTTGCACATAATAATGGGCTCCTAATGAGAGTACTTCTCGTTAGGAGCCCATTTTATTGAACATTTGAGGAGCTACGTCAGCTCATGCAGCTGGTCGTCATGCCTACAAGCATCAAAAATGCCCCAAATCGCTGCTACTAAAAAGGTAACAGTACTCATATTTGATGTTTTTTGACCACAGCTATTTGCAGACCACCAAGGCTACTCATTGGGGACAGACTTAAATGACCAGTCATTGGGGATCAGTCGTTGGGGACGTTCTTAAATGACTAGGTATGGATGCCGGGTTTAGGCTGTTAGGTCGAGTTCGTAGAGAAAGCTTTCGCGCGGCATGTCGTGACGACGCTCTTCGCGGTTGGCGCGGTGCGTGGCCGCGCGCTTAAAGCCGTGCAGCTCGTAGAACTTCCACGAGCAGTTGGAATCGGTGTACAGGTGTGCGCTGGTCGCCCCGCACGAGGACAGATGTGAGATTGCGGCGTCGAGCAGCACCGATCCCACGCCCAGGCCGTGGACGTCAGGGTCGACGGCGAGCAGCGTGACCTCGTTGTCATGCGGCAGTGGGCTTTTCTCGAGCAGGCGGTTGTTGGTTCGAATGGTGGCGCGCACAAACGAGAGATACTCGGCGCACGACTCGGGTTCTAGCTCACGCATCTGCGACAGTAGTGTACGCTCAGTATCCATCCAATGTTCCCTGACGGCGGTGCCGGAGCTCTGTCCCGCACGCGCAAGCGAAATGCCGCGCGCCTCGCCATCTATAACTGCAACCTGCGAAAACGTTGAGGAAGAAAGGCAATAGGCGAGGTCGCACGCGGCCTCAAGGCGGTTGTACTCATCGTTATCCGAATTGTTATGCCAAAGCTGCTGCAGAATCAGCGCGATGGCGTCGAAGTCTTCGGTATCAAACGGTCGGTAGAGAACCCGCGAGACCATGGTGCCTCTTTCTTTTGCGGATGCATATCGAGCACAGTTCTACCACGCCATTGGCATCTAATTATGGTGCCCCTGTGTTCCATCAACTCACCGCGGTCAGTGCTGCACCCAAACCATCCGCTCACAAGCTTTTTCTGCACATGCCGCCGTTGCGGGGTGCATCGGTGCGCTCGATGCGCTACATTGAATCAGTATTTTCAATGCCGCTGCGCGAGCGCTGCAGATCGACGTATCACCGACTCACAGAGCACGGCGGCGTACCAGACAGGAGGACTGCATGGGATCTGATGTGAAGATCGCACGCGCGTTGATCTCGGTTACCGATAAAACGGGCGTCGTCGATTTCGCACGGACGCTGGTTGACGACTTTGGCGTCGAGATCATCTCTACGGGTGGCACGGCTCGTGCCATCGAGGACGCGGGCGTTCCCGTAACCCCCATTGAGGAGTTCACGGGCTATCCCGAGATGATGGACGGCCGCGTTAAGACGCTGCACCCCAAGGTTCACGGCGCGCTGCTTGCCCGCCGCGATTCCGAGCAGCACATGCAGGAGGCCGCTCAGCACGGCATTAAGCTGATTGACCTGGTCGTCGTCAACCTGTACGAGTTCGAGAAGACCGTCGCCAACCCCGAGGTCACCTTCGCGGACGCCATCGAGCACATCGATATCGGTGGTCCTTCCATGCTGCGCTCTGCCGCCAAGAACGCCGCGAGCGTCACCGTCATCTCCGACCCGGCCGACTACGACGCCGTCCTGGCCGAGATGCGCGAGACCGGCGGCTGCACCACGCTTTCCACCCGTCGTCGTCTGCAGGTGAAGGTCTACCAGACCACCGCCGCCTACGACACGGCTATCTCCCGTTGGCTCGCCGCTCAGGCGAGCGACGTGGCGGACACCTCTGCCAAGCTCGAGATCTCGCTGGAGAAGGTCGACGACCTGCGCTATGGCGAGAACCCGCAGCAGAAAGCCACGGTCTATCGCTTTGCCGAGGGCTGCGAGAACACTGCGAGCTCGCAGTTCCCGCTCGTGGGCTCCGAGCAGATCCAGGGCAAGCCGCTCAGCTACAACAACTATCTGGACGCCGATGCCGCTTGGAACCTGGTCCGCGAGTTCGACGAGCCGGCCTGCGTGATCCTCAAGCATCAGAACCCCTGCGGCTCTGCCGTTGCCGAGGACATCACGTCCGCCTACGACCGCGCTTTCGCCTGCGATCCCAAGAGCGCCTTCGGCGGCATCATCGCCTGCAACCGCGAGGTTCCCTATGAGCTGGTTGAGCACTTCGCCGACCAGAACAAGCAGTTCGTCGAGGTCATCATCGCCCCGGGTTACACCGACGAGGCGCTCGAGCGCATGGCCAAGCGCCCCAACTTGCGCGTGCTGGCGACCGGCGGCGTGGACCACGGAGCCCAGGTGGAGCTGCGCTCCATCGACGGCGGCATGCTGGTGCAGGAGGTCGACCACGTAACCGAGGACCCCGCGACCTTTACGTTCCCCACCGACCGCAAGCCCACCGACGCCGAGATGGCCGAGCTCGAGTTTGCCTGGAAGGTCTGCAAGGGCGTTAAGTCCAACGCCATCCTGGTCTCCAAGGGTAAGGCCGGCATTGGCATGGGCCCGGGTCAGCCCAACCGCGTGGATTCCGCGTTGCTGGCCTGCGAGCGTGCCGAGGACTTCTGCGAGCGCGAGGGCGTGGAGAAGGGCGGCTTTGCCTGCGCAAGCGACGCGTTCTTCCCGTTCCGCGACAACGTTGACGTGCTTGCCGCGCACGGCGTGACCTGCATCATCCAGCCCGGCGGCTCCAAGCGTGACGACGAGAGCATTCAGGCCTGCAACGAGCATGGTATTGCGATGGTGTTTACAGGGGCCAGGCATTTTAGGCACTAAGTTCCGCCCTGGGACAAAATAATCTCTGCAAAAGACGGCTGCTCCGTTTGGAGGGCCGTCTTTTTGGTATAAGAGGACGGAATGACTAACACGAAAGGTACAACCATGCCCCAGATTGATGATGCCGAGCTGTTTGGCAATGCCGAGGATCAGCGTGCGTACGAGGACTTTTGCGCTAATCAGGAGGCGGTCGAGAAGTTTACGCTCGACAAACCTGCGCTCATCTGCCGCTGGCGCATGTCTAACAAAAAGGTACCCATGCTCAACCGTCACATTCGCGCGCTGTCCGAGCGCCTGGTGCAGGGCGAGCCGCTTACCCATAACATGCTCAGCTGGGCCAAGCAGCACGTTGAGTGGTCGCTTGCTGAGGGCGACTATACCGCCCGCGACGGCGTACTCATGCTGGTGATCGACGTCAACGGTAACGCCGCCATGACGGTGGGGGAGTACGAGCCGCTGGCCGATACCTCGGCCAAGGCGCTGCGTGCCCGCTCTGCCGAGGCCCGCTCCGAGGCCGACGAGACCGGCGTGGCGCCCGAGCTGCTCGCCGCCGTCAACAACGGCGAGCTGGCCTTTGTGGCGCCGGCGGACGAGTGCCTGTGCGGCACGGCGACGCTCATCGAGCAGCTTGCCCAAACCAAGGACATGCCGGTCGCGCGCGTGGATATTCCCGCACAGCTCAAGGGCGCGCTGTTTCTGGTGAGCGACGAGCACGGCGTGGTCCCCGCCACTGACGTCGAAGCCGCCGAAGCGGATGTCGCCACGGTCGCCTTTTTCGCCGACGGCTACGAAAAGCTCCGCGCCCGTCGCTAAATGATTATTCTGGGACGGGGACTAAAACATCATTTTGGTTCCCGTATCCGTTGCGAACGAGAGGCGTGTCCAACGCCCCCGCTCGCGAACAGTTCTGTCATCTTGGCACCGCGCGCGGTGCACACCTGCAGTTTCGCAGCCATAATGGTGGCAAGACAACCAAGAGGGGAGCGGAATTCATGGCGCTAATCTATATCGTTGAGGACGACGAGCCCATTCGTCGTGAGCTTGCCGACATCCTTGCCCGTGCCGGTTTTGAGGTCGAGGCCTGCGAGTCGTTCGAGCATGTCTCGCGTGACATCCTGGCCGCTGCACCCGACTTGGTACTGCTCGACCTGACGCTTCCCGTCAAAGACGGCCAGCATATCTGCCACGAAGTCCGCCGCGAATCCGAGGTTCCCATCATCGTCCTCACGTCGCGCACGACCGAGATCGACGAGGTCATGGCCATGACGCTCGGCGCGGACGACTTTGTTCCCAAGCCCTATAGCGCGCGCGTGCTCGTGGCGCGCATCAATGCCTTGCTGCGTCGCACCGCGGCGGCGGGCGAGCGCAGCACGCTCGTCCACAAGGGGCTGGAGCTCGACCTCGCCCGTTCTATGGTCACCAACACGGCGACCGGCGACAGCACCGAGCTCACCAAAAATGAGCTGCGCATTCTCTCGCTGCTTTTGAGCCGCGCGGGCAAGATCGTCTCGCGCTCGGCCATCATGCAGGACCTGTGGGACTCCGATGCCTTCGTGGACGACAACACGCTCACCGTCAACATCAACCGTCTGCGCACGACGCTCGAAAAAATCGGCGTCAAGGGGTATCTGACCACGCATCGCGGCCAAGGCTATTCGGTCTAGGTGCCAGCTATGTCGTTTAGCAAATTCTTCAAAGATGCGCTGCTTCCCGTCGCCGTGTGGACGTGCGGCGTGCTGTTGAGCTGCTTTGTGCTGACGGTCGCCGGGGCACCCGCTTCCATCGTGGTCGTGGCGGTCGGCGTGTCCTTTATCTTTGGCATGCTCGGCATCGTGATCGAGTACGCGCGTCGTCGTCGATTTTTGCACCAGCTGGAGCGCGCGGCCGAGGAGCTGGAAAGCCCCGCATGGGTGCAGGAGATGGTGCAGTGTCCGACCTATGCCGAGGGCGAGCTCGAATACGAAGTCCTGCGCCGCGTGGGCAAGGCGGCTTGCGATGAGGTAGCGGAAGGGCGACGCCAAACCGACGACTATCGCGACTATATCGAAAGCTGGGTCCACGAGGCCAAGTTGCCCCTGGCGGCAGCCCATCTGATTCTTGAAAACCTGGACGGCAGCGAAGACGACCTGTCGCGTGTGGATGACCTGGGTCGCGAGCTGGCTCGCGTTGAGCGCTATATCGACCAGGCACTGTACTATGCGCGCTCGGAAGTCGTGGAGCGCGACTACCTGATTCGCCGTTGGGATCTCAAGACCTTGGTGACGGGCGCGATTAAAGCCAACGCGCGCGAACTTATCGCGGCACGTGTGGCGCCGGTGTGCGAGAACCTCGACTTTGAGGTCTTTACCGACGAGAAGTGGCTCGAGTTTATTCTGGGTCAGCTCATTCAGAACAGCATTAAATATGCGTGCGAGGACGGCGCGAAGATCGTGTTTTCGGGCGCGTTGCTGGACGAGGGCCTGGCGAGTGAACGCATTGAGCTTACCGTTGCCGATAACGGCTGCGGCGTGTGCGCGGCAGACCTGCCGCGCGTGTTCGAGAAGGGCTTTACCGGCGACAACGGCCGCACCACCAAGCGCGCAACGGGCATCGGCCTCTATCTGGTGGCGCGCCTGTGCTCCAAGATGGGCATCGACGTCACCGCGGCATCGGAGCCGGGCGAAGGCTTTGTCGTCACGTTCGCCTTCTCAACGAACAAGTTCCAATACTTCGAGTAGCCGGGCCGTCTTGCGGTGCGGACGGCTATGTTCCCGAACGTGAACATAACTATGAGGCTCAAATGGATCTCCCAAAACAAAAACGTGCAGCCCAAACAAAACGTGCCGCCCCAAACGGGGCGGCACGCCATTTTTTATCAGCCAACTCGTTGAAGTATGGTGACGAAGGCGCAAGGCCGGGAGGGGTTATCTAAGCCGACATCCCGCAGCCGCGAAGCGGCGAGGACGTCGGCGTGATAACCCCGCAGGCCTTGCGCCGACGGGAAGGAACCTACTTCACGACCAAGATGTCGCAGTCCGTGTTACGCAGCAGGAACGTCGAAATCGAGCCCAGCAGCGCGTACTTAATCGAGGACAGGCCGCGGGCGCCGCAGAGCACCAGGTCGGGCTTGACCACGTCGAGCATCTCGTCCTTGAGTGTCTCGCGAATGCGGCCGGCGCGAATCATGACTTCGACCTCGGGAATGTCGGGATTGGCCTTGGCCTCTTCGAGCTGCTTGGCGATGGAGTTCTTAAATGCCTCCTCTAGGCCGTTGACCAGATCGACCGGATAGGAACCGGCACTCTCGAGTGCCGTGGAATCGATGACGTGGCCGATGATCAGCTTGGCGCCGTTGTTCGCGGCGACTTTGATGGCGCGTGCGAGCACAAAATCCTGCTGTTCAGTACCGTCGAGTGAAACAAATACCTTGGTGTAGCCCTCGTTCATGGTTTCCTCCTTGGTCTATCGCACGGGCGCGGGGCTCGTGCGTCGGGCGGGCGCGGGTGCGTTGACCGCCGGACACTTTATCTTGTTGCAGTTATACCCAAGGATTTCGGTTTAACTGCTCGCAATTCTGTGAACGGGCGAGTTTTTTGGTAAGGGTAGGCGCGGTCGCACCGCCAACGGTTGATAATGGGACATCGCCCGCATCGTCCGCAGAACATCTACCGGCGGGTGTCTAACGAGGGGGTCCCTTTGGATATTATCGAGCTTCTAAAATCTGCCTTCATGGGCCTGGTCGAGGGCATCACCGAATGGCTGCCCGTTTCGTCGACGGGTCACATGATCTTGGTGGATGAGTTCGTCAAGATGAACGTGAGCGAGACGTTCTGGAACATGTTCCTGGTCGTGATTCAGCTTGGTGCCATTCTGGCCGTCTGCGTGCTGTTTTTCCACGAGCTCAACCCGTTCTCGCCCAGCAAGGGCAAGGAGGGCCGTCGCGACACCTGGGTGCTGTGGGGCAAGGTTGTGCTCGGCTGCATTCCTGCGGCGGTGATCGGCCTGCCGCTCAACGACTGGATGGAGGAGCATTTCTACAACGCTCCCGTCGTGGCGCTGGCGCTCATCGTGTACGGCGTGCTGTTTATCGTGATCGAGAACTGGCGCGCCAGCAAGCGCGAGGAAATGGCCGTTGCCGGTTCGTTTGGTTCGCGTGCTGTGGTGTCGGGTGGACGTCCCGCCGGTGCGCACTTTGCGGCGCCCGCCGCGGCTACCGCTGAGGATGAGGACGATGACGAGAATCTGGACTTTGGTTCCATCGCCACGCTCGAGGACCTCAACTGGAAGACTGCGCTGGGTATCGGCTGCTTCCAGGTGCTTTCGCTGGTGCCTGGTACGTCTCGCTCCGGTTCTACCATCATCGGCGGCCTGCTGCTGGGCTGCACGCGCTCGGTGGCGTCTAAGTTCACGTTCTTCCTGGCTATTCCCGTTATGTTTGGCGCAAGTGCGCTCAAGCTGGTCAAGTACTTTATTAAGGGCGGTACTTTCGGCACCAACGAGATCGCCATCTTGGGCGTGGGCTGCGTCGTCGCCTTTGTGGTGTCGCTCATTGCCATCAAGTGGCTTATGGGCTTCGTCCGCCGTCACGACTTCAAGTGCTTCGGCGTCTACCGCATCATCTTGGGCATCGTGGTGCTCGCGTACTTCTTCGTCCTGGAGCCCATGCTCGGCCTGTAACTTGGTTGACGCTGCGCGGCGGCCAGAGCGGCAACTTGTCATTCAAAGAGGGTGGCATGACCAAAAGGTCTATGCCGCCCTCTTTTCATGCCAATTTGTTCGCTCTGGCCGCCGCTCGCTACCGTTGCCATGACATCGGTGGCTCCGTGATTGGTGCAATGGGGTCAGATTTCTTTGCACCAACGTGGTGCAGACCAACCTGACCCCATTGCACCAAATCTGCCGGGGCGGGCCTGACGGTGGCGCACGGAGTCGTGGTGTGATTTGCGTCGGTGTCCGCGCGGCTCGGTATACTGGTACGGCTCAAACTATGGCGCTGCCCGCAGGCGCGCCGTCCGTCAGATGAGGAGTCGCCCATGACCCAGCCCTTGCCCTGGGAAAAGAACGCCGCGGTACCCGTGCCGCCTGCGCCGGAACCCGTGCCGCTCGATGCATACACCGCCCCCGCTGCGCCGGAGCCCGAGCTCGTTCCGCTCGACATCTACGACGCCCCGGCTCCTGCGCCCAAGCCCGCCAAGCCGCTCGTCGACATCGATAGCCTCAATCCCGCCCAGCGCGAGGCGGTCCTGACCACCGAGGGCCCGCTGCTGGTCCTCGCCGGCGCCGGCTCGGGCAAGACCCGCGTCCTGACCTTCCGCATCGCCCATATGCTGGGCGACCTGGGCGTTAAGCCCTGGCAGGTCCTGGCCATCACGTTTACCAACAAGGCGGCTGCCGAGATGCGCGAGCGTCTGGCCGCACTCATCCCCAACGGCACCCGCGGCATGTGGGTGTGCACCTTCCACGCCATGTGCGTGCGCATGCTGCGTGAGGACGCCGACCTGCTGGGCTACACCGGCCAGTTCACCATCTACGATGACGACGACTCCAAGCGCATGGTGCGCGACATTATGCAGGCGCTCGGCATCGAGCAAAAGCAGTTCCCCATCAATATGATCCGCAGCAAGATCAGCTCGGCCAAAAACGCCATGATCGGGCCCGAGGACATGCTCAAATCCGCCGACAGTCCCAACGACAAAAAGGCCGCGCAGGTTTACTTGGAGTTGGAGCGCCGCCTGCGCGCCGCCAACGCCATGGACTTCGACGACCTGCTCGTGCGCACGCTCGAGCTGCTGCGCACCCGCCCCGAGGTGCTCGACAAGTACCAGGAGCGCTTCCGCTACATTAGCGTCGACGAGTATCAGGACACCAACCACGTCCAGTACGAGATCGCCAACCTGTTGGCCGCCAAGTACCAAAACCTCATGGTCGTGGGCGACGACGACCAGTCCATTTACAGCTGGCGTGGCGCCGACATCACCAACATCCTGGACTTCGAGAAGGACTTTAAAAACTGCAAGACCGTCAAGCTGGAGCAGAACTACCGCTCCACGGGTCATATCCTGAGCGCCGCCAACGCCGTGGTGCGCCATAACTCGCAGCGCAAGGACAAGCGTCTGTTTACCGCCGAGGGCGATGGCGAGAAGATCCAGGCCTTCCAGGCGAGCGATGAGCGCGACGAGGGCCGCTGGATCGCCGGCGAGATCGAAAAGCTGCACTCCAAGGGTACGAGCTACGACGACATCGCCGTCTTCTACCGAACCAATGCCCAGTCGCGTATCCTCGAAGATATGTTCCTGCGCGCGGGCGTGCCCTACAAGATCGTGGGCGGCACGCGATTCTTCGACCGCGCCGAGATCCGCGACGTCATGGCCTACCTCAAGATGATCGTGAACCCGGCTGACGAAATGAGCGTCAAGCGCGTCATCAACACGCCGCGCCGCGGTATCGGCTCCACGTCAATTCAAAAGATTGAGCAGCTGGCGCGCGATAACCGCTGCTCGTTCTTCCAGGCCTGTGAGATCGCAACGGCCGAGACGGGCATGTTTAGCGCCAAGGTGCGCAACGGCCTGTCGAGCTTTGTGGCGCTGGTGCGCGAGGGCCGCCGCATGGACGGCGAACTCAAGGACGTCGTCGAGATGATCGTCGACAAGACGGGCCTGCTGCAGGCGTTCCGCGCCGAGGGCACCATGGAGTCCGAGAGTCGCGCCGAGAACATCCAGGAATTCCTGGGCGTCGCGGCGGAATTTGAGGAGACGCACGAGGATATCGAGGGCACGCTCGAGAGCTTAGAAGAGCTGCGCGCGGCTGGCGTTGCCGATGTGCCTGCCGGCGCTGAGCCCGTTGTGGTGAGCGCGCCTGCGCCGGAGCCCGGCCCGTCTGCGCCCGCGTCCTCGTTTGAGGCGCTGGTCGGCGCTCGCGACGCCGCTGGCTCCAATCCGCTCGATAGCCTGGCCGCCCCGGCGCTCTCGCCGCAGGATGCCTTGGCCGCCGCCATCGCGGGCAACGCCTATGCCGCGCCGACGGAGCTGCCGGCCGGTGCCGTGCATGCCGACGAGATCGAGCGCACCTACGGTCCGCTCACCTGTAAGGCGCTGCCGGCACTCATGGAGTGGCTGGCCCTGCGCTCCGACTTGGATTCCCTGGCCGGCGAGACGCATGCCATCACCATGATGACCATCCACTCCGCCAAGGGCCTGGAGTTCCCGGCGGTCTTCGTTGCCGGCATGGAGGAGGGCATCTTCCCGCACGTGCACGACTTTGGCGGCAGCGACGATCCGGGCAAGCTCGAGGAGGAGCGTCGCCTGGCCTACGTCGCCATCACGCGCGCCCGCAAGCGCCTGTTCCTGACCTATGCGGCCACGCGCCGCACCTACGGCTCGACCTCAGCCAACCCGCGCTCGCGCTTCCTCAACGAGATTCCGTTTGAGGATATCGAGTTTAGCGGTATCGGCTCTGCCGGTTTTGAGGGTACGGGCTGGGAGAAGCGCGGCGACCGTCACGGCACCTTTGGCTCTGGCATGGGCTCGGACATGTATGGTGGCAAGGTGTTTGGCTCGCGCACGCGCTCGACCGGCGGTTCTGTCTCGCGCGGTGGTTCGAGTTTCGACGACTTCTTTGGCGGCAGCAGCTACGGAACCGAGCGCCATCGCGGCGTTTCGCCCGATGCCGGCCGTGTTGCCTCGACCTTTGGCTCGGGTGCGCCACGCGCCAAGAAGCCGACGTCCAAGGTGTCGCCGACGGTGGAGCGCAAGGTCGATCGCGCGAGCGCATCGCAGGACTTTGCCGCGGGCGATACCGTGAGCCACAAGACCTTTGGCACCGGTACCGTGATCTCGGTCGCCGGAGACATGATCGAGGTTCAATTCGAAAAGACCGGCCAGACCAAAAAGCTGATGAAAGGTTTTGCACCGATCGTCAAGCTGTCGTGATCCCGGCGGACCTGGGCGGGCGTATGGGGCAACATCGCCTGCTCGGACAGTCCTGCGCAAGACGGAGGCCACATTAAGTGGCCTCCTTTGCGTGCGGAACTCGCGATCGATGTTGCCCCATACGCCCTCCCAGGTCCTTTGATAACGCTGCTTGCGAACGTCGCTTTGCTCGTTCGTTTTTTGGTCTGGAGAGCCGGGTGGGCTGAATACTTAGACATGGCAAGGGGCTCCCCCGTTAAAGAACGGGGGAGCCCCTTGTTGCGTTTTGAATGGTGCGCTTGGCTTTGATGATTGATGATTTTATACGGTTCAGTATAATTTCAGATAGACACTAAAATGTAACTGAAATGAAAACGGTGAGTGGACATGCTGCTAAATTGTCTCCCTAAAAGACTCTTCTCTTTAGAGCTCGCCATCGACTCAGAGCCAGTTGAGATGCAGATTCCTCGCATGTATCTTGAGCGGTTTTCGCTTCGCTTGGCACGACTCGGCATGTCTGAGCAAGGCCGTTTTATTGTTGCGGAACCAAAAGAACCGCCCAGTGTCATTTCGGCGCGAAATCTCGTCAATGCCGTGCGCAAGGTAGACGCGCGCCCGGTGGCAATTTGCTGGGATGCCATGGATTTAGGCATTATGCGCGCGCTTTCTTCGGAGGGAATCGCATATATCCGAGATGAGCGAAATGCGTTTCTGCCGTTTATCGGAGCTGTTATTTCCGATGAGGTACTGGGTGCTTCCCCTGCTGCTCCGCTTTCGCCCCAATCTCAGCGAATCGTTCTAAATCTCATCGCGGGACGATGGGTTGACTGCTCTGCCGGCGACCTAGCGCGTCTGTGTGGCAAAAGTGCGGCAAGCGTAAGCGGCTATCTTTCGGAAATTGCCGCCATAGTCCCTGGATTGATTGTGCGAGATGGCAAAAAGCGTATATTGCGCGGCGCCGGGTTGTCGACCGAGACGTTGCTAGATGGATTTGAGGATTATCTTCGCACGCCAGTTATAGAGCGCATCCGGCTTAAGGGGACGGTCGACAGGGAAGAACTGCGAGCCGTTGATGCGCTGCTTTCCGGAGTGTCTGCCCTTAGCTATATGTCCGACCTTGCCCATGATGACTCCGCCCCAACCATTGCTCTCGAAAAGAATCAGCTAGAGGCCTTAAAAGAACATATGGGCGATAGGTGGCTGGAGGCCCGGTGGTACGATCCGGCCTCTGTCGAGATTGAAGTCTGGTCGTATCCCGTGGACGAGCCGTCCGATATTAGTTTTGACACGACGGGCTTGCAATGTGTTGACCCGTTTTCCCTATACGTTGCCTGTGCGAAAGCGGAATACAAAGACGATCGTCTACTCGATGCGGTCGAACAGCTCAGGAGGACGATATGCCAAAAGTAAGGGGAGTAGAGCGATTTGCCGATGCCATGAGCAATTGCGAGGGCAGCTATGTCCTTATTGGCGGAGGGGCCTGCAGCGTTCTATTTGACAGCGAAGGTGATTCATTTAGGGCTACCGAAGATCTGGATGTCGTCGTAATTGTTGATAGAAATTGTATTGAATTTGCCACTGCATTATGGGCATTTATCAAAAGCGTCGGATACGAAATTGGAAAAACCGCCGATGGAAAGTGTACTTACTATCGGTTTCGTATGCCCGAAGGATCAAGGCGGGCCTTAGATTATCCCGGCCAAATCGAGTTGTTTGCCCGGCACCCTGACTTTACGCTCGAAGACGAAACGAGCGAGGTGGCTCCCCTTTCCTTTGACGGGGCGATATCGAGCCTTTCCGCCATTATTCTCGATGATGGTTACTATGAGTTTATTCGTGATAGTGCTACGAATATCGGGGGTATTACGTTGCTCGATGCGCTCCATATCATTCCCCTCAAGATGCGTGCGCACATTGATATCAACAGGAGCTATGAAGAAGGGCGTCATTGCAACGATATAGACCGACGGAAGCATCGTTCAGATGTTGCTCGGCTTGCCGGCTTGTTGTCGTCCTCAGCGCGTTTGGAGCTAACGGGGCAAATGAGGGTTGATGCGGAGGATTTTCTTACGGACTTTACTTCGTATGTAAATCGGCAGACCAACCGTAAGGAAAGGGCTCGGCTTCAGGACACGTTATCGTTTCTCGAAAAGGTCTACCTATAGGCACCTTGATTCGTTATGTATAGCAGGGGCTCTTCCGTTGATGAACGGAAGAGCCCCTTGTTGCGTTTTGATTGTTGTTGCTAGTCGGAGGCTCGCCTGGATGGGGCGCGGGGTTTGGTCGATTGCGAGTTCCGTGCGAGCAGGACTGTCCGAGCAGGCGACCAAACCCCGCGCCCATCCCGGCGAGCGTTCGGGGATCGGTAGCTTACAGGTGGCTGATGATCAGTTCCATCTTGCCTTTGAGGTCAATGGAGCTGACGGTACTGGGTGCCAGCAGGTGGCTTCCCTTGTGGACGGGGTCGCCGCAGACGGTGCCTTCGCCGTCGATGACTGACAGGCACATGAAGGGCCAGCGCTGGTCGAGGGTCTTGCTGCCGTCGACGCGCACGCGATCGACGGTGTAGCAGGAGTTAGACTCGAGCTCGGTCACGCCATCGACCTCGGGCGCGGTCACCGTGCCGTCGGTCGGAGCCTGAACGTCGAAATCGATGCAGTCGAGGCTCTGCTCAATATGCAGCGGGCGCAGCTTGCCGTCGGTGCCGGGGCGGTCGTAGTCGTACAGGCGATAGGTCACGTCGCTCGACTGCTGCGTCTCCAAAATGAGCGTGCCGGTCTTGATGGCGTGCACGGTACCGGAGTCAATCTGGAAAAAGTCACCCTTGTGAATCGGCAGCACGTTGAGCATCTCGTCCCAATGGCCCTCCTCGATCATCTGTGCGGCCTCGGCGCGGTCCTTGGCGCGCTGGCCGACGATGATCGTGGCACCGGGCTCGCAGTCCAGTACATACCAGCACTCGGTTTTGCCCAGGCTGCCGTTCTCGTGCTCGGCGGCGTACTCGTCGTTGGGGTGAATCTGGATCGAAAGGTCGTCCTTGGCGTCCAGGATCTTAATGAGCAGCGGGAACTCTTTGCCCTCGCAGTTGTCAAAGAGCTCGCGGTGCTCGGCCCACAGCCACGACAGCGTGTGGCCGGCATACGGGCCCTCAGCGATCTGGCAGTCGCCGTTGGGGTGTGCCGAGATGGCCCAGCACTCACCGATGGGACCCTCGGGAATGTCGTAACCAAATACGGTTTCGAGCTGGCGGCCGCCCCAGATCTTCTCGTGGAAGATCGGCGTCAGTTTAATCAAATCGGACATGTTCATACCCCCATGGTGTTGCGCGGCCGCCCGCTCTAATCGAGTCATAACGAGCGCCCGCATGACTACAAAAACCTATGCCAACGTTACGTTGTGCAGCTCAAAGCGGTCGCCGACGTTGCGCGAAATCGAGTACTCAAAGGCGTTGCCGCTATCCAAAAAGCCAATCTGGTTGAGTTCGAGCAGGGGAGAGCCGGGTTTGGTATCCAGGCGCTCAGCCTCTTCTTCAGTTGCCGCGACAGCGCGAATGGTGCGGTGGAAACTCGAGATCTTGAGTCCGCACTGCTCGCGGATGAAGCTGTAGATCGATGCGTACAGGTCTTTTTTCTTAAGACCCGGAATCAGCTCGAGTGGCATATAGGTGTACTCAATAACGATGGGCTGACCATCGACCTCGCGCACGCGCACGATGTGATAGGCAAAGTCGTCCTCGGCAATTCCCAGCTGAGTTGCGACGTCCGCTGGTGGATTGACGATCGAGAAATCGTAGACCACCGAGGTCACCTTCTCCCCGCGGTGCTCATACGAAAAGCCCTGGGCGCGGTCGTTTTTGCCCTGGAAAAACGCCTGGTCGGGAAGACCCGCCGTGTCCTTAACGTAGGTGCCCGACCCGCGACGGCTGGTAACAAGACCCTCCTCGGTGATCTGCTCGATCGCGCGCTTGACGGTGATCTTGGAAACGCTATACAGCTCGCAAAACTCTACGACGGTGGGCAGTTTATCGCCCGGCTTAAGGGCGCCGTCCTCGATGCTTCGACGGATATCTGCAGCTATCGCCTCGTATTTGGGAATCATGGAACCTCCTTTCCGGCTTGATTGAGTACAGAAGAAAGTATAGTCAACACCTAAGCATCCCTATTGCGTTTTTGAAAAGTTCGAGAAAGGTTTAATTAAAAAACGCTTCTCTTCAAAAACTAGAGCGCTCTAAATGAATATGCATTCGAATATGCATTCGAATAATGTGGTATTGAGCAAATTGATCGACTCGAGGATGGGGTTGAGCCGTTTTACCGCCCAACGAACCAAATTCCATGCCCTGCGTTTTCACAGATAAAACCTGCCAAAACAAACCTGTCCCTTTTTGGCAGGTTTTTGCCTTGGGAGCGGTACCATACAGGCAATGTTTAAACGAGAAAGGCGGGCTCCCATGGAACCTAAGCAGTATTACATCGGCATCGACGTCGGCGGCACTTCGGTTAAGGAGGGCCTGTTCGACGAGGACGGCAACCTGCTGGCCAAGGCCAGCGTGCCCACGCCGCCCATCGTTGACGCTGCGGGCTTTGCCGCGGTGACCGAGGCTATCGACCAGGTGGTCGCCAAGGCCCAGATTCCGCGCGCCTTTGTGGCGGGTATTGGCCTGGCCGTTCCGTGCCCCATCCCGGCATCGGGCGATGCCAAGGTCAAGGCCAACATTGCCATTAACCTGCCCGAGCTAAGAGTCGCCATTCAGGAGCACTGCCCCGACGCGGTTGTTAAATACGAGAACGATGCCAACGCCGCTGCCATGGGCGAGGCCTGGCTCGGCTCTGCCAAGGGCGTACAGAACGTGGTGATGGTCACCATTGGTACCGGCGTGGGTGGCGGCGTTATCGTCAACGGCGACGTGGTGTCGGGCGTTGTGGGTGCCGGCGGCGAGATTGGCCACATGTGCCTGAACCCGGCTGAGGAACGCACCTGCGGCTGTGGTGGCCATGGCCATCTGGAGCAGTATTCCAGCGCCACCGGCGTGGTGAGTAACTACCTTGCCGAGTGCAAGAAGGCGGGCGTCGAGCCCATCGAGCTCACCGGGCCTTCTGATTCCAAGGACGTGTTCCAGGCCTGCCGCGAGGGCGACAAGCTCGCGCTGGCAGCTGCCGATACCATGGCCGACTATCTCGGCCGCGCCCTGGCGCTTATTGCCAACGTGGTCGACCCCGAGATGTTCCTGATCGGTGGCGGCGCGTCCGCTTCGGCCGATGTCTACCTCGACAAGGTCCGCGAGCACTTTAAGCAGTACGCGCTCTCCGCCTCGCGCGAGACGCCCATCAAGGTCGCTTCGCTCGGAAACGACGCCGGCATCATCGGTGCCGCCTACGTAGCCCTGCGCGCCGCCGGTAAATAGCTGGTGCAAAGTAACCTGTCCCCCGTGCCTGCCCCAAAATATGCCGTGGCCCTTCCGTCTGCGAAGGCTCGGCATCGGCGTGCTACCATAGCTACGTCCAAGTACACATATCAAGTGGAGGATATCCATGGCAAACGTTCTTGTCTTTGGTCACCAGAACCCCGATAACGACGCCATCATGAGCGCCGTCGTCCTGTCTCAGCTGCTCAACCAGGTTGAGTATGCCGGCAACACCTACGAGGCCTGCGCCCTTGGCCAGCTTCCGGCCGAGTCCGCCAAGCTGCTCGCCGATGCCGGCATTGCCGAGCCCCGCGTGATCGAGTCCGTCGAGGCCGGTCAGCTCGTCGTCCTCACCGACCACAACGAGTCCGCCCAGTCCGTCGCCGGCCTTAAGGACGCTACGGTCTTTGGCGTCGTCGATCATCACCGCATCGGCGACTTCGAGACCGCCGGCCCGCTGCACTACATCTGCCTGCCCTGGGGCTCCAGCTGCACCATCGTCACCAAGCTCGCCGGCGTGCTCGGCGTTGAGCTTTCCGACGTCCAGGCCAAGCTGCTGCTCTCGGCCATGATGACCGACACGCTCATGCTCAAGAGCCCCACCACCACCGATGTCGACCGCGCCGTTGCCGCCAAGCTCGGCGAGCAGGTGGGCGTCGACCCGGTCAAGTTTGGCATGGAGGTCTTCCTCACCCGTCCGTCCGGCTCCTTCACCGCTGCCGAGATGGTCGGCAACGACATCAAGATGTTCGAGCCTGCCGGCAAGAAGCTGCTCATCGGCCAGTACGAGACCGTCGACAAGACCCGCGCTCTCGGCATGATCGACGAGATCCGCGAGGCCATGCGCGCCTATGCCGCCGAGAAGGGTGCCGATGGCATCGTCCTGTGCATCACCGACATCATGGAGGAGGGCTCGCAGGTCCTGCTCGAGGGCGATACCGAGGCCGCTCAGAAGGGCCTGGGCATTGCCGACGAGCACGACGGCGTCTGGATGCCGGGCGTCCTCTCCCGTAAGAAGCAGGTCGCTGCCCCCATCATGGCCGCCTGCTAGGTTTAGTTGACCAAACGCCACGACCGGATCGCGGACGCCCCGCGTTCCGGTCGTTTTTTGTGCACGGCGCTGCGTCGTCTCTTGGACAGGCGTGCCCGTGCCGCTGAGCAAATAATGTTCAACCTGTGGTTCCGCTTTTCGGCCACGCTTGCGTGCTTGTCGTGCAGGGTAGGCTAGATGCAAGCGTAATACGTTAGAGCGCGGCGCCGCCACTTGGGCGGGCCGTGCTTTTTTAAGACGGGATCTTTCCCGTGAAAGGAGCCGCCCATGGCAGCAACTGAGCAGCTGTTCAACGTTCGTGAGCGCAAGCGCTTTGAGCGCCACGATATCTGGGAGCGCATCGCCGAGAACGGCACGATTTCCGCCGCGGTTATGGTCATCGCCGCCATCGCCGCCGTTATCTGCGCCAACACCGATGCCTACGAGGCCATCCATCACTTTTTGGAGACCCCGCTGTACGTGGGCCTAGGGCATTTTACGGCCGGTCTCACCGTTGAGCTTTTCGTCAACGACTTCCTCATGGCGATTTTCTTTTTGTTGGTGGGCATTGAGCTTAAGTACGAGATGACGGTCGGCGAGCTCAAGAATCCGCGTCAGGCCATGCTTCCCATGCTGGCCGCCGTGGGCGGCGTCGTCGTTCCCGCCTGCATCTACCTGATTTTTAACCATGCCGGCGCCCGCAACGGTTGGGCCATCCCCATGGCAACCGATATTGCCTTTGCGCTGGGCGTGCTGTCGCTTTTGGGCAATCGCGTGCCCAACGGCGTGCGCGTGTTCTTCTCGACGCTCGCCATCGCCGACGACCTCATCTCTATCGCCGCCATCGCCATCTTCTACGGTCAGAGCCCCAATCCGTTTTGGTTGGGCGCCGCCGCGCTTGTGACCTGCGCGCTCGTGTGGCTCAACAAGACGCAGCATTACCGCCTTGCCCCGTATTCGGTACTGGGCCTGCTGTTGTGGTTCTGCATGTTCAAGAGCGGCGTACATGCCACGCTTGCTGGCGTCATCCTGGCCTTCACCATTCCGGCCAAGTGCGGCGTTAAGCTCGATAGCCTTACCGATTGGCTGGGCGAGTGCCTGCCGTTGCTCGACGACCGTTACGATGACGAGGCGCACATCCTGGGCCAGCATGACTTCACCGTCTCGACAACCAAGGTCGAGCGCGTCATGCACCGCGTGACCCCGCCGCTTATCCGCATGGAGCGTCTGATCTCCACGCCGGTCAACTTTGTGATCCTGCCGATCTTTGCGTTCGTAAACGCGCAGGTTCGCCTGGTGGGTGTGGACATGAGCACGCTGCTCACCGACCCGGTGACGCTCGGCGTGTACTTTGGCATGCTGCTGGGCAAGCCGATCGGCATCTTTGGTATGACGTTTGCCCTGGTTAAGCTTAAGGCCTGCGAGTTACCGCACAATGTCAACTGGCACATGATTGCCGGCGTGGGCATTCTGGGCGGTATCGGCTTTACCATGTCGATTCTCATCAGCGGCCTTGCCTTCCCGACGGCCCAGTTTGAGGTTCTTGCAGCCAAGGCCGCCATTCTTGCCGGTTCGGTCACCGCAGCCGTGCTCGGCATGATCTACATGAGCGTGGTCTGCAAGCACCCCGCGCCCAAAGACGAGTAAGAGCGCGAAAACCGGCTCCAGAACCGATTCGGGCGCGTTCAAAATGCGGATTCGGGCGGTGCTTGCCGCCTGCCAGACACGCCAGTGGTCAAAAAACGCCGTTTGTGAGTACTGTCACAAACGGCGTATCATTTTAGGTGCGGAAAATAATGAACAAAGTTATAAGAACTGTACGTTAATGAGTGACCATCGACTTCCAATTTGGCGCTAGCTGACGGTGATTAGGAAGTTTCAAGTCGAGTTTTGCCGATTTCGACCAAGAATCGCTGCTACTAAAAAGGTAACAGTACTCATATTTGCCCTTTTTTGGCCACAAGCCCTAAAACAAGCCTCGCCAAGGTCGGGAAGCGGGCCAAATCGCCGGCCTCGAGGCTTATTCCACCGTTCCGTAGACGGCGCCCCAGCCGTGGGCGGCCAAGGCGGAGTTGAGCTGGTCGCAAAGTGACTGGCGATCGTAGTAACCGGGCGGCAACAGGTTGACGATCTCCATGAGGTCGGGCGCCAGGTCCAAGATTTCGGCCTGTACGATCAGGTCCAGGCGGTCGATGGCGTGGCGGTCGTAAAACAGCCCGTCGACCAGGCGCTGCAGGTCGCCGAATTCCTCGGCCTGAAACGATCCGTACTCCATAGTGCCTCCTTGGGCGCCCCACGCCGGCATGCGCGGCGATTCGTAATTCATTGCGATGGACTTAATCTATCACGGCTTCATAACGTTGCGGCGATGGCGGTCTATACTTAGAAGAATTGCAACGTACCGCTTCGTGAAAGGTCGCACCCATGCAGACGATCTACCAGAAGATGGAAACCACCGAACTCGATGCCGCCATTGAGGCGCTCAAGGCCGAGGTCGCCGAGGTCAAGGCCAAGGGCCTGGCGCTCGACATGGCCCGCGGCAAGCCGTCGCCCGCCCAGGTGGACATCTCGCGCCCCATGCTCGATATCCTCAATGCTAATTCCGACCTGCACGACGGCAACGTCGACTGCTCCAACTACGGTTGCTTTGAGGGCATTCCCTCGGCACGCAAGCTGGCAGGGGAGTTCTTGGGCTGCCCCGCCGAGCAGACGCTTGTGTTGGGTTCGTCGAGCCTTTTGATCGAGCACGACATCGCCGGCATGTTCTGGCGCTGCGGTTCGTGCGGCAGCGAGCCCTGGGATGCCTACGAGGCCGCCCACGATGGCAAGAAGGTCAAGTTCCTGTGCCCCGTTCCCGGCTACGACCGCCACTTTGGCATCACCGCCGACCTGGGCATCGAGAATGTCCCCGTCGCGATGACCGACAACGGCCCCGACATGGACGAGATCGAGCGTCTCGTTGCCGCTGACGATTCCATCAAGGGCATCTGGTGCGTGCCCAAGTATTCCAACCCCACGGGCATCACCTTTAGCGAGGACACCGTGCGTCGCCTGGTCGAGATGCCCACGGCCGCGCCCGATTTTCGCATCTTCTGGGACAACGCTTACTGCGTGCACGACCTGTACGACGAGACCGACGAGCTCGCAAACATCTTTGACCTCGCTCGCGCGGCGGGCACCGAGGATCGCGTGGTGGCCTTTGCCTCGACGTCCAAGATCACCTTCCCGGGCGCCGGCATCGGCTTTATCGGTGCGAGCCCCGCGGTTATCGCGGAGTTCTCCAAGCGCCTGAAGGCCGGCCTCATCAGCGCCGACAAGCTCAACCAGCTGCGTCACGTGCGCTTCCTCCCCACCATCGAGACGGTCAAGGAACACATGAAAAAGCATGCCGAGTTTTTGCGCCCGCGCTTTGAGGCCGTCGAGCGCAAGCTCACCGAGGGCTTGGGCGATACGGGTTGCGCCACTTGGACGCATCCCCGCGGCGGCTACTTTGTGAGCTTTGATGGTCCCGAGGGCTCGGCCCAAAAGGTCGCTGCGCTTTGTGCCGACCTGGGTGTCAAGCTCACGCCGGCTGGTGCCACCTGGCCTTATGGCAAGGATCCGCGCGACACCAACATCCGCATCGCGCCGAGCTATCCCACGGTCGAGGACCTGGAGGCCGCGCTCGATGTGCTGGTGCTGGCCGTTAAGCTTGTCGCTGCCGAGCTTGCGCGTGCCGAGCGCGCCTAACGCGCGGCTTCCCGTACTATCCGCACTTTCGATACGTAAAGGAGCGTATACATGGATTTGGGTATTTCCACCAACCCCACGCCAGAGCTCTACACCATTAAGGTAACCGGCGAGATCGATATCTCTAATGCCGATAGCCTGCGCAATGCCATCGACCTGGCGCTCGAACAGCCCACCGAGGCCGTTGAGCTCGATTTTGCTCAGGTGAGCTACATCGATTCGACGGGCATTGGCGTGCTCGTGGGCGCCGCGCACCACGCGGTCGACCACGGCAAGCGCTTTAGCTGCACCAATGTGCAGCCCCCGGTGATGCGCGTGGTCCAGCTGTTGGGTGTCGACCAGGAGATTTCGATCACCGCTGCATAATCTTTGCCCCCAAAAGGGCGTGCCGTTTGGCATATGTTTGTGATGCGCTCGGACGTTTTGGCGTCCGGGCGCTATACTTGACCGAATGAATAGACGAGTTCCGGCCGAATGGCGCGGTGCGGGCTCGACTCACATCGAGCCTTGGAGGTATGTGTGTTTGGTATTGGAGAGGGTGAGCTCGCGATCATCGTGGTCTTCGGCTTTTTGCTGTTTGGCCCGGATAAGCTCCCACAGATGGGCCGCACGATCGGCCGTGCCATCCGTCAGTTCCGCGAGACGCAGGAAAAGATGACGGCCGTTGTTCAGTCCGAGATTATCGATCCGGTAAGTGAGGCCGCGTCGGTGCCGGTCAAGCCCAAGAAGGCCGCTGCGACCGACGACGATTCCGATGCGGACGAGGATGCCGCCGAGAAGGCAGCACCCGCCAAGAAGGAGACCTTTGCCGAGCGTCGCGCCCGTCTTGCTGCCGAGAAGGCCGCAAGCGAGGGTGCTGCTGAGGGCGAGAATGCTGCCGAGGAGCCTGCGACCGAGGGCGTCGAGCCCGCAGGTGCCGAGTCCGAGGCCACAGCCGCTGTCGAGCCCGAGCCTGCTGCAGAGCCCGAGCCCGAGCCGGCAGAGCCCACGACGGCTGACCTCTACGCCCGTCGTCCCCGCAAGCGCAAAGCCGTCGTCGACCAGCTTGCTCGCGAGCTCGAGGCCGAGGACGACACCGCTGCCGCCGACGCCCCGAAGGGAGGCGATGAGTAATGCCTATCGGACCTGCGCGAATGCCGCTCTTCGATCATTTGGGAGAGCTCCGTCGCCGCTTGACCATCGTGGTCGTGTCGGTATTTGCCGCAGCCATCGTGCTGTATTTCGCCACGCCCGTGGTGCTCGACATCTTGGAAGACCCCATCCGCTCCTTTGTGCCGGACGGTAAGTTCTACATCACCACCACGCTCGGCGGCTTTGGCCTGCGCTTCTCGCTTGCCATCAAGATGGCCGTGGTCATGTGCACGCCCATGATCATCTGGCAGATTCTGGCATTTTTCCTGCCGGCACTGCGCCCCAACGAGCGCAAGTGGGTTGTGCCCACGGTGCTCGCCTCGACGGTGCTGTTCTTCCTGGGTGCCATCTTCTGCTACTTCATCATCATCCCGGCGGGCTTTGAGTGGCTCATCGGCGAGACCTCGGCTGTCGCTACGGCGCTGCCCGATCTGGAGAACTACGTCAACATGGAGCTGCTCTTTATGATCGGCTTTGGTGTGGCGTTTGAGCTGCCGCTCATCATCTTCTACCTGTCCGTTTTCCACATCGTGTCCTATGCGGCCTTCCGCAGCGCCTGGCGCTACGTGTACGTAGGCCTGCTCGTGGGTTCGGCTGTGATTACGCCCGACGGCTCGCCCGTTACGCTGGGTCTCATGTATGGCGCCCTGCTCTCGCTCTACGAGATTTCGCTTGCCATCGCCCGTGTGGTCATTACCGCGCGCGAGGGCAAGGAGGGCCTGTTCGTGAGTCGTCTGGACCTGTTCGCGGACGACGAGGACGACGAGGAGTAAATCGGTATGCACGAGGTTGGCATTGTCAACGGCATACTTGATACAGTGATTCGCGCGGCGCGTGGGGCGGGGGCCTCGCGCGCCGTTTTGGTAACGCTGCGTATCGGGGATATGACCGAGGTCGTGCGCGAGGCGCTCGACTTTGCGTGGGAGACATTTCGCGACGAGGATCCGCTCACGCGAGGCTGCGAGCTTGCCGTGGAGGAGGTCCATCCACAAAGCGAGTGTCTGGACTGCGGCGAGGTTTTCGACCACGATCGCTTCCACTGTCGCTGTCCCCAGTGTGGTGGTGCCAACGTGCGCCTGCTGCACGGCCGCGAGCTCGATATCGCGAGCATCGAGATCGAAACCCCCGACGATTAGTCCGCCCAGCCATCTAGTGATGGGGTATAAAGGGGCAAAAGTAAGGAGCGCCGAGTATGGCCGAGAAAACGATTGATATTGCATCGCCGATTCTGTCGCGCAACGAGCGCCTGGCAGATCAGCTGCGCAAGCGTTTTGAGCAGACGAACACCTACGTGATCAACGTGCTGTCGAGCCCCGGCTCGGGCAAGACCACCACGATTCTGGGCACTAACGAGCGCCTGCGCGACAAGGCGGGCCTGCGCTGCGCCGTTATCGAGGGCGATATCGCCTCGGATGTCGACGCCATCACTATGAAGGAAGCCGGCATGCCCGCTATTCAGATCAACACCGGCGGCCTGTGCCACCTCGAGGGCAACATGATCATGGAGGCCGTCGATGCGTTCGACCAAGCTGTGGGTCTGGAAAACATCGACGTTATCTTTATCGAAAACGTGGGCAACCTGGTCTGCCCGGTCGACTTTGACCTGGGCGAGAACCTGTCCATCATGATCCTCTCGGTTCCCGAGGGCGACGACAAGCCCATCAAGTACCCGGGCATCTTCCAACACGCCGGCGCACAGCTACTCAACAAGATCGACGTGGCCCCGGCTTTCGATTTTGACATGGATAGGTATACTAAGACACTCGATGACCTCAATCCGCAGGCGCCACGGTTTGCCGTGAGCGCGCGCAAGGGCGAGGGCATGGATGCCTGGTGCGATTGGCTCATCGGGCAGATCGAGCAAGCAAGGGCGTAAGTCGGCCGCCATACGGGCGGGCGTAGCCGCAGAGACACGAGATAGGAGCCTCTTTTGAAGCTCATCATCGCCGAGAAAAACGAC
This sequence comes from uncultured Collinsella sp., assembly GCA_934654795.1. Taxonomy (GTDB): domain Bacteria; phylum Actinomycetota; class Coriobacteriia; order Coriobacteriales; family Coriobacteriaceae; genus Collinsella. The sequence continues at coordinate 34,541 of CAKUGT010000003.1, forward strand.
GCCGCGCGTCAGATCGCCGAGCGTCTGTCCACGGGTAAGCCCAAAAAGGACAAGGTGTACAACACCGCCATCTACCGTTTTGAGTGGAAGGGCGAGGAGTGCGTGACCATCGGCCTTGCCGGTCACATCCTGGCGCCCGATTTTTGCGACAGCGTGCTGTTCGATAAAAAGCTGGGCTGGTATTCGGTGACCGAGGACGGCGAGATGCTGCCGGCGGATATGCCCGATGGCCTGGCTCGTCCGCCCTACGACACCAAGCGCAAGCCGTTCCTTGCCGACGGCATCTCCATCAAGGGCTGGAAGCTCGAGAGCCTGCCGTATCTTACCTGGGCGCCCGTCATTAAGCTGCCGGCCGAGAAGGAGCTCATTCGTTCGCTCAAGAACCTGGCCAAGAAGTCCGACAGCGTCATCATCGCCACGGACTTCGATCGCGAGGGCGAACTGATCGGTTCGGACGCCCTCAACAAAGTGCGCGAGGTTGCGCCTGACTTGCCGGTCGCCCGCGCCCAGTATTCTTCGTTTACCAAGGCCGAGATTACGCAGGCCTTCGATAATCTTGTCTCGCTCGACCAGAATCTGGCCGACGCCGGCGAGAGCCGCCAGCACATCGATCTCATTTGGGGCGCGGTGCTCACGCGCTACCTGACGCTCGCCAAGTTTGGCGGCTTTGGCAACGTGCGCTCCGCCGGCCGCGTGCAGACGCCGACGCTCGCTCTGGTGGTCGAGCGCGAACGCGAACGCATGGCGTTTGTGCCCGAGGACTATTGGCAGATTCGCGGCATGGGTGCCGCTCAGGGTGCTGCCGAGGATGACCGCTTTAAGATTGCGCACAAGACGACACGTTTTACCGACAAAGATGCTGCCGAGACGGCGTACGGCCACGTCGACGGCGCTACGACGGCAACCGTCGCCGCGGTGACCAAGCGCTCCCGCAAGCAGCAGCCGCCCACGCCGTTTGCGACGACCTCGCTGCAGGCTGCCGCCGCGGCCGAGGGCATCTCGCCTGCGCGTACGATGCGCATCGCCGAGTCCCTCTATATGGCCGGCCTCATCAGCTACCCGCGTGTCGACAACACCGTGTACCCCGCGACGCTCGACCTGGGCGCCGTGGTGAGCGACCTGGCAAAGATCAACCCGGCGCTGGCGCCCGTGTGCAAAAAGGTGCTCGCCGGCCCCATGAAACCCACGCGCGGCAAGGTCGAGACCACCGACCACCCGCCGATCTATCCCACGGGCGAGGGCGATCCGTCCACGCTCGACGGCGGCCAGCGCAAGCTCTACGACCTCATCGCCCGCCGCTTCCTGGCGACGCTCATGGGCCCCGCGACCATCGAGAACACCAAGCTCGAGCTTGACGTCAACGGAGAGCCGTTCGTGGCCTCGGGCGACGTGCTCGTGACCCCGGGCTTCCGCGAGGCGTATCCGTATGGACTTAAGCGCGACGAGCAGATGCCGCCGCTGGAGCAGGGCGATACGGTCGATGTGTTCGACATTAAACTCGAGGCTAAGCAGACTGAGCCGCCCGCGCGCTACAGCCAGGGCAAGCTCGTGCAGGAGATGGAAAAGCGCGGCCTGGGCACCAAGTCCACGCGCGCGAGCATCATCGAGCGCCTGTATGCCGTGCGCTACCTCAAAAACGATCCCGTGGAGCCGAGCCAGCTGGGCATCGCCATCATCGACGCGCTGACGCAGTTTGCCCCGCGCATCACGAGCCCCGATATGACCAGCGAGCTCGACGGCGACATGACCCGCGTGGAGCGTGGCGAGGATACCGAAGAGCATGTCGTGACGCACTCGCGCGCGCTGCTGGCCGGCGTGCTCGACGAGCTGCTCAAGCACACGCAGGAGCTCGGCGACGCCATCAGCGACGCCGTCACGGCCGACGCGCGCGTGGGCGCCTGCCCCAAGTGCGGCAAGGACCTGGTTATGAAGACGAGCGCCAAGACCCGCGGCAGCTTCATTGGCTGCATGGGCTGGCCCGACTGCGACGTGACCTATCCGGTGCCGAGCGGCGTCAAGGTGAGCCCGCTCGAGGGCGAGGCCGCCGTGTGTCCCGAATGCGGTGCGCCGCGCATCAAGTGTCAGCCGTTCCGCCAGAAGGCTTTCGAGATCTGCGTGAACCCGACGTGCCCTACCAACTACGAGCCCGATCTTAAGGTGGGCGAGTGCGAGGTGTGCGCCGAGGCCGGACGCCATGGCGACCTGATCGCACACAAGAGCGAGAAGAGCGGTAAGCGCTTTATCCGCTGCACCAATTACGACGATTGCGGCGTGAGCTATCCGCTGCCGGCACGTGGCAAGCTCGAGGCGACGGGCGAGACCTGTCCCGAGTGCGGCGCTCCGATCGTGGTGGTCAACACGGCGCGCGGTCCGTGGCGTATCTGCGTCAACATGGACTGCCCGACCAAGGAGAAGAAGCCCGCCCGCGGCCGCAAGACCGCGACTAAGACGAGTACGGCCAAGAAGACTTCGACTGCGAAGAAGACAACCGCCAAGAAGACGGCCGCGAAGAAGTCGACTGCCAAGAAAGCAGCCGCCGACAAGTAACGGCGCAGTCGAAACAATGCCCCAAAAAAACGAGCGAGGACCTCAAAATCCTCGCTCGTTTTTTGTCCGGCAGTTAGGGACGTTCCTTTTCTGCCGGCAGTTTAGGAACGTCCCTAACTGCCGGCTTTGGGGCGCCCAGTGACTACTTCACCTCGACGGGCTTGGCGCCTGGATAGCGCTCCTCAAAGTCTAGGCGGTACTTATTGTCATTGGTGCCCGCCACGTTGTCGCGCGACAGCGGCGCCACGATCTCATTCTTGTGGTCCGCAGGCTTGGCGTATTTCAGGCTGATCTCCCAGGCATCACAGATTGCGTCAATGCGGTGATCCAGGTCGTCGTACAGGGCGATGATGTCCTTCCAGGAGCTGTAGTTCTTGGAGCTCGTCGGGACGTCCAGGTCCTCGACGATGTCGTAATACTGCTCGATGGTGTCCTCCGTGTGCTCGGCGACGTCGGCGAGATTTTGACGGGTGGTTCGATCCTCTTCCAGATAGTTGCCGTTGAAGTTCTGCGCGCAGCCACGGACGTAGTTGTCGAGGTCTTCGAGCAGGTCGTAGTACTCGCTCAGGCGACGGTAGAGGTTTTGCTCGGAGAGGGTCGCTTCGCCGCCATCCTCGTCGTCATCGTCATCATCGTCGTACAGGCTGTTGGGATCGCCGAGAGGCTTTAGGTCATCGTCGTCGACGTCATGGTGCAACTTAGCTACCTCGGCAGTCGTCTGCGTGGCGGCGTTGTCGAACGGTCTGATCACAAAGAAGATGACCAAGGCGATGATGATCGCCACCAACACAACGATAATGGCGACAAGTGGTCCGGTGCCGTTCTTCTTGGGAGCGGGCGCTTGTGACTGAACGGGCGCGTATGCGGGTGCCGGCTGCTGCTGAGGCGAGCCGCTCGCGACAGGGATGCGCTGCGTGGTCTCGACCGACACAGGGCTTGCGGCGGGGTCGGGGCGATAGGCGAGGGGGTCGTCCGCCTTGGTTTGAGGCGTATCAAGGGGGCCGGTTTGCTCAAAAGCGGGCTGATCGTTGCTCGCGGCCGATTGCTCAACGGGTGCACCGCACGAGGTGCAGAACTTGGCGTCGTCTGCAAGAAGCTTGCCGCACGAGGCGCAGTACCGAGACATTGCCACTCCTTTCGCCACATTTCAATGCAATACGACGATTATACCCAGCGTTCAAAACTCCCCCTCATAAGTTGCGGTGAAATAGGGAGTGTTTGGTGGCCACAGGGGCTGTCCCTATTTCACCGCAACTTAGTAGTCGCCTGCGACTGGGTGGGATTTGGGGCGCGCCGAGCACTGGGGTATCATGGCTTGGTTGATATATCTGCATTTACGCGCCTTGTAGGAAGGGGCTGCGCCCATGGCTTTTGAGCCCGCTCAACATAGCTTCATTACGCTCGAGGGCGTTGATGGCGCCGGCAAGTCTACGCAGGCGCGCCTGCTGGCCCGCGCGCTCGACCTTGCCGGCTACCAGGTCGTAACTCTGCGCGAGCCGGGCGGCACCGCCATCAGCGAAAAGATCCGCGCCCTGCTGCTCGACCCCGCCAATACGGCGATGGGCGATACCTGCGAGCTGCTGCTCTACGAGGCCGCGCGCGCCCAGCTGGTGCACGAGGTCATCGCGCCCGCCCTTGCGGCCGGCAAGGTGGTCCTGTGCGACCGTTTCTACGATTCCACGACGTGCTATCAGGCGTTTGCCGATGGCCTCGATCGTCAGATGGTGCGCGATGCCAATAACCTGGCCGTCGCGGGAACACATCCGGCGCTCACGCTCGTCTACCACATCACGCCCGAGCAGGCGGCGCTGCGCATGGCCGCTCGTGGCGCGGCAGACCGCATGGAGGCCAAGGGGATGGCCTTCCAAGAGCGTGTCTACCAGGGATTTTGTGCCATCGCTGCCGAGGAGCCGAACCGCGTAAAGCTTATCGATGCTACCGCGCCGATCGCAGATGTCTTCGCGCAGACGGTCGAGCGGGTCCGCGCGTGCGGCCTCAACATCCCTCAGGACGCCGTCGCCGCCGCGCTTGCCCAGGAGGCTGAGTAGCATGGCCCCCGCTCAGGCAAGCCTGCTCGCCAAGCTTGACACCCAAGAGCGCGTGCGTGACTTTTTGACCAACGCCGTCGCCAGCGGCCGCGCATCGCATGCCTACTTGTTTTTGGGCGCTCCCGGTGCCGGCAAGCTCGACGCCGCATGGGCGCTCGCCCAGGCATTCCTGTGCGAGCAGGACGGCTGCGGATCGTGCGACAGCTGCGTGCGCGTCGCTCGTCATACGCATCCCGACGTGCACTACTACACGCCCGAGAGCGCTACGGGCTACCTTATCGCCCAAACCCGCGAACTACTCGACGACGTGCCCCTCGCGCCCATCCGCGCCAAGGCCAAGGTCTACATCATCGACCGTGCCGAGCAACTGCGCGCCAACACCGCCAATGCCCTGCTCAAAACGCTTGAGGAACCGCCCGAGGGCGTCATGTTCATCCTGCTGGGCACCTCGGCCGACGTAATGCTGCCCACCATTGTGAGCCGCTGCCAGTGCGTGCCGTTTCGGCTGGTATCGCCCGCCGTCGCCGCGCAGGCCGTGAGCCGCGCCACCGGCCAGGACATCGCGCGCTGTCGCATGGCCGTCGCCGTGGCGGGAAGCCCCACGCGCGGCATCGAGTTCCTTAAGAGCGCCGAGCGCCAGGACGCCCGCCGTCAGATGGTCCGTGCCATCGACTCACTCATTGCCGCCGACGAGGCCGACGTGCTCAGTCGCGCCAAGTCGCTCATTGTCGCCGTTAAGGCGCCGCTCGCCGAGGTCAAGTCCACGCAGGAAAAGGTGCTCGAGCAAAACGCCGACTACCTGTCGCGTGGAGCATTGAAGCAGCTTGAGGACCGCAACAAGCGCGAACTCAACGCGCGCGAGCGTTCGGGTATCATGGAAGCGCTGGCGAGCGCGCGGACGCTCATGCGCGATGTGCTGCTGACGCTTCAGGACGAGGCAGCAGACGTGGTGAACGAGGACGTGCGCGACACAATCGGGCGGCTTGCCGCCGCGACGAATGTTGCGGGTGCCACCCGGGCGCTCGAGGCGGTTGCCACCGCTGAGCGCAACATCGCCAGAAACGTTACTCCCCAGCTGGCCATCGAGGTCATGCTGTTCGATATCAGGAAGGCACTGAAATGCCGTTAGTTGTACCCGTTAAGTTTACCTACGCCTCGCGCGACCTGTGGTTTGACCCGCAGGATCTGGATATCCTCGAGGCAGATTACGCTATTTGCTCCACCGAGCGCGGAACCGAGATCGGCCTGGTCACGGCCGATCCCTTCGAGGTGCCGCAAGACGAGATCGGCCAGCCGCTCAAGCCCGTGCTGCGCGTGGCGAGTGACATCGACTTGCAGCTTGCCGACGACCTGGCTATCCAGGGCGACGAGGCCATGGTCGATTTTCGCCGTCTGGTCAAGGAGCTCGACCTCGAGATGAAGCCGGTGGGCGTCGAGTACCTGTTTGGCGGCGAGAAGGCCGTGTTCTACTTTGCGGCCGAGGAGCGCGTCGATTTTCGCCAGCTCGTCAAAGACCTGTCCTCGACGCTGCACATTCGCGTCGACATGCGCCAGATCGGCGTGCGCGACGAGACCCGCCTGGTGGGCGGCTATGCCCAGTGCGGCCAGGAGCTCTGCTGCACGCGCTTTGGCGGACAGTTTGAGCCGGTTTCGATCCGCATGGCAAAAGAGCAGGACCTGCCGCTCAATTCCTCCAAGATCAGCGGCGTCTGCGGCCGCCTGATGTGCTGCCTGCGCTACGAGTTCGAGGCGTACAAGGACTTTAAGAGCCGCGCGCCCAAAAAGAAGACGCTCATCGATACGCCGCTCGGCAAGGCGCGTATCCAGGAATACGACACCCCGCGCGAGCAGCTGGTGCTGCGCCTGGAGAACGGCAAGGTCTTTAAGGTCAACCTGGCCGATATGACCTGCTCCGAGGGTTGCAAGAAGAAAGCCGCCGAGCAGGGCTGCAACTGCCGCCCCGACTGCGTGACGCGCGATGTGCTCGAGCGCATCGAGTCGCCCGAGATGCGTCTGGCGCTCATGGAGCTCGACCGCGAGAACGGCGTTGACGTGGGCGATGGCCTGTCGAGTGCCGATCGTCTGGCGGGCACGTCGATGCCCAAGCGCCGTCGCCGCGATGCGGACGCCGATGCCCGCGCTGCTCAGAGCCAGGGCGAGGGCCGTGGCCGTGGTAAGGGTCGCGGCAAGGTCGAGGCTCCCGAGGCCGAGGAGGCCGCCGGTGGCCGCCGCCGTCGCAAGCGTGCGGGCTCGGGCGATGCCGGCGAGACCGCGGCTGCAGGCAAGAATGCCTCACGCGAGCGCGAGGCTCAGCAGCCCCAGCAGCAAAACCGCGGCGGTGGCATGAACCCCACGCGCCGTCGCCGCCGTCATCTGTCGAGCGAGGAGCGCGAGGACGCTTTCCGCGCCGCAGCCGCTCGCGAGGCAGGTGCCGCTCCCAAGGGCGGCTCGGGTTCCGACGCACCTGCCGACAAGGGCGGCAAGCCGCGTGGCGAGGAGGAGCGCGCTCCGCGTCCGCGCCGTCGCCATTCCTCGGGCACGCAGCAGAAGCCTTCGGTGCCTTCCGTGGCCGATCAGGTTTCGGATGGCGAGGTCAAGGTCACGCGTCGTCGTCCCGGTGACGGCGGAGGTGCGGCTGCCAAGGCCGCGCGCGGCGCCGCCCGCGACGAGCACGAGCCGCGTGAGGATCGCGGTGGCGAGGGCTCTGCCGACCAGGGCCAGAAGCGCCGTCGCCGTCGCCGCTCCCGTAAGCCGCGCCAGGATGGTGGCGAGGGCTCGACCCTGGGCTCGTCCGCACCGCAACCGCCTGCCGGCGAATAGCGCCCGCGAGCGGATTTAACCTGCCTTGCCCCGAGCACATCGGGGTACCATAGTGCTGAATCAACAACCCTCCCTCTGCCTTTGCATAGGGAGGGTTGTGTCGTGAAGAGACATTTGAATGTACTAGGTCGTTTGCAGGGTGCTGGCGCCCTACCGTTTGCAGACGAATTGCTACCGTTTGCCGAGCGCGCGGCGCACGAGGCGCTTGAGGCGTTGTCGCCCACGCGATGCGCCGGCTGCGAGCGCGCCGGCGCGCTTATTTGCCAGGACTGCTTGTCGGCGCTAACGCTCATCGATCCGCGTCATAGCTGCACTCGATGCGGCGCTCCGTTTGGAGACCTGCTGTGCACCGAGTGCTCGGTCGAGGGTACGTCCTCGGCAATGGCCGATGCGCTCGACCGGTGCCTGGCGTGCGCCGTCTATGCGCATCCGCTGCCGCGCATCATTAAAGCGTACAAAGACGCGGGCGAGCGCCGTCTTGCTCCGTATCTGGCAGAGCTGCTATACGACACCGCCCTGCATGCGCAGGTCGCAGCTCCCGATCGCTATGGCGGCGTGCTGTCCGGTGCGGACGCGGTGGTGTTTGTGCCTGCGACAGCGGCGGCGTTTCGGCGGCGCGGCTTTGATCACATGGAGGCCATTGCGCGTCCATTTTGCGAGCTGTCGGGTGTACCGCTGCTCGATGCCCTCGTTAAGTACGGCCATGGCGACCAGCGCGAACTCGGTCGCGAGGAGCGCCGAGAGCGCTCCCGGGGCATGTACGAGACAGTCGAGGACGTGCGGGGCCGCCGCCTGCTGCTCATCGATGACGTTATCACCACGGGCGCGACGATGGCCGCGGCTTCGGCGGAACTCAAGCGCGCCGGCGCTGCGGCAGTCGATGGCCTCGCTATCGCACGCGTTTGGTAGGGGTGGTTTTGTGGCAGTGAAGATGGCGCGGTGTGACGAACCGACAAGCGAGCAACTGGCGGCCTCCATAATTCTGACCGGCGCCTCGGCGCTACGCATGATGCGCGCCGAGCGCCGACAAATGGGTTACATCAGTTGGAGGGACCTCAATCCCGATGAAGAGCGCCGTGTGCTGCGCACGTCGTCGCCCTCGACTGAGGACATCTATCTTCCCGACTTGGTGCGAATCGGAGCCAAAAGCGGCGAGGTGCAAGAAGATCTGTGCTTGCTGGTGGGATCTGCGGCGCAGCGCCGCCGCATGCCCGGCGTGGGCTGGTCCGTGTGTTCCGGGTTGCCTGCCGGCTCGATTCTAGAGGTGGAACCGGGGGTATACGGCCTATCTCCCGAGGCCCTTTGTGTTGCCGTTGCCCGCGAGGTCGGCTGTATCCAGGCATTTGCCCTGGCCCAGGAGCTGTGCTCTAAGATTTCGCTGAGTGACCGCGGGAAGTATCTGCCTCCCTACACCTCGCCTGTTACGAATAAACTTGCAAAGGACAAGGACCAGCCAGCAGACGTGGGCTACTTTGAGGTTGAGCCGGTGCTAATGCCCGATCGTCTGGCAGATTACCTTGCGGCATGCAAGGGGAATGTGGCCAAACAGCTGCTGCGTCTGTGTCCCTACCTGTCAGAAAACCTGCTCTCGCCCATGGAGTGCATCATGCTCGCCCTGTTTTCGCTTCCGTTTTCCTATGGCGGGTTTGCCTGCGGACCTTTTAAGACCGACTACAAGATCGAGTTCGATGACCGTGCGCAGGCAATCTCGGGGATGCCCCATGCAGTTTGCGATGCGTATCAAGAAGCGGCCCGGTTTGACCTGGAATACAACGGTGAGCTGGGCCATTCCTCTCGGAGGGGACGTATCCATGATGAAAAGCGCAACACGGGCTTGATTACTATGGGAATCGAGGTCGCGACGGTCAACAACGAAATGCTCTGCGACATGGAAGCGATGGAAGCACTCGCATGGCGCATCCACCAGCGTATGCGAAAGCGGTACCGGAATCGTGTCGATGCCCGCAGGAAGAAGCAAGAGGCGTTGCTTAACACGCTGCGGGCGTGTTTTGGGCTTAAGCCGGTCTAATTCACGTCGAAATTAGGGGGTTAATCATATGCCCTGGCCAAAATATGGCAAATATGAGTACTGTCACTAAATCAGTAACAGCAAAATCAAGGAGTTTAGGACTCGGGGGCGGCATAAAGTAAGAAGATAATATACAAATGTAGAATAACTAAGCATCAGGTTGGCGACACTGAGCGCAAAATCTGTCCGAGAGGCCAAAATTGCCTGTTACTAAATTGGTGACAGTACTCATATTTGCCGTTTTTTGGCCACGGCACCCCAAGAAGGGTGCCCCGGAGCTCCCCATAGGGGAGCTCCGGGCTTCACAGAGGCACGAATAGCCCACTCCGACCTGCGAAATCTGTACTCGCGATGCGAATGACGCCCCTAACCTTAAACTTTAGCTTGAACTTAGCTATAATGCGCTACGTTCCTACCAGGCTGTGGTTGCGGACGGACGAAATGCCCGTCCTAGTCCAAGACAGACGCGGTCAAAGGGATCCACGTAAGCGACCGCGTGCGCGCGGCGCGATCATGGCGCGTCCTAGATGTAAGCCGCACCGTCCGTTCTACTTTCTTTGGGGCAATACCGCCTCGCGGGCGAGCGGGCCAGTCGTGAAGGTGGCTACGGCCTCCAGAGCAAACGCCCCGGTGCGCAAGTGTGGGGTCAAATACCAGGTCAGCTGGTGGGAACAACCCGATATTCCGCGCAAGGCACGGATCGTATACGACACAGAAGGCAGGGTAGTGGACATGGTGAGGGGCAGCTTGATGCACGCGGCTCGGTTAGGTGCTGGGACCGCAGCGGTCATCGCCGTTTTGGGCCTGAGCGGATGCGCGTTCAACCCGCTGTCTACGTTCACGACTCCCACGATCGACCAGATCGAGTACGAGACCGTCACGCCCACGGTGTCGGATGATGCCCTGGTCACTCCCGGTACCCTGACGGTCGCCCTCGATACCTCCGATGCGCCGCAGGCCATGCAGGGCGCTGGCGGCGAGCTCACGGGGTATGCAGTCGACGCTGCCCGCGCCCTCGCAAGCCGCATGGGCCTTAAGGTCGCCTTTGTCGATGCGTCCTCGGCAGGTTCCGCGCTCGGCGACAAAAAGGCTGATATCTTTATCGGCGAGATCAACTCTACGGACGGGGACGTTAGCTCGCTCGGCACCTGCCTGTACGATGCCGCTTCCGTGTTCGGTAAAACCAGCGATGGTGGGTCGCTAAGCGTTTCCACCGATACCCTTAACACGTCTACTCTGGGTATCCAGATGTCCTCGGCCTCGCAGGAGGCGCTTGCTAAGCAGAGCATCACCGCCAACCAAAAGACCTACTCCAACATCAACGAGTGCTTTGAGGCGCTCGAGTCCGGCGAAGTCGACTATGTGATCTGCGACTCCACGGCCGGCGGCTACCTTGCACGCCTGATGAGCGAGATCTCCTATGTCGGTGCGCTCGAGGCGCCCTCGACGCTTGGTGTTGCGGGCCTCTCGTCCAATGACGAACTGTGCCGTGCCGTGAGCGATGCCCTCGACGGTATTACGGCCGACGGCACGCTCGAGGCGGTCCACTGCGTCTGGTACGGCACGATGCCCTACGACCTCACCACTAAGACGGTTTCGGGCGCTAACGTGCAGCCGGGCGACTCTGAGTCCAGTGAGACCACGTCCTCCGGCAGCGAGTCCTCCGATTCCAACAATGAGACCGCATCCTCCGAAGACAAATCGTCCAGCCAGGAAGACACCATCACCGACGACGACATTAACAAGCTTAATAGCTAGTTATTGCTAGGGGTGGCGTCTCCTATGCGCTAGGAGAGATGCCTCTTCACGGTTTCAACACGCACTGCCGGGCTTCCCCAATAGGGGAGCCCGGCTTTTTCATCTCTATAAAACCAGCAGGTCAAAGCCAATTTTCGGGACCAAATACAAAGTCGCCGGCTCCCTCCTATAGCGCACTTTGCCACAGAAAAGTGCGAGACTTCGGTATGCGGTATCAAGCAATCGTTATTCGGGTCTTTGGGAATCCGCGTGATTAAATGCACGGCAATGGGTACATAGCCAGTACAGTAAGTCCCCGAGGCAGATTGGAGCCACGTATGGATATCAAGGTTTCTGGACGCAAGACGACGGTAACCGATGCTCTGCGTGCGCATGTGGATGAGAAGATCGGCGAGGCGCTCAAGGTTTTCGATATCGAGCCCATGACGGTCGACGTTGTACTTCGCTATGAGAAGAACCCCTCGAACCCCAACCCGGCAATCGTCGAGGTTACGGTTCGCGCCCGTGGTTCGGTGATTCGCGTTGCCGAGCACGGTGCAGATATGTACGCCGCCATCGACCTCTCCGCCGATAAGGTCACCCGCCAGCTGCGCAAGTTCAAGACCAAGGTCGTGGACAACCGCCAGGGCGGTGCCAGCGCAGCGGATGTCGCACCGGTCGAGCGCGTCGAGGATCTGGCCGACCTGCTGCTGCCCGAGGAGGAGGACGACCTGCTCGTCCGCGAGAAGGTCATCGATGTCACCCCGATGACTGAGGAGCAGGCGCTGGTGCAGACCGATCTGCTCGGTCACGACTTCTACGTGTTCGAGAATGCGACGACTGGCCTCATCAATGTGGTGTATCACCGTAAGAATGGTGGATATGGCATCATCAAGCCCCGTATCGAAACACTTGACGAGTAAAATACGTTAACTTGCATGAGTTAACGGTTGGCGGCCATCCCATGCGGGTGGCCGCCTTTTTACGTAAGGAGTCGCTTTGATGGACAAGGCCGCATCCGCCGGTCATTCGGACCGTTGCCGCATCGTCGTCGATACCTGCTGCGACTTTAGCCCCGAGGTCGCCGCGAACCTCGATGTCGATATCTTGGGTTTCCCCTTCATTATCGATGGCGAGGAGCGTACGGACGACATCTGGTCGAGCATCACGCCCAAGGAGTTCTACGACCGCATGCGCGCCGGCGCCCGCGTGTCCACCTCCGCCGTGTCGCTCGGTCGCTATATCGAGTTCTTTACCGAGTGCGCCAAAGAGGGTACGCCCACGGTCTACCTGTGCTTTACCTCGGCGCTGTCGTCGAGCTACAACTCCGCGTGCCAGGCGGCGGACGCCGTGCGTGCCGAGTATCCCAACTTTGAGCTCTACGTGGTCGACAACGCCCTACCCTGTGCGACCGGCGAGCTCCTGGCGCTCGAGGCCGTGCGCCAGCGCTCGGCGGGACTGACCGCCAAGCAGCTGGTCGATTGGGCAAACGAGGCAAAGACCTACGTCCACGGCTACTTTACGCTCGAGAGCTTTGACGCGCTGGCTGCCGGCGGCCGCATTCCGCCCGCGGCAGCGCAGCTCACGGCTAAGCTCGACGTCAAGCCCGAGCTTTCCTACGACCTGGCCGGCTCGCTGTCGCTGATCGGCGTCAACCGCGGCCGCAAGAAGGCGCTCAAGTCCATCCTCAAGTCGTTCCGCGAGAACTACGTGCCCGATCGCACCATGCCCATCGCCATCATGACGGCCGATGCCGAAAAGGACGGCGACTGGCTCGAAGCCGCCATCCGCAAGGAGGAGGGCTGCGCCGACGTCACGATCATTCGCAGCTCCGTGGGTCCCACCATCGGCTCGCATGTGGGCCCCGGCATGGTGGCTTGCGCGTTTTGGGGTAAGAACCGCGCCGAGAAGGCCTCGCTTTCCGACCGCATCGCCCGCCGCGTGCGCGGCGAGTAGACAGGCGCTACGACCACGGGCGCCCCGCAGCTCAAGCGCTGGCGCTGAGTAATCAACCTGGTAACAACACCCAACCCAAAAGGAAAGGTTTCATGGCAAACAAGCTCTCCGTCGCATTCATCGGCACCGGAATCATGGGTGCCCCCATCGCCGGCCACATCCTGGATGCCGGCTATCCCGTCACGGTCAACAACCGTACCAAGTCCAAGGCCGCCGCGCTTATCGAGCGCGGTGCCGTTTGGGCCGATACGCCGGTCGACGCCGTGGCGAACGCCGATGTCGTCTTTACCATGGTGGGCTATCCCTCCGAGGTCGAGGAACTCTACCTGGCAGGCGACGGCCTGCTCGCGTGCACCAAGCCGGGCGCGGTCTTGATCGACCTCACCACGAGCTCGCCCGAGCTTGCGCGCGACATTGCCGAGGCCGCCCAGGTCTCCGGTCGCATGGCGTTTGACTGCCCCGTCACCGGCGGCGAGTCGGGCGCGATCGCCGGCACGCTCACGGCTATCGTGGGCGCTACCGAGAACGACATCGCGCCGGTCCGCGACATCCTTGCCACCTTCGCGGCCAACATCTGCTGCTTCGACGGCGCCGGCAAGGGCCAGGCTGCCAAGCTCGCCAACCAGGTGTCGCTGGGCGCCTGCATGGTCGGTATGGCCGATGCGCTGGCGTTTGCCGAGCTCAACGGCCTGGATCTGGAGAAGACCCGCCAGATGATCCTGGGCGGCACCGGCAAGTCCGGCGCCATGGAGAGCCTGGCGCCCAAGGCGCTCGACGGCGACTACAAGCCCGGCTTTATGGTCGAGCACTTCATTAAGGACCTGCGTTTGGCGCTCGCCTACGCCGATGACCGCGAGCTCGCGCTGCCCGGCGCCGACGTGGCCTTTACGCTCTACGACATGCTCGACGCTATCGGTGGCGCCAAGCTGGGCACCCAGGCCATCACGGTCCTCTATAAGGAGGAGGCCGATGCCATCGCCGCCGGTCTGGACTGGTCGCAGTATCGTCCCGAGGAGCATGGCGCTCACGAGGAAGGTTGCGGTTGCGGCGAGCACGGCGAGGACCATGAGTGCGGTTGTGGCCATCACCACGGCGAGGACCACGAGTGCTGCGGTGGCCACGGCCATGACGACGGCCACGAGTGCTGCTGCGGCCACCATCACGGGGAGTAGCGCCTATGAGCTGGACGTTCGTGGTGCTTGCGCTGGTGCTCTTTCTCTTTGCGATCTACATCGGCTTTTTGTGCGGCCAGTGGGCGTGCGAAAAGCGTGTCATCACCAAGCGCGACTACTGGATTGCCAACTTTGCAGGAGCGGCGGCGGTCGTCCTACTGACCTGGGTGTTCTCGCTGTTCCCGCTGGTGCAGTTTGCGCCGATCGGCTGGCTCGGCGGCTTTATCGCCGGCCTTAAGATGAGCTTTGGCGAGTCCGTCGGTCCGTGGCGCAAGCACGACGAGGTCTTTAACGTCAACAAGGCTCATCGCGCCGCCGCCGACGCGGGCGACGCCGAGGAGCGCCGCCGTGCGCGTCGCAATGGCGCGGCCGACCGACAGCTCATCTCGGTCACCGATGACAGCAAGGGTGCTGGCAAGCACGCTAAGAAATAGTAAGAAGAGGTAACTATGGCAGAAAACAAAGACGAACAGCTCACCGACGAGGAGCTGGCACAGCTCCAGCTGGCAGAGGAGAATGAGAACGCCGTCGATCGCCTGGTCCAGGAGCTCGGCTGCCCCACGCGCCGCATCCGCCAGTTTGCCGCCCGCGTGCTGCACCTGCTTGCCGAGCGCGATCCGCAGCGCGTCGTGCCCTGCGTGCCCGCGTTGATCGAGGCACTCGACCGCCCCGAGGCGCAGACCCGCTGGGAGGCCCTCGATGCCCTGACGGCGCTCGCCACCACCTGCCCCGAGCAGCTGGGCGATGCCTTTGAGGGCGCCGAGACCGCACTGTTCGACGAGATCTCCTCCACGCTGCGCTATGCCGCCTTCCGCCTGCTGTGCGTGTGGGGTGCCACGAGCGTCGAGCGCTCGCGCGAGGCTTGGCCCATCCTGGACGAGGCCATCCAGTGCTACCACGGCGACCTTGAGTATCGCGACATGCTCGGTTGCCTGTACGAGTTTTGCCAGGGCGAGATCGACGCCGAGGTTGCCGAGAAGCTTGCACTGCGCCTTAAGTTCGATGCCGAGAACGGCAAGGGCAGCTATCTCAAGGCCCGCTCGAGCGAGATTTGCGAAATGCTTGTTAAACGTTTTGGCCTGGATCTCTCCAAAAAGAAGAAGCGTGCTAGCGTTAAAAAATCTGACGACGCCGAAGACGAGGAGTAACAGATTATGGCGCACGATGTAGTCCTGATTCCCGGTGACGGTATCGGTCCCGAGATTACGCAGGCCATGCGCCGCGTGGTCGAGGCCACCGGTGTCCAGATCAACTGGAACGTCCAGGAGGCCGGTGCCGGCGTCATGGACGAGTTTGGCACGCCGCTGCCCCAGCACGTCCTCGATGCGGTCGCCGAGACCAAGGTTGCCATCAAGGGCCCCATCACCACGCCGGTCGGCACGGGCTTCCGCAGCGTTAACGTCGCCCTGCGCAAGCACTTCGACCTGTATGCCTGCGTGCGCCCCTGCCTGTCGCAGCCGGGCGACGGCTCGCGCTTCCGCGACGTCGACCTGGTCATCGTGCGCGAGAACACCGAGGACCTCTACGCCGGCATCGAGTTCGATGAGGGCGCTGCCGAGGTCGAGGAGCTCTCGCAACTCGTCGAGCGTTCGGGCCAAAAGACCTTCGCCGCCGATTCCGCGATCTCGATCAAGCCGATCTCCATCGCCAAGAGCCGCCGCATTGTGGAGTATGCCTTTGAGTATGCCCGCCGCTGCGGCCGCAAAAAGGTGACGGCCGTGCATAAGGCCAACATCATGAAGGCGACCGACGGCCTGTTCCTGCGCGTGGCGCGCGAGGTGGCCGCCAACTATCCCGATATCGAGTTCAACGACAAGATCGTCGACGCCACCTGCATGGGCCTGGTCCAGAACCCCAACGACTTCGATGTCTTGGTGCTGCCCAACCTGTACGGCGACATCGTGAGCGACCTGTGCGCCGGCCTGGTTGGTGGCCTGGGTATGGCTCCGGGTTCCAACATCGGTGCCGATTGCGCCATCTTTGAGGCAACGCACGGCTCCGCGCCCGATATCGCCGGTCAGGATATCGCCAACCCCACGGCCGAGATCCTCTCTGCTGCGATGATGCTCGATCACCTGGGCGAGAACGACGCTGCCAACCGCATCCGCGCCGCCGTCTCCGCTACGCTCGACGAGGGCGAGCAGGTTACCGGTGACGTGCGTCGCGCCCAGACCGGCTCCGTTGAGGGCGCTGTGGGCACGCAGGCCTTTGCCGATGCCGTTATCGCGCACCTGGCCTAAGGTATGCACGCTGCAAACGCCTAAATAGTACTTAAGTGTTTGCGTATAACCTAAGAATCAATACGCCCGGCGCCTCGTCGGGCGTATTCTATTGGGGACTATGTTTCCTAACAAGGAGTAATCGATATGGGTCTGATTCAAAAGAAGGACGAGAAGGACGAGATCGACGGCATCCAGATCATCGAGCGCGGCGAAGGCCCCGACGGTGACGAGGACGAGAAGATCGACCTGGTCGCCGGCACGTCTGCCGAACATATCGCCGCTGGCACGACCGCCGAGGAGGAGGACGCCCGCCTGGAGGCAAAGATCGCTGCGGACGCCGCCGACGAGAACCTTATGCCTGAGGAGCAGGACGAGGACGACGACTCCGACGCGGACGACCGCGCATCCAAGCACAAGAAGACGATGATTGCCGCCTTCGTGGTTGCAGTCGTGATCGCTGCCGTGGTCGGCTTCTTTATCGGCAACGGTGGTTTTGGCGGCAAGGGCGTCGGTTCGTCGACCCTGACCGAGGACCAGCTCGATTCGACCGTGGCAAGCTATAGCTACAACGGCAAGAAGAGCGATATCACCGCGCGTGAGGCCATCGAGAGCCAGTACAGCCTTGATACCGTCAAGGACGACGACGGCAACTACACCGCTCCGTCTGCCGACGTCATCCTGTCCTACGTGCGCAACCAGATTCTGCTGGACGCTGCCGAGGACGAGGGCATTACCGTTTCTTCCAAGGAAATGAAGCAGTACGCCGAGGATTCCATCGGCACCTCCGACTACAAGACCATGGCCACGCAGTACGGTGTTTCCAAGGACCAGGCCAAGCAGATCGTCCGCCAGTCTGCGACGCTGCAGAAGCTCTACAAGAAGAAGGTGGGCGATAGCTCCGCAAGCATGCCGACCGCTCCGACCGAGCCTGCTGACGGCAACGAGGAGACCGCGAGCAAGGACTACGCCGACTACATCATCAACCTTGCCGGCGATGAGTGGGATAGCGAGAAGGGCACCTGGAAGGACGCCGACAGCACCTATGCTAAGGCGTTCGCCGACGATGCCTTTACGGCCGATAGCGCAACCTATAAGCAGGCCATGACCGCCTATTACACCGCCTACCAGCAGTACTCTTCGCAGGCTTCGAGCGCCAGCTCCAAGTGGACCGAGTATGCTAACGGTCTCTACGCCAAGGCCAACATCAGCATCTACGGCCTGTTTGCGTAAGGGCTGCCCGAGCCGCTGAGCGCGTAGCCAAAAAATCTGATGAGCCCGTTAGAACGGACATCGTTCTAACGGGCTTTTTGCACTGTGGGGAGGGCGATGAGAGGGGGTGGTTGTATGCAAATTTCGGGACACTTTATTCATATAAAGCGAAAACGATTTCTGCCAAACTGGTAGTAACAATGTGGTACCACTGTTCATCTGGTAGTAACCAATTTTGAGACGAAATCGAATGGAAATTGCTAAGAATTAGTTTGGTAATGAAAGAAACGCTTCACGTCTACCTGCGGAAATTACCGTTTACGGGCCAAAAATAACCGTTTGGCAACGATATAGTAATTTGAACGAAATGTGGTGGACGTTTGAATTGAGTGTGTGCTAACGTACATACCAGCAACCCAAAAAGGGACTGGGTTGTCTAAGTTTGCGCACCAATGCCGGCAAGCGGAGAAGCCGGTATGCACAAGGCGCGGACATGGGACTCGTTGGTGAACAACGAAAGAAAGGTTGGAGGAGATACCATATGATGAAGTACCTCCAGAAGCTCGGCAAAGCGCTGATGCTTCCCGTCGCGGCGCTTCCCGTCGCAGGTATTCTTATGGGTGTGGGCTACCTGCTCGCTCCCGCAGTCATGGGTGCTGCCGGTGACACTACCGGTTTTGCCTATACCGCCGGCTTCCTGCTCATCAAGGCAGGCGGCGCTCTTATCGATAACATGGCCTGGCTGTTCGCAGTCGGCGCCGCTGTCGGCCTTGCCGACGATCACGATGGCACCGCTGGCCTCGCTGGCCTCGTCGCCTTCCTGATGATCCAGCAGCTCCTGAACCCCGCTGTTGTTGGCACCATTCGTGGTATGGACGCCGATGCTCAGACCGCTTGGCTTGCCACGACCGAGGGCATCGCGTTCTCCAAGATCGCTGGTAACTCCTTCATCGGCATCCTGTCCGCCATCATCGGTGGCACTTGCTACAACAAGTTCAAGGACACCCGTCTTCCCGACTGGCTGGCCTTCTTCTCCGGCAAGCGTTGCGTCGCCATCATGACCGCCGTCATCTGCATCGTCGTCTCCGTTGTCCTGCTCTTCGCTTGGCCGCTCATCTTCGGTGCTCTTGTTGCTCTCGGTGAGGGTATCGCCGCCATGGGTGGCATCGGCGCTGGCATCTACGCCTTCCTCAACCGCCTGCTCATCCCGACCGGTCTGCACCACGCTCTGAACAACGTGTTCTGGTTCGACACCATCGGCCTGGGCGACCTGACCCACTTCTGGGCTGGCGAGACCTCCGCTGACGTCAAGTGGAGCCTCGGTATGTACATGTCCGGCTTCTTCCCCTGCATGATGTTCGGTATCCCGGGCGCTGCCCTGGCTATGGTTCAGACCGCTAAGAACAAGAAGGCTGCTATCGGCCTGGTTGTCTCCGCTGCTATCTGCGCCTTTGTCTGCGGCGTCACCGAGCCCTTCGAGTTCGGCTTCATGTTCCTGTGCTTCCCGCTCTACGTCGTGTACGCTGCCCTGTACGGCATCTTCACCATCATCACCTACTATGTTGGTTTCCGTGCTGGCTTCTGCTTCTCCGCTGGTGCTACCGACCTTCTGTTCTCCTCTAGCCTCCCGGCTGCTGCCAACACCTGGGCGATCATCCCGCTGGGCATCGCTGCCTTCGTGGTCTTCTACCTCGTGTTCCGCTTCGCCATCACCAAGTTCAACCTCATGACCCCTGGTCGCGAGGATGAGGATGTCGAGGAGACCTCCGCTTCCGCCGCTGCTGGCGACGACAAGTTCGCCGCTCTGGCCGCCGCTGTTCTCGCTGCCGTCGGTGGCAAGGAGAACGTCAAGACCGTTGACTGCTGCGCTACTCGCCTGCGCTTCGAGCTTGGCGATTCCGCTCTGGTCGACGAGGCTGCCTGCAAGAAGGCTGGCGCTCTGGGTGTCATGAAGATGGACAAGGGTGCTACCCAGGTCATCATCGGCACGCAGGTCCAGGCTGTTGCCGAGGAGCTCAAGAAGCTTCTCTAAGCCTTAAAGACGTATCTGTCTTGCAAAGGGTCGTCCCGCTCCGCGGGGGCGGCCCTTTTTGCTACCTCGATACTTGATGCAGCGGTGTGATTGGTATTACAGCGCATAGGCTATCAACCGGCAAACAATACTGAAATGTACGTGTTGACCTGCTGTTATTCCATTAAAACTGCTATAGTACGTGGTGTCTGGTTACAACCAATTTTGAGTCATTTATCCGGCAGGTATCATTATGGCAATGGGAGCGCGCAAACAACCTTTGTACGATCAGCTCGTCGATTTGCTGACCGATAAAATCGATCACGAACTTCGACCTGGCGACTATTTGCCGTCCGAGCGTGACTTGTCGGAGCGCTACGGCCTCTCGCGTACGACGGTTCGCCTTGCCCTGCAGGAGCTTGAGCGCCTGGGCTTGGTGGTTCGTCAGCGCGGCCGTGGAACCATGGTATGCGATCGCTCTCTGCAGACGGCAAACCTCACGCAAACCTATAGCTTTACCGAGCAGATGAAGGCAATCGGCCGTGTGCCCAAGACGACGATTCTTGAGTTTACCGAGGTCGAGGCTGACAAGAATATTGCCGTAGAGATGAACGCGCGTCTGGGCGAGCGTCTGTACAAGATCAAGCGCCTGCGTATTGCCGATGGTGTGCCGCTCATGATTGAGTGCACGTATTTGCCGAGCCGCAAATTCTTTGCGCTTAAGCGTCCCATGATCGAGAACAAATCGCTGTACGACATGATCGAGCAGGACTTTCACGAGAAGGTTCGCGTGGCCGAGGAAGAATTCTATGCGAGTATTGCCCGCCATTCCGACGCTCGTTTGCTCGAGATTGCCGAAGGCGCGCCGGTCCTGGATTTGATTCGTACCACCTATGACATGAACAACGAGGTCATCGAATATACGCGTTCGGTTGCGCGTGCCGACCAGTTTAAGTACAAGGTCTACCACAACCGCGCTGTCTAGCGTTATTGGGTATAAACGGCTTGGCGTATTTTGTGACGGGTGCAACGTACGCCGAACCATGGATCGCAACGAACAATCGCTCAAATGAACAATGCAGTGGTTTTTGACCCGCCCTAAAACGCACTGCGAGTACGGGAGCTTAGATGAGCACGTATGCTATCAAGGCCGACAAGTTCTTTTTGCCGGCAGGGCCGCAGCTGGGTGGCTACCTTATGGTCGAAGACGGCGTCTTTGGCGCTTGGCAGGCCGATGAGCCCGATTGCGAGATCAAGGACTACGCGGGCACGTGGATTGCGCCGGGCATGGTGGACACCCACATCCACGGCTTCTATAACCATGCCACGACTGATAACGATGCCGAGGGCATCAACATCAGCTCGACCGAGCTCGCCCGTCGCGGTACCACCAGCTGGCTGCCCACGACCTTTACCGACGGTGTGGAGCAGATTAAGGACGCCTGCGCCGCCATCGCTCAGGCTGACGAGGAGCGCGGCCCAGAGTTTTGCGGTGCCCGCATCCAGGGTATCTACCTGGAGGGCCCCTTCTTTACCATGAAGCACGTGGGCGCCCAGAACCCCGCCTTTTTGATTGACCCGTCCGAGGAAATCTTTGACGAGTGGCAGGAGGCCGCCGGCGGACGCATCGTCAAGAGCGCCATGGCAGCCGAGCGCGACGGCGTTGCCGCCTACGCCGCAGCCTTGAGCGCCAAGGGCGTGGTGACCTGCATCGGTCACTCCGACGCTACCTATGACGAGTGCGCCGCAGCTATTAACGCTGGCGCCAGCTGCTTTACCCACACCTACAATGGCCAGCGCGGCCTGCATCACCGTGAGCCGGGCGTTGTGGGCGCTGCCATGACTACCCCCAACACGTATGCCGAGATCATCTGCGACGGCAAGCATGTGAACCCTGCTGCCATCAAGGCACTGCTGCAGGCCAAGGGCTGGCAGCATACGGTGCTCATCACCGACTGCCTGGGCTGCGGTGGTATGCCCGAGGGCAAGTACACCAGCGGCGGCATGGATGTCGTTATGAAGGACAACCTGTGCTGGCTTGCCGACGGCTCCGCCATCGCCGGCTCGGTGCTCACGCTTGCCCAGGGCGTCAAGAACATTGTCGACTGGGGCCTTGCCAGCGCCGATATCGCTATTCGCATGGCGACCGAGGTTCCGGCGCGTTCCGCCCATGTCGACGACAAGTGCGGTAGCATTATGCCGGGGCGCGACGCCGACTTTGTCGTGTTCAATCCCGACCTTACCCTGGTCGAGACGTATGTGGGCGGCAACAGCGTCGGTAACGCGTTTACCGCGTAGCTGCCAAAGTGACGATCCGAGAGGGGATTTAGATGATTTACGGTGCACTGGGCGATATCGAGGAATACCGCGGCATGCTCAAGAGCCTCGATGTGCTGATCGATTGGCTCGAGGAGAACGATCCGGCGGAGCTCGAGGTCGGCAGCCATCCGATTCTGGGCGACAAGGTCTTTGCGAACGTCATGGCCCCCACGACGCGTCCCGAGGCCGACGCTCACTATGAGACGCATCAGCGCTATCACGACCTTCAGATCGACGTCGAGGGTCGCGAGGCCTTTAAGGTCGCCACGGGCAGCCTGACGCTGGTTCAGGAGTTTGACGAGAAGGATGACTACGATCTGGTCGATTCCGACGCCTCGATCGCCGGCGATCTGGCCGACGACAAGTTTGCGCTGTTCGTTGCCGGCGAGCCTCACATGCCCACGCTCGAGTTCCCGGGCGATGGCGCACAGCCGGTCAAGAAGATCTGCTTTAAGCTGCTTGCAGACGCTTACTGGGAGGAGTAGCGCGCTGCTCGGCTGAGCTGTTCGTATGCTGGCGTGATCCCCTTGGAGGAGCGCGCTTGAGCCCCGTTAATCGCGGTTCCCCGTTTGGGAGGCCGCGGTTGGCGGGGCTTTTTGTTGAGTAAGGGAGTTGCTGGCGGCGTTGTGTTTGGGTTGGCGCACACGAACTCAAAATCGGCAACAAAAAAGCCACCCCGAAGGCGGCTATCTTGTGCAATGGAGCCAGCGACCGGGCTCGAACCGGTGACCCCCGCTTTACGAGAGCGGTGCTCTACCAACTGAGCTACGCTGGCGGCCATGTGGTGACGCAACTGAGGCGTCAACGGCTGTCTATGATACGGGACATCGCAAATCCGCGCAAGTGTTCTGACGGCTTTTCTCACTTTAAATGCACTAATATTCAAGACGTGATGTCTTGCCCTTACGGGTCTCAAGCAGAATGGGGCAGCGATGGCTCAACCCAAGATTCTTCTTACGCGAATCGATGACCGCTTTATTTACGGGCAAGACGTTGAGCTGTGGAATGAAGCCGTGGGCGCCAACCTTGTCCTGATCGTCAACGACGAGATCGCGGCGGATTCGCGCAGGTGGGCACCCATGAGGGTGGCGGCGCCCGAGGGCGTCTGGACACGGTTCTTCTCGGTCCAAAGGACGATTGACGTTATTCATGCGGCAACGCCGCGCCAATGGATCCTGATCATGGTAGCGTTGCCTGCGGACGCACTGGCGCTGGTTAAGGGCGGCGTGCCCATCACCAAGATCAGCATAGGTCACATGCAAGCAGGGGAGGGCAAGCGCCCCATAACGCCCGCGGTTGCCCTGAGCGAAGCAGACGTCGCTGCCTTCAAAGAGCTGCAAGAGCTCGGCGTGAAAATGGAAGTTCGCAATCTACCCAGTGACGAACCCGACTCCATTAATGCTCTGCTGTATTAACGAGTCGTCGAACGTGGCGAGTCAGCCGTAAGCAAGTCAGGTTCGATTCTGGATACTCTCAGTCTTGGAAATAGGATGGCAACAGATCTCTAATGCTCATGTAGGTGAATCAAAAGTAGACAAGCATTTGAAGAAATACGATTGAAATGGAATGAAACTAGTAGGAAATAGTGGTTAGCTGGTACATACCACCTTTCAAATATAGAATCGTTAGAAACCTAAAATTAAAAAGTAATTTACCAGCTGGTTTAATTCTATTTCATTAAAGCCGTTCATCGTCATTTCGCTACCGTTTACGGACCACTTCAGATTATGGCTACATAATTGCGTTAATGCGTTCATAATAGGCAAGACGTTTAGCTGAGTTATGACGCGTGCGTTTGGAGACCCAACGCTTGATGAACTTGCCGAACGCGCGCGGGTTGTTGGTCGTGAGGGAGTCGATCTCAAGAAACTCGAGATTGTGACAATGATGAAGATGATGAGCTGTAGTGTCGCTATTAGCCCATTTATGGGACATGTTGATGCATTACCTGAAGGCTGAAGTATTGGTCAATTACTAATTACGTGGAGAATATCATGACGCGCAAGGGGCGCAGGCAACCGCTATACGATCAGCTCGTAGATATTCTGATCGAGAAAATTGATCATGAATATCAGCCAGGCGATTTGATTCCGTCCGAACGTGAGCTTGCCGAACGTTACGGACTTTCGCGATCGACTGTCCGACTTGCAATTCAGGAACTTGAGTATCTTGGTCGGATTGTGCGACAACAAGGTCGTGGTACGTTTGTTGCTGATCGACTAACCCAAGCAACAAATCTTACCCAATCGTACAGTTTTACTGAACAGATGAAAGCGATGGGCCGGCTGCCAGAAACAACCATCTTAGAGTTCTGTGAAATGGAAGCAGATAAAACGCTCTCGATACAAATGGGGATTCGTTTGGGTGAAAAGGTATTAAAGCTCAAACGTTTACGGATGGCAGATGGTATACCTATGATGGTTGAGCGTAGCTATCTTCCAACAAGGCTCTTTATTTCTCTCAAGCGTCCTTTACTCGAACAAAAGCCCCTTTACGATGTCATCGAGCGGGATTATCAGCAGAAAATTCGAGTAGCGGATGAGGAGTTCTCTGCGGGTATAGCACGTCCATGTGATGCTCGGCTTCTAGGTATTGGTGAAGGCACGCCAGTTCTGGACATAGTCCGAACTACTCACAACACCCAAAATGATGTTGTCGAGTTCACGCTTTCGGTGGCTCGTGCGGACAAGTTTAAGTACAGGATTTCTCATTATCGAGATACTCAGTGATCGGATACGAGTGCTAACGAAAGGAAAACAGCCTATGACTACTACCCGATTTAACTTTTTAGATTAAGCCTTTGTATATCAGATAATTTAGTAAAGAAAGAGGTATTAGAAATGTTCGAGAAGAGTGTCGAGGAGCTCACCGAGCTCGGCGCCCAGATCACCACGGCCGAGATTGCTCAGCAGCCCGAGCTTTGGCGCGATACGCTCAACATCTATCGCGAGAACAAGGAGGCCATTGAGGCCTTCCTGGCCGAGGCTCGCGCTATGGGCGAGGGCCGTCTGTCCGTTGTCTTCACCGGTGCCGGTACTTCTGACTACGTTGGCGATACCTGCGCCCCGTACCTGCGTCACGCCGGCAACACTGATCTCTACGACTTTAAGCCCATTGCCACGACCGACATCGTGAGCGCTCCGCGCGACTTCCTGCGCGCCGAGGATCCCACGCTCGTGGTTTCCTTCGCTCGTTCTGGCAACAGCCCCGAGAGCCTTGCTGCCGTCGCCGTCGCCAAAGAGCTCGTGCACAACGTCAAGTTCCTCAACATCACCTGCGCCCCCGAGGGCAAGCTCGCTGTCGAGTCTGCCGATGATCCCAACGCGCTGACGCTGCTCATCCCGCGCGCCAACGACAAGGGCTTCGCTATGACCGGTTCTTACACCTGCATGACCCTGCTCTCCACCCTCATCTTCGATGAGGCTTCCGATGAGCAGAAGGCCGAGTGGGTCGAGACCATCGCCAAGATGGGCGAGGAGGTCATCTCCCGCGAGTCCGAGGTCGCCGATTACCTGGCTGGCGACTTCAACCGCGTGACCTACCTGGGTTCCGGCTCCTTTGGTGGCCTTGCCCAGGAGAGCCAGCTCAAGATCCTCGAGCTCGCTCACGGCCTGGTCGCCACCTCTTACGACACCTCCATGGGCTATCGTCACGGACCCAAGTCCTTCGTCGACGATAAGACGCTCGTCTTCGTTTTCGTCAACAACGACGCCTACACCCGTCAGTACGACATCGACATTCTCAACGAGATCGGTGGCGACGAGATCGCTCAGCACACCGTCGCCGTTCAGCAGGAAGGTGCCACCGTCTATGAGGGTGAGTCCTTCACCTTCAAGGGCTATGAGGCACTTCCCGAGGGCTACCTTGCTCTGCCGTTCGTGATGTTTGCCCAGGCTATCAGCCTGCTCAACTCCGTGCGCGTGGGCAACACGCCCGATACGCCGAGCCCCACCGGCACGGTCAACCGCGTGGTTAAGGGCGTGACGATTCACCCCTTCACCGCTTAATCGCGTCCCCCTGTAAGGGCGCCCGTCCGCTCATAACGGCGGGCGGGCGCTTTTTTACATGGACCGGGTGTAAGTATCACCACGGTCAACCGCTTCAAGAAGCAAGGAGTGCATATGAGCACGTTCGCAATTAAGGCTGACAAGTTCTTCTTGCCGGCGGGCCCGCAGCTGGGCGGCTATCTCATGGTCGAGGACGGCGTCTTTGGCGCCTGGCAGGCCGACGAGCCCTCCTGCGAGATTAAGGACTACACGGGATCGTGGATCGCGCCGGGCATGGTCGACACCCACATCCATGGCTTCTATAACCACTCGACTACCGATAATGATCCCGAGGGTATCAACATCAGCTCGACCGAGCTCGCCCGTCGCGGCACCACCAGCTGGCTGCCCACGACGTTCACCGATGGCGTCGAGCAGATCAAGGACGCCTGCGCTGCTATTGCCCAGGCCGATGAGGGTCGTGGCCCCGACTTCTGCGGTGCTCGCATTCAGGGCATCTACCTGGAGGGCCCCTTCTTTACCATGAAGCACGTGGGCGCGCAGAACCCCGCCTATCTGATTGACCCTTCTGAGGAAGTCTTCGACCAGTGGCAGGAGGCTGCCGGTGGTCGCATCGTTAAGAGCGCCATGGCGGCCGAGCGCGACGGTGCCGCTGCTTATGCGGCCGCTCTGAACGCCAAGGGCGTGGTGACCAGCATCGGTCACTCCGATGCCACCTACGATGAGTGCATCGCCGCTATCAACGCCGGCGCCAGCTGCTTTACGCACACCTATAACGGTCAGCGCGGTCTGCATCACCGCGAGCCGGGCGTTGTGGGTGCTGCCATGGCAACGCCCGAGACCTATGCTGAGATCATCTGCGACGGCAAGCACGTAAACCCTGCCGCCATCAAGGCGCTGCTGCAGGCCAAGGGCTGGCAGCGCACGGTGCTCATCACCGATTGCCTGGGCTGCGGCGGCATGCCCGAGGGCAGCTACACCAGCGGCGGCATGGACGTCATCATGAAGGATAACCTGTGCTGGCTCGCCGACGGCAAGAGCATTGCCGGTTCGGTGCTCACGCTTGCCCGGGGCGTCAAGAACATCGTTGACTGGGGTATCGCCAGCGCCGATATCGCCATTCGCATGGCAACCGAGGTGCCGGCCCGCTCTGCGCATATCGAGGATAAGTGCGGCAGCATCATGCCGGGTCGCGACGCCGACTTTGTCGTGTTCGACCATGAGCTCACCCTCGTCGAGACGTATGTTGGCGGACAGAGCGTCGGCAACGCGTTTGCCGAGTAGCCGCCAAAGTAAGAACCCGAGAAGATCGGGTCGTATTGTCACCGAAACTGGATAGCACGCGGGGAGCGACTGATTGAGGCATTCCGAGCTCGGAGCGGTCCATAGTTGTGGTAATGCAAGTGCCCGCCGATGAAAACATCGGCGGGCACTTTTTGCGGTATGTTGCGCTATGGGCTTAGTGCCTCATAAAGTGATACTCGATCACATTGCTGTAGGGGTGACCCGGGCCCACGATGCCCTGGGGGAACAGCACATGGTGCGGCGTATCGGGATACATCTCGGCCTCGAGGGCAAAGCCGGCGCCCCAGCCATAGTTGGCGTCGTCCTTGGCGTGCTCGTCGCCCAGCCAGTTGCCGGTGTAGAGCTGCACGCCCGGCGCGGTGGTGTAGTAATCCATCTCGCGACCGGTCCACATCTCCTCAACATGCAGGGCGCGTCGCAAGTTGCGGCCGTACTGGTAGCCGCCGATGCACAGGCAGTGGTCGTAGCCGCGGGCCTGCTTAATCTGCGGATCGTCGGCTTCCATGCCGGGTGCGACGGGACGCAGCTCGCGGAAGTCAAACGGCGTGCCCTCGACCGGGGCAATCTCGCCGGTGGGGATGTTCTGCTCGTCGATGGGCAGGTAGTGAGCAGCGTTGGCCACAAAGAAGTGCTCACAGTCTATACCGGCGTTGTGGCCGGCAAGGTTAAAGTACGTGTGGTTGGTCATGGACACGTAGGTGGCGCGGTCGCTCTCGCAGCCGTACTCGATACGGAAGCGGCCCGTCGGCGTTACGGTAAACACGGCCGTAAACGTGCGGTTGCCGGGAAGTCCCAGCTCGCCGTCCTCGAGCGAGGTGGTCATACGCACGGCGTTGTGACTCTCGTCGAGCTCAACGTCCCACACGCGCTTGTGCAGGCCGTGCTCAAGGTCGCTGTGTAGGTTGTTGGCGCCCTCGTTGGTCGGCATATGCCAGTCCGTGCCATCGATGGTGATCGTTGCGTCCGCGGTGCGGTTGGCCACGGGGCCGATGGTTGCGCCAAAGCAGGCGGGGTTGTCAAAGTAATCCTCGAGCTTATCGAAGCCCAGCACCACATCGCGTACGTTGCCGGGGATGTCGGGCACGTCGATGCCCAGTACGGTGGCTCCATAGTCCATAATGCGAACACAGATCTCGGGCCCGTTGAGGGTGTAGCGATGAACGGGGGTACCGCACGGCGCGGTGCCGAAAAGCTCGGAAGTGATCATTTGGTTCCTAACATCGAGGTATTTCGGACAAACTGTAGCGCGAACAGGCGAGATTATCACTACACCTCACTAAAGCAGGGGGTATTTTTCTTAAAAAAAGTAATGAAGGTGCAGTTGAAGCACTCATTTTTGGCCCGCGCGAGTCTGATATAATTTGTTCGATACTGTTTGAATTGGTGCGCGCAAGGAACGGCGAGGACTCATCGTGATTAAGGCAGAGCGACAGGATAAGGTTCGTCAGCTGCTCGAGGAGCAGGGAACGGTCTCGGTCAAGGAGATCTCGGACGCGCTGGGCGTTTCGGACATGACGATCCGCCGCGATCTGGAGGAGCTTGCAAGCTTGGGCGAGATCGAGCGCGTGCACGGCGGTGCCCGCAGCGCGCAGGGTCGCCCCCATGCCATGCTTCGGCACGAGTACTCGCACAGTGAAAAGCGCTCCAAGCATGCCGAGGAAAAGCTGCAGATCGCGCGCCGTGCCGTGGAGCTTATCGAGGAGGGCTCGACTATCTTTTTGGGTACGGGCACCACGGTTGAACAGATGGCCTCGATGCTGCCGGCGTTTCGCCTGCGTATTGTGACTAACTCGCTTTCGGTTTTTAACCTGCTCGAGGAGCGCGAGGACTGCGACTTGTGCCTGGTGGGCGGCATGTACCGCCGCCGCACTGCCGCCTTTGTGGGCCCCACGGCCGAGGGCACCCTGCGCGCACTGGGGATTGACGCGGCCTTTATCGGCGCGAACGGCATTTTGGATGGCGACGTATCCACGTCCAACATGGACGAGGGCCGCATCCAGCAGCTCGCCTTTAGCAAGGCCGACTCGCGCTATCTGATCGCCGACTCCAGTAAGATCGGCAAGCGCGACTTCTACACCTTCTGCCGCCTGGACAGCCTGGACGCCGTAGTATGCGAGCCGAGCATCTCGGCAGAAGACCGCGCCGCCATCGAAGAACATACGCAGATCATCTGCTAACTAGCGCAGCAGGCGATACTTCTGCCCCCTGCCAGCGCGGGGATTATTGCTTCAATATGACGTGCAGAATGACACGGATAAGCAAAAACACCATTTGTGCGTCAAATTTGATGACGCGTAAAAATTTGCGCGTCATTTTACGCGTCAACGTGACGCGATATGACACGCAAATGCGATCGGGCCAAGTGTTCAGCTTGTGGGCTAGACCAGGCGGGCGTAGTCCTGCGACTGGTGAAAGACGTGGGCGATATAGATTGTTTCGTGCTCAAACTTGTATAGACACACGTAGTTGTTGACGGGAAACGATCGGTAATTACGTGCCGCCAGCTCTTGCATGTGCGAGAGGGGACGTAAAAGCGGCTGTTCGCGAAGCAGATCAAGCTGATATTCAAACTCAGCGACAAAATTGCCTGCTGCACGAGGATTCTTGAGGATTTGAGCAAGGTATCCGACAATACTCTCGTACTCATATCGCGCGCTTTTGAGGATTACGACGTTATAGGTCATATTTGTCTCGTATCGAAGCCGCGAAGGATTCGTAGTCGCTGTAGTCGCCTTGCGATATTTCGTCTTCTGCCAGCATCATACGAGACAGCAGTTTTGCCTTGGCGATTTCTTCTTGCATGAGACGATACTGGTCGCTGCTGATGCAGTGCATGGCCTCGTAGCCGTTCTTAGTTACGGTGACGTCGCGCTCAGACTCAACAAGTGCGGTGAATGTGGCAGTGTCCTTCATATCTCGGACGGGCACACAGGCGGACATGGGTACCTCCTTTGTGTTGGGACACAATTGTACCACGTTGTGTCCAAGCGGCCGGTACCAGCGGATCGTCTCGACCTGTAACAGTTAAGACTTAAAAACTCGGCTACGTGTTACAGATCGAGACAAAAGAAAAAGAACATTAGGATTTGAATACGTAGTTTTGATAAGGGATTCGCCCAGTTAAGACGGTGCGGCAAGTAATTGCAATTAATTTGCCTTCGGAGTCGTAAGCATAACGAGTTAGTTCGATGACCGGAAGTTTTGCAACACCATAATTGCTGGCTTCGGAATCGCTAAGCTGACGTGCTCTATAGCTTTCCCTAACAGATTGGATAGACTTGGACAAGTCATCCATGATTCTGCTAAATGCCTGAAAATCTAACTGGTTATTCGGAACGCGCGACTTTGAAATGAAGAACGTATCAGCGCCTATGAAGCTACTTTCAAGTTCGTAGGTCAATTCAAGGCGCTGAATCTCATCGCGACTTTGGCATCCAAATTGTTGGAGCATCATTACGGAAATTGATCGACCTGACGTGAGGCCGCCGAAATGTTTAGTGATGGCATCCGGATCAACACCATCGCAATGGCTTGCAAAGTCAAAGTCTAAAAGTGAATTGAGCTCGCTAACGCGTTTCGGTGCAACAAACGATCCCTTACCTTGGATTCGATAGATACTTCCACGACGCTCCAGCTCACTCATGGCAAGACGGACGGTTGTCCTGCTTACGGCATATTCGTCGCAGAGTTCCATTTCTGTTGGAAGTTTATCGTCTGCTTGGTATACATCGACGATCTGCTTGAGCAGCGCGTCAGTGAGCTGTAAATAGAGTGGCCGTTTTTCGTATGTATCGAGCATTAGAGCCTCAGTTTGCATGTTGGTGGTATCTGATGGGTATCTCGGCCGGGAAGTAGCGTGGGCGAGACAACCTTAACGTATCACAGAACGGCTCAGCATGACGATCTGATGCCTGTATCCACGAAGGGCTTGTCCGAGCGTGAAGATATTCTGGGGCAGGCAAATACCGTTCATGGAGTCCCCGATATGTTGGAGGTCAGCGCCGGCTGCTTTTGCCGCAAGGCCTATTTTCTTAATGGTCTCGCTGTCGCAAGAGTCTTGACTCGTCCCGTTCGCCGCCATGACGAGAACCTTCTCTTCAATTGACTTGCCTACGTTGTGGGATCGTACAAAGTCTACGATGGCGCGCAGGTCTGCTTCTTGGAAGCAAGGGACAGTGTAGGGGGCTGGCACGAGAAGGATATCGACGCCGAGGTCAACAAACTTGCGCGCAATTTCGAGCGTCATGACAGGTTCCGCAACGCCTGCCCCATGCATTTTTCCAGCTATGATCAGTCCATTGAAATGCTCTTTGGAGAGTTTGATTGAATGGGCGATCGCATCGTTGGAGACGCCAGTTCCAGGGTTGCCTGTGAGGCAAATAAAATCAAATCCGAGTTCGTTGGCCTTTTCTAGGGTCTTGGGAGAGACACGCCGACCCATAGGGATTTCTGTACGGGATTCAGACATTTCAGCATCATTATCAACTGGTTCCAGATTGACGCCAACGGGCCTTCCGCATGCTCGCTTCACCCAAGTGACCGGGTTTTCAGTGAGTTCATCTGGAGTGCCGGCAATCACCGGATTGAACACATCGAGTGCGTTAAACAGAAGCAGATCGGCACCTGCGGCACGTTCGATTTCGGCATTAGTAACGCCGGCGAGAAATTGGGAAGAGGGTACGTTTTCCGCCATGATGGTACGTCCCTCGGAAGCCAGAATTGCCTGCTTTAGATCCATGGGTGACGTGGCGGCAAAATCGGACGCGGACATGTTCAGCAATCGTTTGGGCATTGTTACTTCCTTTGACTAGAACAATAGGTTTGTGACATTGTCCCTAATATTGTTACAACAATGTCTCTAATATGTTATATCCAATCGGTAAACGGTTGCAAACGTATTGTACTGCTCTGAAAAAATAGCCTTTAGCTGGACAAATCTAAAATTACGCAACTACCGTTCACCGAATAAAGATTTAAATTCTTGACATGTCGACAAAGCAGAAAAAGAATTGGTTATGACAAATCGCGCAAATGGTATTACATTTCGCACGAGAACGTATTCATTTACATAAGTGGATACAAGCTGGGACGACGACGGTTGAGTCCGGATAAATCGTTGTGTGCCCGGCAATCATGAAAGGATATGTTATGGACGCTATCGTCAAATTCCTTGAAAAACACCAGGCCCTCTTCGACAAAATCTCAAGGAACATTTATCTGGTGGCGATTAAGGATGGCTTTCTCTCGAATATGCCAATTGTGCTGTTCTCGAGTCTGTTCCTTCTTCTCTCGACGCTCCCTGCCTATGTAGGCATCACGCTTCCGTCTGAGGTGCTGGATTTCTTTAATAAAATCTATGCATATACCATGGGGCTTCTTGGCATTATGGTGGCCGGTACCACGGCGAGCTCACTTGCCATGTCGATGAACCGCCGCATGCCTTCGGGCAAATCTCTCAACCCCACCTCGTGCATGGTTTGTGCCATGTGCGGCATGTTCTTGCTGTCGGTGACGAACGATGTGGTCTCGATTGGCGGAGCGGATACATCTGTTTTTGAAACCGGCTATATGGGAACCAAGGGTTTTCTCGCTGCGTTCGTATCTGCATTCTTGACCGTTAATATCTATAAGGTGTGCATTAGCCATAATGTGACGATCAAGCTCCCCAAAGAGGTCCCTGGCTCTATTGCGCAGAGTTTTCGCGATATCTTTGCGTTTGGGTTTTCAATCCTTGCGTGCGCCGTTATCGATCTCGCGAGCCGTACGCTGCTTGCCGTGCCGTTCGCCAATTTGGTATCCGCTCTAATCTCGCCGCTGTTCTCCGCGGTCGACACCTATCCTGGCATGGCGCTTATCGAAGGCGCGGTCGCACTTTTCCAATTTATGGGTATTCACGGTGCTTCGGTTGTCATGAGCCCGATCAATGCTGCGCTCTACGGCAATACCGTTACCAATCTTGAGGTTTTCCAAGCAGGTGGACACCCGTCAATTGCTCTCACGCAGGACTTTACAAGCTTCATCGGCGGTCTGGGCGGTTCTGGCTGCACGTTCATCGTTCCTATTATCCTGATCATGTTCATGCGTTCCAAGCAGCTTAAAGCTATGGGCAAGGCATCGATTATCCCGGTGATTTTTGGAGTTAACGAGCCCGTTCTCTTCGGTATGCCGATTGTTCTCAATCCCTATATGTTCGTGCCCTTCCTAGCGGCTCCTATGGTCAACGCCATAATCGGTAAGTTTTTCATTGACGTAATTGGAATGAACGCCCCCATGTATACCATGCCGTGGGCGCTTCCCGGCCCAATCGGTGCATTTCTTACCACAGGTCTTGATCTGCGTTCTCTTGTATTGATGGCAGTGCTGCTGGTCGTTGACTTTGTAATTTACTATCCGTTCTGTAAGGCATACGACCATCAGCTTTGTTTGGAAGAGTCTGCAAAGGAGGCTGCAGGAACCTCGGATGCAGATGCTATTGCCGCGCAGGAAAATGTCGCAAAAGCACTTGAGGCAGTAAAGGACAAGGCGGAGCAGATTCGCGTGCTTGTGCTTTGCCAGGGTGCCGGCACTTCGACTCTCTTGGCAAATGCTCTTCGCGAAGGTGCCGCTGCTAAGGGTATTGATCTGGTTTCTCAGTCCGGTGCGTATGGAAGCCACTATGAGACAATGGATCAGTACAACGTGATTGTTCTGGCGCCCCAGGCTCGCATGTACTATGACGCTATGAAGGCCGATACCGATCGTCTTGGAATTAAACTGCTCACCACAAGGGGCAAGCAGTATATCGACCTTACCAACGATCCCGAAGGTGCAATTGACTGGATCGTTCAGGAGCTGGCCAAATAGTGGATGCACTTTGCCGTTGATTCGTCGGTGTATAGTACGGCCCCGCAGCTTATTGAGCTGCGGGGCCGTATTTCGTTGAGTATCTAATTGAGACAACGGGCGCAACCGTCGTGAGATCGCATTGGCGCTCTCCGAGTCGCCGACAAACTGCCTTCCATCTATGTGACCAAAGGCGGATTATAGGACAAAATGTGTGTCCATGTTTGGGGCATCGGCACAGGTCGATGCCCCTTTTTCAGTCGCATAAATTCCGTGCCCGCTTTTAACCGCTCGGACAGAATGTGTGTCCGGCTGCCTATCGTTTTCGTCGGTAGATAACCTTTTCCGGAACCGTTAAATACACTTTCGGAAGAGGTGCCCATGAAGGCCGTTTATTGCCCCTGCTGCGGCGGTCGGACCAAGCGCAACGGCGATATGATCGACGGAGTTTGTGAGCCTGCAGCTTGGTCGGGTCGACACGCGAAGGCCGCTCGCGGCGCCGTACATGCTTTCGGTATCACATCGGCTTAAAATGATACCGAAAGCATGTTCGTGATACTGAAAGCAAGGAAAGAGCCGTGCTTCATGGCTGCTTGTAAAGCGCGGATTTGACTATCTAATTGTCTCAATCAGTAGCGGTTGGGACCGAAAAACTCGGCCAAACGTTACAGATTGAGATTGTTTGGATTGGTTCGAACGTTTGTCTCGATCTGTAACAGGTAGACGTGAAAAAACGGGCCACGTGTTACAGATTGAGATCTTCAAGTTCGGGCCGTCCGTTTGTCTTGATTTGTAACAGGTAGGACCGAAAACCCCTGTTAGATGTTACAGATCGAGACAAACGGCCTGCTCGGGCCGAGCCAAAACAAAAAGGCCGCATGCGAGCCCGTGGGGGATTCGCATGCGGCCGACAAGGGGTGTGCGGCAAAAACTAGGCCATGAGCAGGCCGGTCTCCGCGACGTTCTTGTACCAGTACGCGCTCGCCTTGGGATAGCGCTTCTGGGTCTCAAAGTCGATGTAGAACAGGCCATAGCGCTTGTTATAGCCGTTGGTCCAGGAGAACTGGTCCTGCAGCGACCACACAAAGTAACCGTCGACGTTTACGCCGCCGTCGATTGCCTTGAGGATCCACGCGAGATGCTGACGCATATAGTCGATGCGAGGGGCGTCGTCGATAAAGCCGTTCTCAAAGTCGTCCTTATAGCCCATGCCGTTCTCGGTGATGTAGATCTTTTTGTAGTTGGGGTAATCGTTCTTAATGCGGAGCAGCAGGTCGTAGAGGCCCTCGGGATAGATAATCCAGTCCCAATCGGTGGTGGGTACGCCTTCGCGCACGCATGACTCGCCCACGCCCTTGAGGAACCAGCGCGAGGAGCCCTTGTCGCCGGTGCCATTGTGGTTGATGTCGTTTTCGCCCTCGGCGGCACGCAGGAACTGGCACTTGTAGGTGTTGACGCCCAGGCAATCGTTGTAGGGGAGCGCGGCGGTCAGCGCGGCGATGTCCTCGTCGCGGACGTCGAGCTCGCCGCCGGCGATATGGGCCAGCTTGGTCGCAGCCTCCATGGTGTCGGCTGCATAGTGGCCGCGGAAGGTGGCGTCGAGTACCCAGCGGTTGTTGATGACGTCGGCCATGCGAGCCGCCTCGCAGTCGGCGGCGTTGTTGGGGTCGAGGGGATACTTGGGCTCCAGGTTCTGGACAATGCCGATCTCGCCCTCAAAGCCGCCCTCATGGAAGGCGACGACGGCCTTGGCGTGGGCTACCATCATGTTGTGCATGAGCTGGAAGGCCTTGTCCAGGCGATACTTCTCGCCGTGCGGCCAGTTGCCGACGATAAAACTGCCCTCGGCGGTCGCGGGAATCTCGTTAAAGGTAAACCAGTGCTTGACCTCGGTGAACTCGGCAAAGCAGAACTTGGCGTAATCGACGAAGGCGTCGATGGTCGTGCGCGTCAGGAATCCCTCGCCGCCGTCCTGGTAGAAGGCCTCGGGCGTATCGAAGTGATCGAGCGTGACATAGGGGATAACGCCAGCTTTGTTGCAGGTGGCAAAGAGCTCGTGATAGAAAGCGACGCCCTCGGGGTTAATCTCGCCGGTGCCACTGGGGAAGATACGGCTCCAAGCTATGGAGACACGGATGCCGTTGATGCCGAAGCGCTGGCACAGGTCGATATCGACCGGATATTTGTTGTAGAAATCGCTTGCGGGGTCGGGGGAGAAGCGACCCTGAGCAGCCAGGAAATCGTCCCAGGGCACTTTGCCCTTGCCGTGCGTGCGGGTCTCGCCCTCAACCTGGTAAGCGGCGGTGGCGCCGCCAAACACAAAGCCGTCGGGGAACTGCATGGGGTTGGTCATGAGTCATCCTTTCTGTGGGATACGAATAGGGAGAGGTGCCCGAACTGGGGATCCGGGCACCAACAGAGGGAGGAACTAGTCGAGGTTCTCGCGGAGCCACTTGATGGCGCCAGCGGGGTCGCGAGTAAGGTCGATATATTCCTTACCGCGGGGAGCGAGCAGCTTAATGCCCAGACGATCGGTGTCGGCCTTCATGTCGTTGTAGTAGCTACGAACCTGCGGGGCAAGCACGATAACGTCGTACTGATCCATGATGGCGGTGTGCTGGCCATAGGCGCCTGCGGAGGAAGCGATGTTCTCTCCGGTCTGCGCGGCACCTTCCTTGATGGCGTTGGCGAGCATGGCAGAGGTGCCGGCGCCGGCGCACAGGACGAGGACCTTCAGGCCATCGACATCCTTCTTGGCGGATGCATCGGCAGCGGGCTCGGGCTGATCGGCGACAGGCTTGCTGTCGGCGGCGGCAACGGTCGTCTCGACGGAAGCGGTAGCCTGCTCGACAGCGGGCGCAGAGGCGTTGGCGGCGATGGCAGCAGCACCATCGGACTCGAGACCCAGCTCGGCGGCGCGCTCGGCCTCCTGGTCGCAGAGCAGCTTATCGTATGCCTTCAAGAACGGCAGGTAGATGATGGCGTCCAGCAAGATGATGACCGCGACAAATACCAGGGCAATAAGCTGGAAGTTCGTGGTGATGAAGATACCGATGGGGGCGGGGGTGGCCCAAGGCACCACGAAGGAGAAGCCGTTCATGCCCACGTTATCGATAAAGAACTTGGCAACACTCACGTTGACGCAGCCGGCGGCAACAAAGGGGATGAGCATGTAGGGGTTAAGGATCATCGGCGCGCCAAAGAGCAGCGGCTCGTTGACAGCAAAGGCAACAGGAACAATCGAGGCCTTACCGACGGCCTTGAGCTGCTTGGACTTCATAAAGAGAATCAGCAGAAGCGGCACGATGAACGTGGCGCCGGTGCCGCCGAACTCACCCACGAGCGACATGTTAAAGGTGAGGGAGTGGGCAGGGTGGCCACCGGCCAGCAGAACCTGCAGGTTCTCGGCCTGGTTGGCAAGACGGATGGGGTCGATGCCCGGCTGGACGATCGAGGGGCCGTGGACGCCAATGAACCAGAAGAACGCTGTGGCTGCCTGGATAAGGATAAGGCCAGGATAGGTTTCTGCAGCGGTAAAGAGCGGGGAGAGCAGTTTGATAAGCAGCTCGGAGAACGGAACGCCCATGAGGTTGCGCACGACGACATCGATGATGCCGCAGATGATGACGGCGCCGCCAAAGGGGATAATGTCGCGGAAGTTCTGAGCGATGGCGCCCGGAACCTCCTTGGGCAGCTTAATGGTCAGATCGCGCGAGACGCAGAACTTATAGACCCACACGGTAATGAACGCGGCGATATAGGCCGAGAACAGACCGCGCGTACCCATGCTGGTGCAGTCGAAGACCGAAAGCTCGGAGCCGTTGAACTTGGTGGTGAACTGCGTAACGGCGAGCAAAAGCATGCTGCACTGGGCGGCCACCATGGTGGAGCCGTCGTTGAGCACCTTGCCGGCGGGCATGCGACGGTTCATGGATGCCGTGAAGTTCTTGGCAGTGGTGCCGGCAACCATGATGCCCATGACACCCATGGTGAAGTTGTAGAGCTTGTTGCACCAGTCGATGAGCGGCTGGGGCAGCGTGATGCCGACCACGCCGGGAAGCGTGGCGATCAGCAGAAAGATCGAAGAGGTGAGGACGATGGGCATGCACCCAAGGAATCCGTCCTTGATGGCCTGGAGGTAGATGTTCCTCGAGATCTTCTCAAAGAATGGTTGATGCTTTTCGAGCATCTTTACGATGGCGTCCATAAAGCTCCTTTGCTACTTGATGCGCGATGCATGTGGATGGAACTGGTCGTCGATGGATGGTCAGGACTGCCCGGAAGCCTTCCTGCGTAAGGAAGGCATTGCGAAATGACAACGTTGTCATTTCGTTAATGACAACGTAAGACATTTTTGGAAGAGCAACAAGGATATACGGGTGAGTGGTCGATTTTGTCCGGTAAACGGTTGATTT
Source organism: uncultured Collinsella sp. (assembly GCA_934654795.1). Lineage (GTDB taxonomy): Bacteria > Actinomycetota > Coriobacteriia > Coriobacteriales > Coriobacteriaceae > Collinsella. The sequence continues at coordinate 73,160 of CAKUGT010000003.1, forward strand.
ATCAGTCAGGCAGGTAGTGTATGCTAGAACGCAAAAAACAAGCGATAGAGACCCGAGTGGAGAAGCAGTGACAACGATGGACAAGAAAAACGTCTCAATGAACGATGTGGCGGTTGCCGCCGGCGTGTCTCTCAAGACGGTATCTCGTGTAATCAATGAGCCCGATAGCGTGCGCGAGTCGACGCGCGAGAAGGTCCATGCGGCCATGGAGGCGCTCGGATTTCGAACTAACTTTGCCGCGCGCTCACTCAAGTTGGGCCGTTACGGGTGCATCGGCGTGGTGCTGTTCCACTTGTCGGGCGGCGCCGTGGACATGATCGACGGTATCGCCGATGCCGCCGAAGAGCGAGGCTTTGCTCTCACGATGATCAAGAAACGAGCGGGGGAGAAGATGACCCTCGCCGATGCAGCGCGCAGGATGTCGCAGCTGCCCGTCGATGGCATGATTTTCAACCTGCGTCAGATGGTCGATGACTTTGATACCTTTGAGGCGCCGAAGGACCTTAAGACGGTGATTATCACGTCGATGGAGCATCCTACCTGCTCTACCGTTAGTGACGACCAAGAGGGCGGCGCGCGCATGGCGTGCGAGTACTTCTTGGATCATGGTCACAAGAACGTGTACTTCGTTTCGGGTAAGAAAGAGTCGCTGTCGAGCCAGTGCCGTATGAAAGGTTGGCGTGCGGCACTCGAGGCGCGTGGCATCGAGCCGCCTGAGCCTCTGCAGGGCGATTGGAATGCGGATAGTGGCTATGCCGCGGGTCTTGTGCTTGCCGATAAGCCCGATTGCACGGCGGTCCTCGCTGCTAACGACTGCATGGCAAACGGCGTGATGACGGCTCTACGTGACAAAGGGCTCAGTGTGCCCGATGATGTGTCCGTGATCGGCTTCGACGATGAGCTCTACAAGACCATTCCCAACTCGATTCTGACATCGGTGAAGTTTCGCCATCGCGAGCTGGGCGTCCGTGCGCTTAACGAGGTCGTCGCAGGTCTGGAAGCCCCGAGCTCCAGAAGCCGGACGCTCGTCTCCGGCGTGCTGGTCGAGCGCTCCAGCGTAAGGGACCTGCGGGCGTAGGCGTGCTCGGCTCGTTCATCTCAACCTGTAACAGGTAGGGCCGAAAATCTCAGCTAGATGTTACAGATTGAGATATTTCTGCTCGGGCGTTCTGTTTGTCTCGATCTGTAACAGCTTGGAGCGAAAAACTCAGCTAGATGTTACAGATTGAGACAAACGTGCGGTACGGTCTGCCCAAAAAAGGCCGGGGGCGGCGCGTCGTGTGACGTGCCGCCCCCGGCTGAGAAATGGGGACAGGTTATGTGAGCGGGGCAATTCCGCTGGTCGCAAGCCGCTAGTCCAGACGACGGGTCTGCGCTACGTGCTTATACCAGTAGGCGCTTGCCTTGGGCGTGCGCTTCTGGGTTTCAAAGTCAACGTAGAAGAAGCCATAACGCTTGTTGTAGCCATTGGTCCAGGAGAACTGATCCTGCAGGCTCCACAGGAAGTAACCGCCCACGTTGACACCCACCTCCATGGCCTTGAGCAGCCAGCGCAGGTGCTGCTCGATGTAGTCGATGCGCGGCTGGTCGTCCACAAAACCGTCCTTGTAGGGGTCCTTGTAGCCCATGCCGTTTTCGGTAATGAAGATCTGCTTGTAGTTGGGGTAGCGCTGCTTAATGTAGACGAGCAGATCGAACAGACCCTCGGGATAGATGATCCAGTCCCAGTCGGTGGTGGGGATGCCGGACTTGTTCACATGCTCGCCAATGCCCTTGACGCGCCAGCGACCGGTGCCCTTCTCGCCCGTACCGTTGTGGTGCAGGTCGTTCTCGCCATCGTAAGCCTTCAAAAAACGGCACTGGTAGTTGTTAACGCCCAGGTAGTCGTTGTAGAGCGCTGCTTCGCGCATAATCTTGAGGTCCTCGTCCAGGATCTCGATGGTGCCGCCCGAGACGGCAGCCAGGCGGTTGGCGCACTCGAGGGTGTCGGGAGCATAGTCGCCGCGGAAGGTGGCGTCGAGTAAAAACTGGTTTTGCAGCACGTGCTCGTTGTTGGCGGCCTTGATGTCGGCGGGGTCGTTCTCGTTGAGCGGGTACTTAAACTCCAGCGACTGGATGACGCCGATCTTGCCCTTAAAGCCGCCGTTGTGGAAGGCCAGCACGGCCTTGGCGTGTGCGAGCATCATGTTGTGCTCGCACTGGAAGGCCTCGGCCAGATGAGCTTTGACGCCGCCGGGGAAGGTGCCCTCGATGTAGGTGTTAGAGGCGTCGGCCCAGATCTCGTTAAAGGTGAACCAGTAGGTCACCTGGTCGGCGTACTCCTTAAAGCAGAAGGTGGCAAAGTCCACAAAGGCGTCGATGGTTTCGCGGCTGAGGAAGTCGCCCTTCTCAAAGAGGGGGAGTGGCGTATCGAAGTGGTGCAGCGTGACGAACGGCTCGACGTGATGCTTGTGGCACTCGGCGAAGAGGTCGTGGTAGAACTGCACGCCCTCGGGGTTGATCTCGCCGGTGCCGTTGGGGAAGATGCGGCTCCAGGCGATGGAGAGACGGATGCCGTTGATGCCGAACTCCTCGCACAGCTCCAGATCGACGGGATACTGGTTGTAGAAGTCAGAAGCGGGATCGGGGGAGAAGCGGCCCTGGGCCTCCAGGAAGTCGTCCCAGGCAACCTTGCCCTTACCGTGAGTGCGGGTCTCGCCCTCTACCTGGTAGGCAGCGGTGGCGCCGCCAAAGACAAAGTCCTCGGGAAACTGCGCGGGCGGGTTGGTGACGCTAGCAGGGTTAACGGACATAATGATCCAATCATTTGAACAATGGAAACGGTGCAGAGTGGGCCAAAGCCAGCGAGCGACGCCCAGGCGAGTCAGATTGCCCCGAAACAAGGCGGCGCTGACCTTGTGGTCGCGCCGCCGAAGTTGAGCGGCAATCTGGCCGGCTGGGCGCCGCGCAGCGTCGAGCCGGCCGCTGTTCGTTAGAACAGCGGACTAAAGGGAGAGCTGCTCGGAGACGAAGGCGAGAGACTTGTCGCCGTTCTGGGAGAGCTCGATGTACTGCTTGCCGCGGCAGGCGACGCACTTGTTGCCCACGCGCTCGCAGTCCTTCTGCAGGTCGGCGAGGTAGCTCGCGGCCTGCGGGGCCAGGACGACCAGGTCAAAGTCGGGGAGCATGTCCACGTGGTTGCCATAGGCGTCGGCAGCGGTCTCCAGGTCGATACCGCGCTCCTTGGCGGCCTTGGCCAGTGCGTTGGCCAGCAGGCCCGAGGTGCCGCCACCCTGGCAGAGCACGAGCACGCGCTTGCCGTTGAGGTCGCTGGCAGCCGTGGCCTCGGCGGCGGGGGCTGCAGCGGCGGGGGAGGCGTCGGCCTTTACGGCCTCGGCAGCGGCGCCGTCGGCAACGCTCTTGGCATCGGCCTTGCCCTGGAAGGCGTCGTTGAGCTTGGCAGCCTTCTCGGCGTTCTTGGCGGCGAGCTCCTCCTGGGAGATCTCGGCCTCCTCGGCGCACTTCTGGGCGTCATAGGCACGGAAGAACGGGTAGTACAGAAGGAAGTCGACGACCAGGATGACGGCGAGCATCACAAAGGCGAGCGGCTGGAAGCCCAGGCCCATGATGGTGCCGATGGGGCCGGGAACGGTCCAGGGCAGGGTGTACATAAAGCCGTTCATGCCCAGGAAGTCGATAAAGACCTTGAGGATCCAGACGTTGGCGATCGGGGCAAAGACAAACGGGACAAAGAAGACGGGGTTGAGCACGATGGGCGCGGCGAACAGCAGCGGCTCGTTGACGGCGAAGCAGACCGGGACGATGGAGGCCTTACCGACCGCACGCATCTCCTGGGACTTAGCCAGGAAACAGAACATGAAGACGAGGACGAGCGTGGCGCCGGTGCCGCCCATGCAGACGACGAAGTACTGGGCGCCCTGCGTCAGGACGGCAGAAGCGTGTTGACCGGCCTGGAACGCAGCCAGGTTGTCGGTCATGTTGGCAACGAGAGCGGCGGCGATGGCGGGCTCGACGATCGAGGGACCGTGGACGCCCACGAACCAGAAGAGGCTCATGGCGCCGTAGATCACAGCGAGGCCGATGTAGCCGTCGGCAGCGGTGAACAAGGGCTGGAACACCTGGATGACGCCCTGGGCAAAGCAGAAGCCAAAGGCAGAGCGGAAGACGATGTCAAAGACCCAAAAGACGGTGATGCAGACGGAGAAGGGGATGATGTCCTTAAAGGTCTGCGAGATGTTGGGCGGAACCTGCTCGGGCATCTTGACGGTGATGTTGCGCTTAATGAAGAACTTGTAGATGATGCCGGTCACAAACGCAGCGATGAAAGCGGTCAGCAGACCCTTGGAGCCAAGGTAGGTGGTGTTGAAGCCGCTGGCGGCGTCCGTGGCGATGGTGTCGCTCGAAAGGAGCAAGAAGCCGATGATGGCCGCGCACATGCACGAGATGAAGTTAATCTGGTTGTTCTTGGGCAGGTCGCGGTTCTGAGCGTCGGCGAAGTGCTTGGCCGTGGTGGCGGCGCAGGCGATGGCCAGGATGCCCATGGAGTAGTTGTAGCACTTCCACAGGGCGTTGTTGATGTCATCGGGCCAGTAGAAACCCCAGATGTTGGGGACCGAGGCTACCAGACAGAAGATGGACGAGAAGATGATGATGGGGATGACGGAGATAAAGCCGTCGCGAATCGCCTTGAGGTACTTGTTGCGGGCGATCGCGTTGAAAAAGGGCTGGCCCTTTTCGATGGTGGCGATGAGTTGCTCCATGCAATGCTCCTAAGAGTCGGTGGGTTAGCAACGATGGAAACTTCTGGCGTTCGCTTGCCAAAATGTTGACGTTGCCATTTTGTGACACAAAAAAAGAAGCGAACCGGTGGTTCCTGTGCCTGCGAACCGTCGATTTCTTACGCGTAAACGTTTGAGCCGCCCGGTGGCTCTGTGTTTGCACAATGGCAACGTTAACATTCGGACGACAAAAGCCGTTCGGGGGAGCAAAAATGTCGGTGAACGGTAGGTTTTGGGTGGTGAGCGTATGGTGGGGAGGCGTTGGATATACTTGAAGACGTTTCATTTGACTGCGTAGGGTGCCACCAATGGCATCGTTGACATAGAAAGATCGACCTATGGCCGCTGTTAAAAAATCGGTTTCCGTTAAGGACGTGGCGCGTCTCGCGGGCGTCTCGGAGCAGACGGTCTCGCGTACCGTGCACGATTCACCCAGCGTTCGCCCCGAGACCAAGGAGCGCGTGCGCGCCGCCATGCGCGAACTGGGCTATCGCCCCAATTTTGCCGGTCGATCGCTGCGTCGCGGCAAGTTTAAGACCGTCGGCGTCGCCATGTTCAACATCACCGGCACCGGCAACCTCGACCGTATGGAGGGCTTTGCCGCCGCCGCCGATAAGCACGGCTATGCCATCACCCTCACTAAAGTAGACGGGCATCCGTATACCCTCGAGAGCGCATCGTCGCGCATGAGCGCACTGCCGGTCGACGGCATGGTCGTGATCATGAACCGTATGCCGGCAGACTTTGGTACCTTTGAGCCGCTTCCCGGTATGCAGACGGTGCTCGTTACCATGCTGGAGCACCCGCTCTGTTCAACGGTCGATAACGACCAGTTCGATTGCTCGCGCCAAGTTGTCGAGTACTTGCTGGGACAGGGGCACAAGACCGTGCACTTTATCTCGTGCCCCGAGCGCTCGCTTTCGGGCATGCGGCGCGAGGAAGGCTGGCGTGAGACATTGCGTGCGCATGGCATTGAGCCGCCGCGACTCGTCCGTGGCGATTGGACGGCACAGAGCGGATATGCTGCCGGTCAGGCTCTGGCGGACGATCCGACCTGTACGGCCATTTATGCTTCCAACGATGCCATGGCATATGGCTGCATCCGTGGGCTCGAGTCGCGCGGGAAGCGCGTGCCCCAGGATGTGAGCGTGGTGGGTGTTGATGACAGCCTGGGCGATATCGTGCCTGACCGTCGCCTGACGACGGTGCGCTTTGACAACAAGCGCGTCGGCATGTGGGCGGTCGACAAGATTGCCGGCGCCGAGGGGGGTGCGTCTGGCGTGGAGCACATGCTGATCCCCGGTGTGCTCGTAGAGGGCGATACGGTGCGCGATTTGCATTAGGGTGCGGTCCTGTTTGGGTTGTCGCTAACTGTGTTCGATATTGTTCAGATTGGTTTAAAAACCGTTCACGGACGAAAATTGACCGTTCATAGCTTGAAATAACGTTTTGCGCTGTTCTTTTTTGTTTGAATGATAATGTTTCTGGCATACACAACGCAGCGCGTATGCCCGGACGCGATGCTCTCCATTGGTTCATATGTGAAAGGAACGCAATATGGCAACCAAAGAAGAAATCTCGATGGTTGGATTCGAGATTGTCGCATACGCAGGTGACGCCCAGACCGATTTGCTTGCGGCACTCGATGCTGCTCGCGAGGGTGATTTTGAGAAGGCCGAACAGCTGCACAAGGATGCCAGCGATGCACTTATCGGCGCCCACGACACGCAGACCAAGCTGCTTTCGCAGGAGGCCGGCGGCGGCGAGATGGAGATGACCTTCATCATGGCCCATGCTCAGGATACTCTCATGACCACCATGATTCTGGAGAAGCAGACCCGCTTTACCATCGATGCCTACAAGCGCATCGCCGATCTTGAGGCCAAGCTCGCCTAACGAACTCTCACAACCAAGTCCCCTTCCAAAAGCCCTGTCGCAACCCCGCGGCAGGGCTTTTCTGTCCCTCAGCCTAAGTTGCGGTGAAATAGGGACTGAATGGGCCTTCTAACAGCAAAAACAGTCCCTATTTCACCGCAACTTATTCGGCGCTGTTGGATATTTTGCTTCGTGGGTATACTTCCATCCGCAATACAGGCCGGACTGAGGAGGTATCCAAATGCCGGACAACGGATCGATTCAAAAGAAAGGCGCGCACGAGATGGCTCATGGGCGCCCTGTCCAAATAACCGAGCATACGACAGTGACCGAGCTGCAACCCAGCCTGTCCGATGTCGTGTGTGCAAACAAAAAGTTGCAAATCGGGTTCATCGTTGCGCTCGTGGTACTGGCGCTTCTGTCGGGTTTTGTCGCGCGCCCGCATTTTGCCGACACCAAGACCTGGGACTCAACTATCGAGGTCATCGACCAAAAGAAGGGCAACGTGTTGGCGCTCACGACGTCGTGCGTGGCGCTGTCTGCGGGTATTACGGCGCTGCCTGGTGACACCGGAACGCCGGTGGCGGAGCAGCTCGCTCAGCTTTCGGGCAACTTGGGCATCGTGCTTGCCGTGCTCTACCTCGAGAAATACCTGCTGACCATTTTGTGGTCAGTCGGTCTCGGCATTCTAATACCGCTTTCGCTGGTGCTCTTTGCGGTGTCGCTCGGCATCCACGGGCGTTGGAGCACGAGCGCCGTCCTGCGTCGCGTTGCGACGCGCGTGCTGGTGGTCGCCATGATCGGCATGGCGCTCGTACCGGCGAGCGTATGGGTGTCGCAGAAGGTCGATGAGACGTATCGAGTGAGCATCGAAGCGGCGGAGCAAAAGGCAGCCGACGCTGCGGGTGCGGCAGATAGCGACAGCTCCAAAGCAAGCAAGAAAAAGACCGAGTCCACAGAGTCCAAGAACGTGCTTGAGCAGCTTGCCGACGGTGCCTCGAGCCTGGTCACATCGGTAACCAGCGGGGCAAAGCAGATGACCGATGAGATCGTGCAGCAAGTGACCGATCTGATCGAAGGCGTCATCGTGATGATCGTGACCTCGTGCGTTATCCCGTTGCTGGTGCTCGCGGCGTTTCTGTGGCTGGGACACGTGCTGCTGGGGATCGATGCCTCCGGTCCCGCGAACTATCTGACGGGTCGTTTCTTGGGCGCTCCGTCCAAACATGCCAAGAAGAGCGGGCAGCCTGAGTAACTAAAGCAGCTGTATATGCCGGGGAATACCGCCGAAGGGCGGCCGAGACACATTCTCGGCCGCCCTTTTGTTTGTTGAACACATGGTCGCTACGTCCGCGCCGGGTCCAAACGGTCGACAATCATCCGTGAACGGTTTTTGTTCAAAAAAGAACAAAGATAAACAAATAGTTGTTGCAGTTGCTGTTCGAATGTGTTCAAATAAACATGAACAGTGAAGAACCGCACATTCAGATGCCCGGACCTGAGCGCGATTCAACACTTCCAAACAGAAACTACGCACCTGCGTATCTCTCAAGGAGGATGTCATGAGGGTTGTAATCGCTTCCGATGCCGACGGTATGTCGATGAAGGAGTCCATCAAGGAGATGCTCATCGCCGACGGTCACGAGGTCGTCGACTATTCCGAGACCCCTGCCGCGGACTTTGTCGACTCTGCGACCGCCGTTGCCAAGGACCTGCTGGAGCACAAGGATTCCCAGGGCTTTGCCTTCGATAAGTACGGCGTCGGTTCCTATATGGCCGCCGTCAAGATGAAGGGCATGGTCGTTGCCAACATTTCCGACGAGCGCTCTGCCTACATGACCCGCGAGCACAACGGTTCGCGCATGGTCACCATGGGCCCGGGCGTCGTTGGCACCGAGGTCGCCAAGAAGATCGCTCGCGAGTTCCTGCGCGCCCAGTACGCCGGCGGTCGTCACCAGATTCGTGTCGACATGCTCAACAAGATGGCCTAACGAGAGCCACCGAGAACTCGAACTTCTACCTCAACTTGTGAATTCAGACGAAAGGACGTTCTGATGAAGAAGACCATCGCAATCGGTTGCGACCATATCGTTACGGACGAGAAGATCTATCTGGCCGACCGCCTGGAGCAGGCCGGCTATCAGGTGCTCGACTGCGGCACCTATAGCCACAGCCGCACGCACTATCCCATCTACGGCAAGGCCGTGGGCGATGCCGTTGCCAGCGGCAAGGCCGACTTTGGCGTGGCCCTGTGCGGCACCGGTATCGGCATCACCAACGCTGTCAACAAGGTCCCCGGCGCCCGTTGCGCCCTGGTCCGCGACATGACCTCTGCCCTGTATGCCCGTCGCGAGCTCAACGCCAACATCGTGGGCTTTGGCGGCAAGATCACCGGCGAGTTCCTGATGGCCGACATCATGCTCGCCTTCCTGGAGGAGCCCTACGAGAAGACTCCCGAGCACGATGCCCTGATCGCCAAGATCGATGCCTGCAACAAGGCCGACGCCGAGGCCCAGGCCGACCCGCACTTCTTTGACGAGTTCCTCGAGAAGTGGGACCGTGGCGAATACCATGATTAGCGGGTATCCGGCGTAATTAACTAGTCCGTTGACGGCTCGCGTTTCTGTGAGGGGGCGCGGGCCGGTTTTCTATCAGCCCCACTGACTCGGCGGGCTGGCGTACGAAAGGGAAGGCTCCTATGGAGTTTGTTCTTGATAACGGTTCTATTCGCGTGGCACTGAGCACGGCTGGCGGATCGTTCACTTCGATTAAAGCCAACGGTCGCGAGTACCTGTGGCAGGGCGATCCTTCGGTCTGGTCGGGTCAGGCACCCATTTGCTTCCCCATCTGCGGCGGCCTTCGTAACGGCCGCGCGATGACCATGGGCGGCCACGAGGTAAAGCTCGCCCGCCACGGCTTTGCCCGCAAGCAGGAGTGGAAGCTCGAGGAGCAGAGCGACAACATGGTTGCGCTGAGCCTGAGCTCTGCCGACCATGCCGAACTGCTCGAGCAGTATCCGTATCCGTTTAAGATCGTTGCTCGTTACACGATTGATTCGGAAAAAGTGGCCGTGTCGTACGAGGTGACCAATGAGGGCACCGAGGATATGCCATTCTTTGTGGGTGGCCACCCCGGCTTTAAGTGCCCGCTCGACGAGGGCGAGTCCTATGACGACTATGAGCTTCGTTTTGATCAGCGTGAGGCCGCCGAGCTCTGTACTGCCGTTCCCTCGACGGGCCTGATTGATGTCGAGCATCGCAGCAAAAACCCGATGGTCGGCCACGACCTGCCGCTGACCCACGAACTCTTCGACTTCGCGGAGACCATCTTTGACGTGCTCGACAGCCGCGTGGTTACGCTGACCAAGAAAACCGAGGACAAGGGCGTGCGCCTGACGTTCCCGGATATGCCGTACCTGATTGTATGGAGCAAGCCCGAGGGCGACTTTGTGGCCGTGGAACCGTGGGGTGGCCTGTCTACTTGCTCCGACGAGGACGATATTCTGGAGCACAAGCGTGGCTGCCTGGTTGCCAAGCCGGGGGAGACCGTCACCCGCGGCTTTAAGATCGAGATCCTTTAACGAGCTATCGTATGTTTGGGGTCGCACACGTCGTGCCCCGGAAACAGGAGTTCAATATGATTCTGACCGTTACCATGAACCCGTCGATTGATACGCGCTATCAGCTCGACAAGCTGATCATCGACGATGTTAACCGTGTGACGCCCGAAAAGACCGCTGGCGGCAAGGGCCTCAACGTGAGCCGAGTGCTGCTGCAGTTGGGCGACGATGTGCTCGCGACCGGCCTGCTCGGCGGCCACATGGGTGCCTATATGGCCGAGCTTATGGATGCCGACGGCGTCAAGAACGACTTTGTGCCCATCGCCGGTGAGACGCGCATTTGCCTGAATATTCTGCACGAGGGTAATCAGACCGAGCTGCTGGAGAGCGGTCCGCAGATTGCGCCTGCCGAGCTCGAGGCCTTTACGTCAAAGTTCGCCGAGCTTGCAGCGAAGGCGGACGTCGTGACGCTTTCGGGTTCGCTGCCGCGTGGCGTCGATGCCGGCTACTATGCCGAGCTCGTCAAGATTGCCGAGGAGGCGGGCGCCAAGGTGCTGCTCGACACTTCGGGTGCATCGCTGGAGGCCGCGCTGGAGTCCGACGCTAAGCCTGAGCTCGTAAAGCCCAACCTGACCGAGATTAACGGCCTGCTGGGTACGTCCTTTACGACCGACGATGTCGATGCCCTGCGCGAGGCGCTTGCCTCCGATGGCCGCTTTGCCGGTATTCCCTGGGTTGTCGTTTCGATGGGTGCTGCCGGTTCGGTGGGCTTCCATGAGGGCCGCGCGTTCCGCGCCAAGACGCCCGCGATTGCGGCTGTGAACGCGACGGGTTCCGGTGACTCGACCATCGCCGGCTTTGCGCATGCCATTGCTGCTGGTGCCGACGACGTCACGGTGCTCAAGACCGCCAATACCTGCGGCAAGCTCAACGCCATGGATCCCAAGACCGGCCACCTGGTCATGGACCGCTGGGACGAGATCTACAACAGCGTGGAAGTAACGGAGCTGTAGAGTTACGCGGTTTTACCAAACCGCGTAACGGCTCGACGCTGCAAGCCCGCCAGAGCGGCAATCTGCCTTTCGTTTCAAGGCACCTTGCTCGCTCTGGCGGGTTTTCGCTGTCGTTGCTAAAACATCGACGTAATGCGGCAGATGGGGACGTTCCTTTTCTGCCGGCAGTTTGGGACACTCCTTACGGGGCACCCCCTCCACAGCGCCTATGCCAGCTTGTCGATTTGCCCAATCTCCCAGAGCGGAATGTTGACGAGCGTGCCCTCGTCTCTATATGCCGCTAACGATGTTCTCACGCAGCGCTCGAGCTTGAACTTCTCGCAGGCAATCCTCAGGCTCTTTGCTTTGAGATTCTCTGCCGCCTTGACCTCGAGCGGAAGCACGGTCCCCGCATGGTCGATGGCAAAGTCAGTCTCTGCATTGCCGGAGGAGGATGACCAATACGCGGGAGTTTTGCCTTGGAGCAAAAGCTCCTGTGCGACGTATTGCTCGGTCAGCGAGCCTTTGAACTCCGTAAAAACGGCGGGCCCGTTCAGAACAATGGCCGGCGAGAGGCCGGAGAGTGCTCCGAGGATGCCGGTGTCGATGCAGAACAGCTTGAAGCCCGAGAGATCCTCGTAGCTTGTGAGCGGTGCTCTTAGGGCGGAAACACGTGGTACCTTATGAACGATTCCATAGTCCATGAGCCACTGGAGGCTTTCCTCAAAATCGCGTGCTCGTGCCCCGGGGCGAAGCGCGCCGTAGATGAACTTCTTGTTTTCCTTTGCGAGCTGGCCGGGAAGGGATTTCCAAACCAGCCTCATGCGCTCGACGATGCGGGCTGGCGCATGCTTGCCAAAATCGGATTCGTAAGCCTCGATAATCTGCTGCTGAAGCCTGCGGGCCTCGATGAAATCGTGGGAGGCGGCGAAAGCGGAGACAACTTCTGGCATGCCACCGACAACGAGGTATTCCTTGAGCAGGCGCTCGAGCTTTTCGGAAACGTTTGCCAGCAGGTCCATGTTTGCGGCAAGGATGGCATCTGCGAGCGGACCGCCATCGACGGCACGAACGAACTCGGCAAACCCCATGGGGCGCATGGTGAGCTGGTCGATCTTGCCGACGGGGAACGACTCGTTTTCTCGCCGGAGTGCAAGGCCCATATAGGAGCCGGCTGCCACGATATGGTATTCCGGCGCCAGCTCGTTGAAGTATTTGAGCGAGGTGATGCCACGCGGTGCCTCTTGGATTTCGTCGAAGATGATGAGTGTGTCTGTCGGCGTTATGGTCTGGCCGCGCAGGAGCTCTATCTGGGAGATGATGCGTTTGGGGTCAAGGCTTCCGTCGAACAGCGAACGTGCGCCCGGTTCGAGCATAAAGTCAAAACGGATGACGTTTTGATACTGCTGGCCTGCGAATTCGTTGAGAAGCCAGGTTTTTCCCGTCTGGCGGGCCCCCTTAAGCAGGAGGGGCTTGCGGTTTGCCCTAGATTTCCAAGCGATGAGTTCGTCCATTAGCTGTCGCTGCATACTGCCTCCTAACGACCATGGTTAGTATAAGACTGTTTTGGTCCTTCCATCGAAAAATGTGGGAGTGAACCACGTTTTTCCATCGAATAATGTGGGAGACAACCACGTTTTTCCATCGAATAATGTGGTGGTTTAGGTCGACACCTAGGGACGATCCTTTTCTGCCGGCAGTTTGGGACACTCCTTGTTTTGGTGCAAATTAGCTATCCTTGCATCAAAAACGGCGTCCGTCGGCGATGTTGCCGGCGGGCGCCGTTGTCGTGTGGGCGGTTATGTCGTGGCCGCTGATGAGGCTCGAACCCGTATGCTACAGCGAGTCGATGAAGCGCTGCTGGGCGGCGCGGCCGGCCTCGTCCCACTTAAAGACGCCGGCGTTGTCGAGCACGTGGCCAAACACCACGCCGACCTCCTCGTGCAGGATATCGATGGCGTTGTCCGCCGTAAGCTCGTCGGCGCGGCGGGCAAAAATGTCCTCGGCCCATGCGGCGTGGCTGCGGCAAAGGTCGTCGCCCTCGAGCGCGGTGGCAAGGTCGTAGCTCGCGTCGACCTTGGCTGCCAGCAGGTGCTCGCGAACAGCACCGAGCTCGGGAACCAGGCGCGGCGGAAGAATGGCCAGGCCCATGACCTCAATCAGGCCGATGTTCTCCTTCTTAATGTGGTGATACTCGGCATGCGGATGGAACACGCCCAGCGGATGCTCATCGGTCGTAATGTTGCAGCGAAGCGCCAGGTAGGCCTCGTAGATATCGCCACCGGCATTGCCGCGGGAGTCCACGCGGCGGATGACGGGCGTCACGGTGTTGTGAGCCACGCCGTCCGCCGTGTGCGCGATGACACCCACGGACTCGTCGGTCCACTCGCGCCAGGCGAGAATGATCTTCTCGGCGGCATCGAGCAGCTGAGCACGGTCGTGCGAGCGCAGGCGCAGCACCGAGAGCGGCCACTGCAGCACGGTGCCGGTGACCTGGTCAAATCCGGGCACGCTAAACTGCGAGACCTCGGCCGCGTGCATCATCGGGAACTCGTGCGCGCCACCCTGGAAATGGTCATGCGACAGGATCGAGCCGCCCACGATGGGCAGGTCGGCGTTGGAGCCGATAAAGTAGTGCGGGAACAGGTCCACAAAGTCGAGCAGGCAGGAGAGACCCTTGCGATTGACGTGCATCGGACGATGTTCGGAGCTCATGGCAATGCAGTGCTCGTTAAAGTACGCGTACGGGCTGTACTGGAAGCCCCAGCGCTCGCCGTCGAGCTGGATGGGGATAACGCGCAGATTCTGGCGAGCGGGGTGAGCGCCGCCGTCGGCTGCGGCGGAGCGTCCGGGATAGCCCTCGTTTTCGATGCAGAGCTGGCAGGCGGGATACTTCTCGCCCGTGTTCTTGGCAGCGCCGGCCGCGGCAATGTCGCGCGGGTCCTTCTCGGGCTTGGACAGGTTGATGGTAATCTCAAGATCGCCCCAGTTGGTTGGGGTGCTCCATTTGATGTTGCGCGCGATGGCGGCGCGGCGCACATAGCCGGCGTCGCAGCACAGGCCGTAGAACCAGTCGGTCGCGGCCTTGGGCTCGTTGACGCCCATGCGTCCGTTGAACTCCTCGTTTACAACCGAAGGCCTCGGCATAAGCACACCCATGATGCGCATGGCGATGCGGTCGCGGCCCGACGCCGTGTCCTCGGCAGTGCCGTTGGCGACGGCGGCCTCGGAAAGCGCGGCGAGCGTGCCCTCAAGATCAAAGTCGGGGAGGGTATCGGGGTGCAAAAGCGAGAGCTTCTCGGTCTGCAGCGCCCAGGTCATGTCGAGCGCGGGGCCTGTGGCGCCAATGCACTCAAGAATGGTGTTGTAGACCCAGATGCGGTCGTCCTGCCCGATCATGGATCGGTGGATGGCGTACTCGATCAGGTTCTGCGCAGCCTCGCGCACGTCGGTCATTACAGCCATGCCGCGTATGCCCCCTTGTCAGAGATAGCGTAGTGACGGGCGGAACCCTCGCCAAGCCAGCCGTTCATCTTGGCAATGAAAGTGTCGACCAAATCGAGCGGCACGAAGGCCTGGATGGTGCCGCCAAAGCCGCCGCCATGGATGCGGACGGCGCCGCGGCCGTCGAGCACGTGCTCGGCAAGGGCCAGGGCATACATGGAGGGCTGCTCGGAGCCCAGCTTGGCAACGACATTCTGCAGGTACATGGCGGAGCTGGCGCCGGACTCGCGCGTCAGGACCAGGAACTGGTCGATGTCGCCGGCGTTAAGAGCTGCCCAGCGCTTGTCGACCAGGCCGTTCTCGTACCAGTAGTGAACGGCGCGCAGGCAGGCGCGGTCGCCCAGCTTGGCGCGCAGCTCGGGCAGCTTGGCGTCAAAGTCGGCAACGTCGACCTCGCACAGACGTGCCTTGCCAAACTCGGCGGCAACATCCTGCATCTCGCGCGGAACGGCGGCGTAGTCGTCGGTAGCGGCGACGTGGTCGGCGCCCACCTTAACGAGCACGAGCGCATAGCCGTGATCCTCAAAGTTAAGCTCGAGCTTCTGTGTTTTAGGCTGAACCTGGTCCTCAAAGTCCATGTAGGCAAGGCCGCCCAGACACACGGCAGCCTGGTCCATCAGGCCGCAGGGCTTGCCGTAGTAGTTGTTCTCGGTGCGCTGGCTCATCTGAGCGAGTGCGACGGGCTCAATGGCGGGTGCGCCCCAGAGCGTCTCCATGGCGCGGCCGTATGCTGCCTCGACGGCAGCGGAGCTCGAAAGGCCGCCGCCCGAGGGGACGGAGCAGGTGAAGGCGAAGTCGAAGCCGTGGGGCTCAACGCCCAGGGCTGCAACTTCATGGGCCATGCCGCGGACGAGACTCGCGGACGTGCCCTTCTCGGACTCCTGAACATCCAGCGTGTCGAGCGTGATCTCAAAGGTGGGGTAGCCCTCGTCGGCAACGCGGACCTTGTTGGTGTCGGTTGCCACGGCAATGCCGTCGACGGCGACATCGAGCGAGCCGGCGATGACGTGGCCGCCCTCGTGGTCGGTGTGGTTGCCGCTGATCTCGGAGCGGCCGGGCGCGTGCACGTAGAGCACCTGGCGGTCGCCGATGGGGCCAAACTCCTCCTCAAACAGCTTGGTGAGCGTAGCGAGCGTCTTTTCGTCGGGGGCGGTCATGAGGGTCCTTTCCTTGGCACGAACAGGTGAGTTTTGCGTCGTTATGAGTACGTTAACAATTTGAAGCGGTGTGAACTCAGCATCCACGATGCCGCACGTTAAGGGCTATGTTAACGTACTCATAACACAACGCATATCACTTTTTGAGAATCTGGTAATCGGTAGATTTTCGGCCGTGAACGGTAGTGCCGTATGGACTTATAGAGCAGAAAAGCTGCAGCTAGAAAAAGTAGAGTACGTTAACATGCGTCCGACGATAGCGGCCCTCTGCGCGGGTTAAATTCCCGCGCAGAGGGCATGCACGCTATTCCGATCTCGCAAGGGTGAAGGTGATCTTGTGGCAAGGCGCCCCTCCAACGATACAGGCTCGCGTCCGGTTTCCATGGCCGACGTCGCCCGCGCTGCTGGCGTTTCGCAGCAGACGGTCTCGCGCGTCGCCAACGGCCTGCCCAATGTGAACGAGCAGACGCGCCAGCGCGTACAGGCTGCCATGCAAGAGCTCGGCTTTCGCCCGAGCTATGCTGGGCGTTCCCTGCGCGACGGTCGCTACCATTCGGTCGGCCTATGCGTCAACGACGTCACCAAGTTTGGGAACCTGACAATGATCGACGGTATCGCCAGCGCCGCTCGCGAGCATAGCTGCGCCATCACGCTGGTCGAGATGTCCAAGACCGAGGAGTTTTCGCTTGCCGAAGCCACGCGTCGCATGGCGGCGCTGCCGGTCGATGGCATCATCATCGGCATGAGCCGCATGGCGCCCGACTTTGAGACGTTCGATCCGCTGCCGGGAATCGGCACGGTTATCGTCACCATGTATGCGCATCCGCGCGTGACCACGGTCGATTCCGACCATTACGGTTGCTCGCTGCTGCTTATGGATCACCTGTTTGAGCTTGGTCACGAGCAGATTCGATATATCGGCGGCCCGTCCTTCTCGGTGGACGAGCAGTTCCGTCGCGCCGGTTGGCAAGACGCGCTCGAGCGCAGGCATATCGAGCCGGTGGAGCCGCTCGAGGGAGACTGGTCTGCCAACAGCGGATACGAGGCCGGCAGGTATCTGGCCGAGCACGACCGCACCATGACGGCGATCTATGCGGCAAACGACCAGATGGCAAACGGAGCGATTGCCGCGCTGCGCGATAGCGGTCTGCGCGTGCCCGAGGACGTGAGCGTGGTGGGTGTCGACGATTCGCTTGACGACTTTGTCGCACACAACGAACTCACGACCGTGCGGTTCGATCTGCATCAGCGCGGACGCGAGGTGTTTGAGCATGCGGTTCCCGAGGCGGGTACGGTGGGCAAAACCGTTGCCATTCGTATTCCCGGCCAGCTCATCATTCGACATAGCACGGCGATACCGCGCACATAGTTTGTGCTGGTAAACGGCGATTTATCGCATTTCAATAACAATCAGTAAGGATGCCGGCAGATAGCTGTTGGGATGCAGCCGAGTGCTATGATAGACGGGCTCTTTTGTCTATCTAGGAGGCTTTGCCTGATGGAGATCACCAAGGATATCCGCTACGTTGGCGTCGACGATCACGACATTGACCTGTTCGAGGGCCAGTACGATGTGTCCGGGAACGGTATGGCATACAACAGCTACGTTATCTTGGGCGAAAAGATCGCTGTCGCCGATTCGGTCGACGGCGGTTTTGTCGACGAGTGGCTCGGTAACATCGAAGCCGTGCTCGACGGTCGCACGCCCGATTACCTGGTCGTCCATCACATGGAGCCCGATCACTCCGCTGGCATCGCCGCCTTTATGGAGCGCTATCCCCAGGCGCAGATTGTGGCCAGCATGGGCGCCTTCCGCATGATGGTCAACTACTTTGGCACCGATTATCCCGAGCGCAAGATGGTCGTCAAAGAGGGCGACGTGCTCGACCTGGGCGGCCACAGCCTGACCTTTGTCGGCGCCCCCAACGTGCACTGGCCTGAGGTGCTGTTCTCTTACGAGTCCACTGATAAGGTGCTCTTTAGCGCCGACGGCTTTGGCAAGTTCGGCGCCAACGATATCGAGGATCCGGAAGGCTGGGCCTGCGAGGCGCGTCGTTACTACTTTGGTATCGTGGGCAAGTTCGGCAAGTTTGTGCAGGCCGTGCTTAAGAAGGCCGCCGATCTGGACATCCAGGTTATCTGCCCGCTCCACGGCCCCGTGCTAACCGAGAACCTGGGCTACTATCTCGACACCTACAACACCTGGTCGAGCTATCAGCCCGAGGACGAGGGCATCACCATTGCCTACGCGAGCGTCTACGGCCATCTGAAGGCTGCCGTTGAGGAGCTTGCATCTGCGCTCGAGGCTCGCGGCCAGAAGGTCTCCGTCTTTGACTTGGCTCGCGACGATATGGCCGAGGCGGTTGAGGACGCGTTCCGCTATGACCGTCTGGTGCTCGCTTCCATCACCTACCAGGGCGAGATCTTCCCGTTCATGAGCACCTTCATCCACACGCTCGCCGAGCATGCCTACCAGAACCGTACCGTGGCGCTTGTCGAGGCCGGTTCCTGGGCGCCTGCCGCTGCCAAGGTCATGACCAAGGAGCTCGAGGGCATGAAGGACATTACCCTGACGCAGAACAAGGTGACCGTCCTGGGTTCGCTCAACGACGCCTCGCGCGCGCAGATCGAGGCCCTTGCTGACGAGCTCTCCAAGTAACGACGCTCCACTTCCACCGTCAAAACCACCACAAAGGGGATAGTCCCCTTTGTGGTGGTTTTTGTTTTGTTCGAAGAGGACGGTCAGCGCCGCTGTTGGCCATTTGCTCAAAGAACTCAAGCATGCTCAAGAAACTCAAAGGCGCTCAAAAAAATCAAGGGTTGTAGGGCATAATGGAATTACGTGAGTTCAAGGGAGGCTTTATGGCGGCGGCGACAGCGTACAGGCAAGCAAATCCGTTCACGCCGATGTTCGGACGTGTGCCGGCATACATGGCCGGTCGTGAGCAAATCATTGATGATATGGTGCTGGCGTTTGAAAGCGCCGATTCCGACCCCAACCTATGCTCGATTTTCTACGGCGCGCGCGGGACGGGCAAAACAGCTCTTTTGGCATATCTGTCGTACCGCGCCCAACAAGAAGGCTGGATTACGGCGAACGTGACGGCTTCGGACGGGATGCTCGAAGACATTCTGCAGCGCCTCAATGAATCGGCCGCCCATTTGATCGAAAAGCCTGCTTCTAGGCGTGTGAACAGTGTTGGGATTGCCCCCATAGGTAGTATGAGCTGGGAAAACGTCGATATTGAATTTGAAGGCGCCAACTGGCGTACTAAGATGAACGCCCTGTTTGCTCAGCTTGAAGCGACTGGCACCGGGGTACTTATCGCCGTTGACGAGGTGGATGCATCGTTTGCACAAATGACGGAGCTCGTTACCACTTACCAGCATTTTGTGAGTGAGAACAAAAAGGTGGCTTTGCTTATGGCAGGGCTGCCGTTTCGCGTGCTGGCGTTGCTGACGGGAAAATCGACTTCGTTCCTTCGTCGTGCTGCACAACATTCGTTGGGATCTATTTCACCGACCGAGGTAAAAGAAGCGTTCCGGCTGACGATCGAAGACGGCGGCAAGACGATTTCTGATGAGGCGGTCGATCGTGCCGCCGAGGCGATCGATGGCTTTCCATTTATGTTCCAGCTGGTGGGATATCGGGCATGGAATGCTTCGCGCCAAGCGTCTGAGGTTTCCTTTGAAGATGTCGAACGAGGCGCGAAGCTTGCGCAAGAGGAGCTCGAATCGCGTGTTTTTGCCTCGACCGCGGCAGAACTTTCACAGGGGGACTTGGCTTTTCTTCGTGCAATGAATCCGGAGGGGACAACGACCAGGCAAGAATTGGCTGCGCGGCTTAAGAAAAGCTCTGGTTCGATTTCGACGTATAAGAAACGTCTGATTGAGGCTGGGGTGATTGAGGAGCCCTTACAGGGACGTTTCGAGTTTGCGCTGCCGGGCTTCGGTCGATATGTGGCGTCTCTTTGTTAGAGGGTCACTCCCGCGAAGATTGTTTCGCATCCAACTGTCTCAATCTGTAACATCTGGACGGCTAAATCGACTCTATCTGTTACAGATTTAGATTAAGGGCGGAGGTCGAGTGGGATTATCTCAATCTGTAACAGTTAGCCGGCTTTTAAGGGCCTAGTTGTTACAGATTGAGACAAACTGGCGGAGCGAACCGCCGTGCCGTCAAAACCACCACAAAGGGGACAGGCACCTTTGTGGTGGTTTTTGTTTAAGCGCCGGCGATGAGGAGATTTGGGCGGGTGTTGTCGACGATCTCGGCGATTGAGGTGGCGACGGCGTGATCGGGGTCACGGTCCATCACGATGTTGTCGACATCGGTAAGTTCGGCGAAGCGGTACATGCCGCGTCCGTTGACCTTGCTCGCGTCCATGAGTGCCACGCTCTTACGCGCGGCGACGATCATGGCCGTTTTGGTCTCGGCCATCTGCGGAAAGTCGGTGGTGAAGCCACAGCCCGGGACAAAGGCGCCGGGGCACATGATGGCGAGGTCGGCGTGGACCATTTGCAACGCCTGCATGGTGAGCGGACCGTACAGATAACGGTGGCCCTTACGCAGCGCGCCGCCCAGCATGACGACGTCGACCGAGGGCATGCTCTCGTCGATGTAATCGGCAATGGTAATGTCGGCCGTGATGACGGTGATGCCGTCGCGTTGGTCGAGTAGGCGGACAAATTCGAGTGCCGTGGTGCCCGAGTCGACGAGCAGGGTGTCACCGTCGCTGACGAGCTCAATGGCGCCTTGTGCGATGGCCTGCTTGGCGGCAACGTTGACGTTAATGCGCCGGTCCTGCGTGGAGACGGTCAGGCGCTTGTGGAGCGACACGGCACCGCCATGCGTACGGCGCAGCTTGCCGGACTCGGCGAGGGCGTCCAAGTCGGCGCGGGCCGTGACGGAGGACACGCCAAAGGTCTGGGCGATTTCTGCCACCTGCACCGAGGCATTATGCTCGAGCATTTCCATGATGGCGGCACGGCGTTCGTCGGCAAAAGCTCGGGTTGCAACTTGGACCATGTCAGCTCCATTCTCAGCCAAATTTGCAGGAATTGTGTTGAGTTCATTTTCGTTCATTTTCTTTTTGAGTAAGAAAACGCCTTTCGATTACTTATCTTTTCTATAAAAGAAAGTCGATTCCCGCGAAAACCTCAATATCGAACAGAGGGAATTGGCCCCAATCTCTTCCGTTTGCTTTTCAAAATTGAGAGTCTTGCCCTGCGGAGTGACAGCATCCCGCACATTCATACCCGCTGAATTTCATACAATGAACGCAGTAAAACGCAAGGTAAAACGCCTTGCGGACACGTACGCCCGATGTCCAGATGCGGGCGAGGGAGAGGAGCAAACGCTCATGGCACTTGTTACCACCGAAAAGATGCTCAAGGACGCTCAGGCCGGCCACTACGCCGTCGGCGCGTTCAACGTCGAGAACCTCGAGTTTGTTATGGCCGTTCTGGCCGCTGCCGAGGAGACCGAGTCCCCCGTCATCATGCAGACCACCCCGGGCACCATCAAGACCGCTGGCCTGGATTACTTCTACGGTATGGTCAAGGCTGCCGCCGAGCGCGCTTCCGTGCCTGTTGCCCTGCACCTCGATCATGGCGATGGCTATGACCGCTGCATGCAGGCTTTCCGCACGGGCTACACCTCCGTCATGATCGACGGTTCGCACGAGTCCTTCGAGGACAACATCGCTCTGACCAAGTCCGTCGCCGATGCTGGCCGCGCCATGGGCGTGCCCGTCGAGGCTGAGCTTGGCAAGGTTGGCGGCAAGGAGGACGACGGTCCCGCGGTTGAGGGCGAGAGCCCCTACACCGATCCTGCCGAGGCCAAGGAGTTCGTCGAGCGCACTGGCTGCACCTCGCTGGCCATTGGCGTTGGCACCAGCCACGGCGTGTACACGAGCGATCCGCACATCGAGCAGTCCGTGGTCAAGGCCATCCGCGACGCCGTCGACGTGCCGCTGGTTCTGCACGGCACCTCCGGTGTGCCCGATGAGCAGGTTGCCGAGGCTGTGAAGAACGGCATCTGCAAGGTCAACTACGCCACCGAGCTGCGTCAGGCCTTCACCAAGGGCTTCATGGCCTACATGGCCGAGAACCCCGCCTGCTTCGATCCCAAGAAGCCGGCCAAGGAGGGCATGCGTGAGATCACCGAGCTGGTTAAGATCCGCATGACCAACCTCAACTCTGTGGACAAAGCAGAGTAACAGCAAGGGTACTCCGACTCGCTACATATCCCGGGGAGGGACGAGGGCTTAGTTCCCCAATCGTCCTCGGGCATGCAAAAAGCCTCGCTGCGCACTTCGTGCGGCGAGGCTTTTTGCCCCCTGCGGAAAGATTAGGGAACTAAGCCCTCGTCCCTCCCAAGTTGACCTACTCGAGGTCGTCGCCCTTGTGGCGTTATGGCTGGAAGGGTGGGGCGCGCGGGGCGCTTTGTTGATGAGGGGTTAGTATGCCCTAGCTTGGTTGGGGAATGTTTTGTCTAGGGATGCTTGGAGCTTTTCGAACGATGCTCGCAAGTTGTGGCTCTGGTTGGTTGAGCGTTTGACTTTTGTGGTGGGGGAGTCGAGGAGGCCGTTTCTCTGTGTCGGGGGGAAGGAGAAAAGGTTTGCATGTTTTAGGGACGGCTGCTGTGCTGCGTCATTGGAAGAATGCATGCGTGCGGCCTCCTCGATGTCCACCAAAAGGTTGCGCACGGGGTGTGCTGCTAGGTCCCGTGCGTTGGCAGTATTATGACGCGGTCGTTGCAAAGGAGCGCTAAAGAAAGGCTTAATGAGGTTTGCGATTACGGTGAAACCGCAGGTCAGAGCTATCGAGTAACACTCTTGAAAGGTTTTGAGCTTAAGGGCTTTCTAAGGTTTGTGGCACGGATGTGGCGCGGGCGTGTGGGGCGTGTGAATGGCTCGTTTTAGCGTTGCGGGGTCGCGGCCCGCACCTGCTCGATGACCTTTTCCATGGTGGCGTCGATGCGGTCCTTTTTGAGTTCGCATTCCCAGATAGTTATGGGTGTCCAGCCCATTTCGGTGAGCGCTGCCACGGCGTCGCGGTCGCGCTCGACGTTGCGGCGGAACTTTGCTTCCCAAAACTCAACGTTGCGCTTGGGCTGACTCGGATTGCACTTGGGGCAACGATGCCAAAAGCAGCCGTTGACGAAGATGGCGATCTTGCGCCCGGGAAAGGCGATGTCGGGCTTGCCGGGTACCTTCCATTCCAAGCGATAACCCGTAAGGCCCGCTGCCCGCAGGCGCTGGCGAACGAGCAGCTCGGGCTTGGTGTTGGCGCGCTTGTTGCCCTTCATGGACTTTTTGATGGCGGCTCGACGGCGGACCAGTTCACGCTCGTCGGCGGAAAGGTCCGAGGTATCGATGCCGTCCAGAAGGCCTGGCTTGGGGCGCTTTTTGCTGCGGCGCTTGGTTTTGCGCTTGGGTTTGGTGGTGGGCTCGTCGGTCGTGTTGGGCGCGGCGTCATCGGCGGCGCTTGCCTCAAGCCGGTCTTCCTTCAGCTCAATCAGGGCATCGATAAGCCCCTTGTCGGCGGGCATCCATTCCACCGTGGCAAGCGAGGTGCGCGGAATCCAGCGGATATCGAGCTGGCGATCGTGCTTCTGGGGCTCATCGGATTCATCGGCGAGCGAGCAGTAGTAGCACTCCATGGAGAGATGGAAATCGGGGTAGTCGTACTCAACAGTGTAGAAATCGCGCAGGTTGGTAACTTTTACCTGCAGCTCTTCCATAAGCTCGCGGCGCACGGCGTCTTCGGGCGTCTCGCCGCGCATGAGCTTGCCGCCGGGGAACTCCCAAAGTCCCTGCATGTCGCCATAGCCGCGCTGCACGGCAAGCAGCTCGTCGGATCCTTCCTTGCGAATGATCCCAGCGGCAACATGAACAGTCTTCAACAGGAGTCCTCTCTCAACATCAACACGTGACAGGGTGGCTACCCGTACCTTACACAACGGTAAGGCAAGCGTAAGCCATATCGATGGTAGCCGACTCGGCTCCCTGCGACTATAGATGCCGTAGACTAATCGCAAGAAAGGACTCGGTATGCAAACCACGCACATGGCGACCCCGGTACTGGAGGTCGCGCATCTCGAAAAGGTATATGGAGCGCTGGGCAATGTGACCCGCGCGCTCAACGACGTCAGCTTTACCGTCAACCGCGGCGAATTCGTTGGCATCATGGGCGCCTCGGGCTCGGGCAAGTCGACGTTGCTCAACTGCGTGTCGACCATCGATAGCGCCACAAGTGGCACGATCCGCATCAACGGGCAGGACGTGACGCGCATGAAGCAGGCTAAGCTTTCGCAGTTCCGCCGCGAGGAGCTCGGCTTTATCTTCCAGGACTCCAACCTGCTCGATACGCTCACGGCACGCGAGAACATCGCCCTGCCGCTCACCATCGCCCGCACAAACTCGGCCGAAATCTCGACCCGCGTGCAGGATGTGGCCGCGCGTCTGTCTATTAGCCAGGTGCTCGACAAGTATCCCTACCAGATGTCCGGCGGTCAGCAGCAGCGCGTTGCCGCGGCTCGCGCGCTCGTCACCGACCCCACTATGATTATGGCCGACGAGCCCACCGGCGCCCTCGACTCTAAAAGCGCCCGCCTGCTGCTCGAGAGCCTAGAGGCCCTCAACCGCCGCCTGCGCGCCACCGTGCTCATGGTCACGCATGACAGCTTTGCTGCTAGCTACACAAGCCGCGTGCTGTTTATCCGCGACGGCAAGATCTTTACCGAGCTGCGCCGCGGTGACACCGACCGCCGAGAGTTCTTCGACCGTATTATGGAGGTCGTTGCCATGATGGGCGGTGAGGGCTCCGATGCTCTGTAAACTCGCTTGGGGCAACGTTCGCCGCGCCGGCCGCGACTACCTCGTCTACCTTTTGACGCTCACCCTGGGCGTCACCGTATTCTATGCCTTTAACACCGTTTCGATGCAGGTCGATATTGCCGGCATTGAGGAGGAGGGCCTATCCGAGCTCATGGGTACCATGCTCGGCTACCTCACGTACTTTTTGGCCGGCGTCATGGCCTTTTTGATGGTGTATGCCAATAACTTCATCATGAAACGCCGCAAGAAGGAGTTTGGCCTGTACCAGGTGCTCGGCATGGGGCGCGGGCGCGTCGCCACGATCATGGCGCTCGAGACGGTGATCGTTTCGGTCGGCGCCTTTGTCGCCGGTATTGTGCTGGGCGTGGGGCTCTCCCAGCTCATGACGTTCTTTACGGCCTCGCTCTTTAAGACGCAGATCGCCAATTTCCGCTTCTTTTTCTCGGTGCATGCGTTCAACCTGACCCTGGCCTGCATGCTCGTAATGTTTGTGCTCACGCTGCTGCTGAACCTTCGCGCCGTGCGTCGTACCAAACTCATCGAGCTTATGGGTGCCGAGCGTCGCAACGAGAGCATCAAGACGCGCAATCCCTGGATCGCGATTGCCATCTTTGCTGTGGGCGTGGTGCTTGTGGGCGTGGCCTATTACCGTCTGCTACGTGATGGGTTCCCGCTAACCGAGACGGGCGACAAGCTGGACGGGGCAATGAGCCAGTTTGGCATCACCACGGCCATGGTCACGGTAGGCACCTTTGCCCTGTTCTGGGGACTCTCGGGCATGCTTATCAAGCTGCTGCAGAGCTTGCGCGGCGTGTATTGGCGCGGCCTCAACATGTTTACTGTGCGCCAGCTTGCGGCCAAGGTCAACACGGTGTGCTTTTCGATGGGCATCATCGCGATGATTCTGTTTTTGGCCATTACCTCGGTGACCTGTGGTATGTCGATTGCCAACGTGATGAACGAGAATCTGGAGCGCTATAACCCTGTTGACGTGTCTCAGACGTATGTCTATTACACGCCCGAAACGCTCGACTACTACAAGGAGTATGTCAATCCGTCTGAGGCCGATCGCATGGTGCTGGCCGATGCAACGGTCGATTTGTACGCTGCATGGCATGGCGAGCGCAAGTCGGCGGACAACAACGACGAGACCGGCAAGAAGGTCAATATCGCCGATGTTGCCGGTGAGCATGTGCAGATCGATTCGTATCTGAGCTACCCGCTTGGCGGCTCGGGTCCCTCGGTAGTGGCGGGTGAGATGTGCAAGGCCATGGGCGAAAAGCTTCCCAAGGCGCTCGAGGGAAGCAACGCCGATGCGATGGGTCTGTTTGTGACTCCGGCGAGCCAGTATAACAAGCTGCGCCAGATGATGGGCGAGGAGCCGGTGAGCATTGGCCGCGACCAGTATCTGCTCACGTGTGATATGGGCGGTGAGCTGGGCGACCTGTACACCAAGTATATGGCTGGCGGCCATACCCTCACCTTGGGCGGGCATGAGCTCAAGCCCGCAACCGATAAGTCGGACGAGGACACGGCGGCCATCGCCAACTCGGCGATGGGCAGCAATCCCGGTACCGTGGTCGTAGCCGATGAGCTGCTGTCCCAGCTTAATCTGCAGCCGTATGCCAGTAATCTGCTCGTTAATTACAAACAGGGTATGGATACGACCGAGGCAGACGAGAGCATTAAATACACCTTGCTCGATAATCTGCTCGTTGACGGCAAGAAGCCGGGGTCGTGGGGAGTCTTCATCACGCGTTCCGAGATGTACACGCAAGCAGCGCAGATGAACGGCATGATTAGCTATCTGGCCATCTACATTGGCTTTGTGCTGGTCGTTGCATGTGCGGCGATTCTGTCGATCCAGCAGCTCTCCAATGTGGCCGACGGCAGCCGCAGCTATCGTGTGCTGGCACAGATCGGCTGTGACGATCGCCAGATTCGCCATTCGGTGATGGCGCAGCAAGCGGTATTCTTCCTGTTCCCGCTGACAGTGGGCCTGGCGCACTCCTTTGTGGCGCTCAAGGTGATCATTGAGCTGGTGAGCGTGTTCGGCAACATGAGCATCGCCGGTACCGTGGGCCTCACCTGTGCAATCTTCCTAGCAGCCTACGGCGGCTACTTCCTAGTGACCTACCTCATGAGCACCGGCATGGTACGAGCCGCCATCGCCACCCGCTATAGCGAGTAGGCGACCCAACCCAGAGCCACCATGAAGGTCTCCTTTATGGTGGCTTGTTTGTCTCAATCTGTAACATCAAGCTGGCAAAAATGTCTTTTCCTGTTACGGATTGAGATTATTCGGTGTGGGCCATGCGGTTTGTCTCGATCTGTAACAACAAGACGGGGATTTGGTCTCTATATGTTACAGATTGAGATAATTGAATTCGTGAACAAAAGGACGCCGCGAAAGAGTCGATTCTCTCGCGGCGGTTGGCGTTTGCCCAGATGAAACCTGCCAAAATAAACCTGTCCCTTTTTGGCAGGTTATCGCTTCCAGAAATGCAGGATCAACGTCGTGCGGTTTTGCTGTTCGGTTTTGACCAGGATATTGTGGATGTGGGTCTTGACGGTGCCCACGGCAAGGAATAGCTCGTCAGCGATCTCTTGATTCGACTTGCCCAGCACGACCAGACGCATGACCTCGGTCTCGCGGTTGGAGAGCTTGTAGGCGTTGCGATAGAAGGGCATCTGCTCTTCGATGTGCCGATCAAGATCGCTGACGTTCTTTTCCTCGGGCGCCTCCTGCATGCGGATTGAAAGCACGTGGTAGGAGTAGATGATCAGCAGGATGGCAAAGTAGCACGCAAAGAAGTTCTCGCTAAAGTTGCGTTCGGACAGGTACAACTGAAGCCAAGAGGGTGCCAAACTCATGGGGACTACCAGGATGTTGTAGAAGTCCTCGGCAACGATGCAACCAACCAGAATGGCGCCGATAATCAGGTGTTTCTTCTGGTTGTTAACACGTGCTTTCAACTCAACCTTCGTACTCTTGTGAGCCGTCCAAAAGATATACAGTCCCACAAAGACAAGGAATACCTGACGCATCGTGTAGTAGAGCCACTGGTGCATGGGACCGTAGGGGACGGCGACGATAATCAGCAGCTCGCTCAACAAAAACGTTGCGACGGGGATAACGAACTGCTTTTTAGAATGCTTATCGAGCAAGTCCATGGCAATGGCCCAAATAAAAGCCTGCGAAGCGGTCGCCACAAGGGTCCGCAACACAGGCATGGTAATTGAGTAATAGTCGCTTGCCGGAAAACTCTGGTTTTGCAGCGTGTATTCAAAAAAGAAGATTTCGGTCATCTCGATGGCATAGCAAATAAAAACGCCGCTGCCATAGATAAAGAAGCGTCGACGAGACGAGGCATAGGCGGCAAGCGAAAGCACTGCCGTCACAATACAGATTACGAGTATTGCTAGGGTATAGAAGAACATCAGAGTGTTCATCTGTCACCGTCCCATCTCATTTAATCTATGGCCGAATCCTGTATATCCTGTGGGGTATAGACGTCTCGACCCTTCGTTCCATTGCAGATTAGGCGCCGAGATACAGGATAGCTGTATACCGTTCGCGGTTCTAGATAGTAAACCCCCTGTAAACTCTTGACCTGCGGGTTTATATTGGATTAGAGAGGGTGTAACTCCGTGAACGGTCTTTAATCCCGAATAAACTAGGTAAAAATTGCATACGGGTGAATGATGGTCTTGTCAACACGAGGCGTGATGTTCGAGCGCCTCATAGTAATAGTCGGCAAGACCGGCGGAAAGGAAATCGACATGGCACTGCCTAAGGATTTCATCGACACCAACGACTTCACCAAAGAGCAGATCATGGCCATCGAGGATCTTGGTCTGGCAATGAAGAAGGCCATCAAGGTTGACGGTTATTATCCGCACCTGCTCCGCAACCAGAGCCTTGGCATGATCTTCCAGCAGGTCTCCACCCGCACCCGTCTTTCCTTCGAGACCGCTATGACCGACCTCGGCGGCCATGCTCAGTTCTATGGCCCTGGCACCATCCAGCTCGGCGGCCACGAGTCCCTGGGCGACACCGCTCGCGTCATGGGCTCGCTGCTCGACATCATGATGGCTCGCGTTGACCGTCACAAGGACGTCGTCGGCCTCGCCGAGGGCTCCGCTGTGCCCGTCATCAACGGCATGTCTGAGTTCAACCATCCCACGCAGGAGATGGGCGACCTCATGACCATGCTCGAGAACCTCCCCGAGGGCAAGAAGATCGAGGACTGCACCCTGGCCTTCATCGGCGACGCCACCCAGGTCTGCGTCTCCCTCATGTTCATCGCCTCCAAGGTCGGCATGAAGTTTGTCCAGTTTGGACCTAAGGGCCACCAGATCCCCGACGGCGGTCTGCACGTTGGCACCGTCGAGGAGCGCGCCGAGTTCGGCAAGCAGATGATGGCCATCGCCGAGGAGAACTGCAAGGTCTCCGGCGGCTCTGTCGTCATCTCCGACGACATCG
Source organism: uncultured Collinsella sp. (assembly GCA_934654795.1). Lineage (GTDB taxonomy): Bacteria > Actinomycetota > Coriobacteriia > Coriobacteriales > Coriobacteriaceae > Collinsella. The sequence continues at coordinate 102,354 of CAKUGT010000003.1, forward strand.
AGTGCATCAAGGGCGCCGACTTCATCTACACCGACGTGTGGTATGGCCTGTACGACGAGGAGGTCTCGGGCGAGAACTACATGGACGTGTTCTATCCCAAGTATCAGGTCACCATGGATATGATGAACTTCGCCGGCCCCAACTCCAAGTTCATGCACTGCCTGCCGGCCACCCGCAACGAGGAGGTCGTCGACGAGGTCATGGACGATCCCGAGCGCTCCCTGTGCTGGGTCGAGGCCGAGAACCGCAAGCACTCCATCCG
>CAKUGT010000004.1 GCA_934654795.1 uncultured Collinsella sp.
TCAGTCATGTAGGAATGCCTTGCGTTGCCGGAATGGGACTGAAGGGCTTGGCAAGGCGGAGGAAAGCAAAGAGGCTGTGTGCGCATCAAGATGCCAAGATGGTAGGGTGCGTCTTAGCATCTTGATGCGCACGCTTAACGAAATCGATTTCGTTGCTGCCTAGTATACTCATTCGTGAACATTTGCAAATATAATTTCAAAAGAAAAGGTGAACGTTCACCTAATGGCAACAACTTATTCGTTGTATGATATCTATAACGTATTCGAAACCGATTTCGCAATGGTTGAATGAGTACGGAGCCTACCCGTCTTTAAGTGGTGCAAAAAGAAGGCTGTGCCCGATCAAGGGCGGCTGCAACACTATCCAAACCGAAAGGACCATCATGGAACAGCACACCGATTGCTCGTATTGCATGTGCGGGACTGACAACACACTCGTCGATGCCTTCGGCATTCCCATGCTCGACCTGCCCGCCAGCAAGCTCATCCTGTTTAAGGAGCAGAGCCACAAGGGCCGCGTGATTGTTGCCTCCAAGCAGCATGTTGACGACATCTCTTGCATGTCCGAGGAAGACGCGGCTGCCTTTATGGCCGACGTTCGCCACGTTGCCGCTGCGCTGCACAAGGCGTTCAACCCCGACAAGATCAACTTTGGCGCCTACGGCGACACTATGCATCACCTGCATGTCCACATCGTCCCTAAGTACAAGGACGACCCGTTTGAGTTTGGCGATGTGTTTGCCATGAACCCCGGCCGCGTCACGCTCGAGCCGGCTCAGTACGACGAGGTCGCCCAGGCAATCATCGCCAACCTGTAAGAAGCCTTAATCCCTCTTGTAAGTTGCGGTGAAATGCGGACTGTTTTACTGCCCAGGCGGCGTAAACAGGCCGCATTTCACCGCAACTGCGGAGGCGGGGGATGCGATAGTATTGCATGGTGGTATTCGACTAACCGAGGGTTTCTTCCGAGGGCTTTATGGAACAGCACCAGCATTATCAGAGTCTGCAAGACCAGGCATACAACGCATTGCGCTCCAAGATCATTTATGCCGAGCTCAAGCCCGGTACGCGCCTTTCGGCGATTGGTTTGGAAAAGGAGACGGGGATCGGCCGCACACCCATTCGCGAGTCCTTTGTGCGCCTGCGCGAGCAGGAGCTGGTGGAAACGCGCCCCAAGAGCGGCACCTATGTCTCAAAAATTAGCATGGAGCGTGCCGAGAACGCCTGCTTTTTGCGCGAAAAGCTCGAGAGAAGCGTGCTGATCAAATGCTGCTCGGCTGCCACGCCCGAGCAAAAGCACCGGCTTGAGCAGATTCTTGCCGAGTCAGAGTCGCTCGACCACAGCGAGACGCGTCGCTTCTTTGACCTGGACAACCTGTTCCACGAGACGTGCTTTGAGATTGCCGGTCGCCATATGCTGTGGGATTGGATGAAGAGCATCAACACGCATTTTGAGCGGTATAACTGGCTGCGTGCGGTGTCGCAGGATCTGGATTGGGAGCCGATTCGTCGGCAACACCGCCGAATCCTCGAGGCCATTAAGGAAGGCGACACCGATGCGGCGAGCTATCTGGCGCAGACGCATCTGCATCTGATGCTCGAAGAGCAGGGCCCAGTTATCGCCCTGCATCCCGATTACTTCGAGCTGCCCAAAGGCTCGTCCATCTAATCTATCCCCTCATAAGTTGCGGTGGAATAGGGACTGTTTTGCGGCCCAGACGGCGCAAACAGTCCCTATTTCACCGCAACTGCGTTGAGGCGTGGCCGGGGTACAAAGATGCGGTGCCGTTTGGAGGAACAGACCGGAAGCAGGGGGTCGATTCCTCCAGACGGCACCGCATTTGTTTTGGCGCTCTGGGCTATGTTGAAGAGTTTAATCGGTCAAGAAAAAGCGGCTCGAAGGCGTGTCGCTTCCGTCACGTTCTATCAGCATACAAGACGGTTTCGGTTCTTGTCCGTGACGGAAACGGCACGCTTCCGAGCCGCTTCAAAAAAGGGGCGCGGTCTAGGTCGCGCCCCCCCACGATAGAGAGCAACTTACTAGCCGCGGACCTTCTTGACGACGTCCATGGCCTCGCGGGCGATCTGCTCGACCTTGGAGAAGTCGCCGTCGGCGAACAGAGCCGGCTTGACCATCCAGGTGCCACCGCAAGCGATGATGGCAGAGGAGCTCAGGTACTCCTCGACGTTTGCGGTGCTCACGCCGCCGGTGGGCATAAAGCGGTGGCCGACAAACGGGGCGGCGAGGGCCTTGATGGTGTTAAGACCGCCGTACTGAGCCGCGGGGAAGAACTTGGTGACCTTGAGGCCCAGGTTGACGGCAGCGGTGACCTCGGAGGGGGTCACGGTGCCGGGCAGCACGGGCAGGTCGATGTCGATGCAGTGCTTGACGACGTCCTCGTTGTAGCCCGGGGAGACGATGAACTTGGCACCGGCGGCGCGGGCCTGCTCAACCTGCTCGACGGTCAGGACGGTGCCGGCGCCAACGCACATCTCGGGCTCGGCCTTTGCCATGGCGGCGATGCACTCGGCGGCGCAAGCGGTGCGGAAGGTGACCTCGGCGGACTTCATGCCGGCGGCCATAAGGGCGTGGGCTAGCGGAGCGGCATCCTCGACCTTGTCGAGCACGACGACCGGCACGATGCCCAGGGACTCAAGCGTGGTGTAGAACTGATCGAACATGATGTTCCTTTCGATGTGCGGCGCGCAAGGGCGCGTAATTGCTAAGGGTGGATTGGCCTTAGCCGGCTTTGGGATGGTTATCGGAGGCACTGCTTGGGGTCACAAGCAATTCCAAAGCCGGCTACTCGGCCAGTCGTGAAGGAATGCCAGGCAAAACCGGAATGGGACTGGTGGTTTTGCCCGACCGGAGAAATCGGGGAGCGGGCTACAGAGGTATGGGTATGGGAAACTGCAGCCCGCGGAATGGGGAACGAATTAACGGGCGACGCGGGTGCCACCGTCGGCGGCGTTGGCCACGGCGGCGATCTCGTCGGCGGTCACCAGGTTGGAATCGCCCTTGATGGTGAGCTTGAGAATCGAGGCCGCGATGGCGTAATTGACGGCGTCCTGCGGATCGAAGTCGTTGATGAGGGCATGGACGAGGCCGGCGTTGAAAGCGTCGCCGGCAGCAACGCCCTCGAGCACGTGCACGTCATGAGCAGGGGAGAACCAGTGCTCGCCGCTCTCGGCGTCATAGAGCATGCCCATCCAGATGGAGCGCTCGACGCAGGAGATGTTGCGGACGACCGAGGCGACCTTCTTGCAGCCGTACTCGGCGCAGATCTGACGGGCCATCTCGACGTAGGTGTCGCGCTCCTCGATGCCGTGGGCAAGGGAGCCGGAGACGCAGGTCATACCGAGGCCGGCGGGTGCGTCCTCGTCATTGGCGATGCAGATGTCGACGAGCGGCAGGAGCTCCTTCATGGTTGCCTGCGACTTCTCGGGCGACCACATCTTGCCGCGGTAGTTAACGTCGCACACAGTGGTGATGCCCTTGGCGCGGCAAGCGGTGAGAGCATCCTTGCAGGCGGCGGCCATCTCGTCGGAGACGGCGGGCGTTACGCCAGAGAAGTAGAAGACGTCGATGCCCTTGAGGATCTCGTCCCAGTTAAAGACGTCGCGCTTGGCCATGTTGATGGCCGAGTACTTGCGGTCGTAGACGCAACCGTTGCCGCGCTGCGAAGCGCCGACCTCAAACACATAGGAACCAAGACGATCGCCCTGACGCACGACGCGCGTGGTGTCGACGTCGTAGACCTTCAGCGAGCGCAGGGCGCACTCGCCCAGGCGGTTGGCCGGAACGACGGAAACGTAAGCGGCCTTGTCGCCCTGGTAGGCCAGGGAAAGTGCGGTGTTGGCCTCGGCGCCACCGTAGCGGACGTCGAACTCGGTGGCCTGCTCAATACGCAGGTGATCTTTGGGCGAGAGCCTCATCATGATCTCGCCGAAGGTAAGAACCGTTTTACCCATGGTCGCGTAGCTCCTTCTTGCTCGTACGTACACCTTTGATATGGCGTTGGCACGCAGGTGCCAAGACGGTAGGGTGCATCTTTGCACCTCCGTGCCAACGCTTACCGAAATCGGTTTACGAAATCGGTTTCGTTTCGAGTTGTAGTATACTCACCTACAGCGTTTTGCAAGCGAGATTTTTAAAAAAATGCCTAAAATGGCTAAGATTGCCGACACGTGGGAAACGGGGTGCGCCATGGCGCAGATGAGAATCAAAGACATTGCCGCCGAGGCGGGCGTGAGCCCGGCCACCGTTTCGCGCTACCTCAACAACCGCCCCGGGCAGATGACCGAGGAAACCCGCGCTCGCATCGCCGAGGTCATCGAGCGCACCGGCTACCGTCCCCGTGCCGCCGCGCGTAACCTTCGCAGCTCGCGCACCAACCTCATCGGCGTGATTCTGGCCGACATCGCCAACCCGTTCTCGAGCGCCATGCTCGAGGGCCTTTCCGCCAGCGCCGCCGCGCGCGGCTGCTCGCTTATGACGGCCATCAGCGGCAACGATCCCGCTAAGGAGGCTGAATCGCTCACCAGGCTCATCGATGCTGGCGTGGATGGCCTCGTGGTCAACACCTGCGGCGGTAACGACGAGGCGATCGCTGCAGCTGCGGGCCGCTTGCCGGTCGTGTTGCTCGACCGCGACATCGAGGATGGCGGCATCGACTTGGTGACGTCTAACAACCGCGAGCTGGTCGCCGGCCTGGTCGACGCTCTGGCTGCCGCGGGTAGCGAGCGCCTGTGCCTGCTCACCGAGGCAAGCGACGACAGCCCCGTCCGCCGTGAGCGTGCCGAGGCCTTTACCGATGAGCTCTCGCGCTGCGGTCTTGCCGGCGAGGTCGTCACGCTGGCCGACGGTGGCGTTGAGGGCATCAGCCGCCTGGATGAGACCATCCGCGATTACGCAGGTAAAAAGCTCGGCCTTATCGCCGTCAACGGCTTGGTCTTCTTGCGCCTGACCGAGGCGCTGGCCCAGCTTGGCCCCTCGCTGCCGGCGGGTCTTAAGATCGCGACGTTCGACGACTACCCTTGGAACCACGTGCTCTTTGGTGGCGTGACTACAGCCGCGCAGGACACCCTGGCGATTGCCGAGCGCGTTGTCGAGCGCCTATCCGAGCGCATCGACGTCGTCACCACCACGGTAGGCGAGGCCGCAAGGCTCGCGCCCAAGCACATCGAGATCCCCGGCCACATCGAGTCCCGAGCCTCCACTTCGCGCTAAGCCACCGACCCGCACTCGCCAGCTCGCGCACGTTTTTTGAGCGCCTGATACGCTTTAACCCTGCGGAAACATTTTTCTGCGATAGTATCTGCGATATAGAACAGTCGAAACCCGCCCGAAAGAAAGGGGAGCGACATGAACCAGCAGAACATCGATTACGTACTCCGCTCTGTAGAGCAGCGTGACATCCGCTTTGTGCGTCTGTGGTTTGTCGACATTCTCGGTCGCCTCAAGAACTTTGCCATCAGCCCCGAGGACCTCGAGGTCGCTTTTGAGGAAGGCATTGGCTTTGACGGCTCGGCCATCGAGGGCTTTGCCACGCCCGAGGAAGCCGACATGCTCGCGTTCCCCGATGCCTCGACCTTCCAGATCCTGCCGTGGCGCCCGAGCCACAACGGCGTCGCCCGCGTGTTCTGCGACGTGTGCACTCCCGATCGCAAGCCCTTCGCCGGCGATCCGCGCGATGCCCTGCGCCGCATGTTCCACAAGGCCGAGAAGGCCGGCTACCTGCTCAACGTGGGCGCCGAGCTGGAGTATTACTACTTCCCCGACGAGCACACGCCCGAGCCGCTCGACAACGTGGGCTACTTCGACCTTTCGGTGAGCGACGCCGCTCGCGACCTGCGTCGCAACACGGTCCTCACGCTCGAGAAGATGTCCGTGCCCGTGGAGTACACCTTCCATGCCGCCGGCCGCTCGCAGCATGGCATGAGCCTGCGTCACGCCGAGGCCCTGAGCATGTCCGACGCCATCACCACGGCCAAGCTCATCATTAAGCAACAGGCCTACGAGAGCGGTTGCCACGCTTCCTTTATGCCCAAGCCGTTGGCGGGCGAGGACGGCAGCGCTATGTTCCTGTGCCAGTCGCTATTCGACCACGACGGCAACAACGTGTTTTGGGGCGAGGACGACGAGAAGTACCATCTCTCCGACGTCGCTAAGCACTACATGGCCGGCATCCTGGCGCACGCGCGCGAGATCAGCGCTATCACCAACCCCACGGTCAACTCGTACAAGCGCATCACCACGGGCGGCGACTCCGTACCGCAGTACGCCACGTGGGGCCTGCGCAACCGCGCGAGTATGGTCCGCATCCCGGTCTACAAGCCCGGCAAGCAGCTGTCCACGCGCATCGAGCTGCGCAGTCCCGATCCCATGGCCAATCCGTACCTGGTCAACGCCGTTACGCTGGCGGCTGGTCTGGACGGCATCGAGCGCAAGCTGGAGCTCCCGCCCGAGGCCACGGCCGAGACGCTCAAGCTTACCGACCGTCAGATGGTCGAGGCCGGCTACACGCCGCTGCCGCGCTCGCTCAAAGAGGCGCTTGACGTGTTTGAGGGCTCGCAGTTTATGAAGGATGCCCTCGGCGAGCACATCCACAGCTTCTTCCTCAAAAAGAAGCGCGACGAGTGGCATAAGTTTGAGTCCACGATCACCCAGTGGGAGATCAAGCACTACCTGGCGAACTCCTAATCGCGCTGGCTTGTCCCAGTACGATTGAGCTCATATCTTTGGAGGCCGATATGTCCGAAAAGAGTGCCCTGTTCATGGCGCGCACGACGCGCTTCCACGAGTTTGCCCGCAGCCTGACGACCACCCTGGGTGTCGAGGTGAGCCTGGCCACCCCCGATTCGCCGACTGCGGCGCACGACTTTGACCTGCTGATCCTTGATTCCGACGGCATCCGCAGCGACCGCATCGATCAGATTGCCAAGTGGCTCGACGATCGCGGCGGCGTTCCCATGCTGGTAATCGTCGACGACGAGGCGCTTGGCACCCTGCGCCTGCCGAATCACGCGCATGCCGACTTCGTATGCCCCACGGCGACGCCCAACGAGCTCAAAGCTCGCGCGCAGCGCCTGATGGGCGAGGAGGAGACCGTCACCGCCGACGACGTGCTCAACATCGACAACCTCGAGATTAACCTGGCTACCTACCAGGTGACACTTGACGATGAGCCTATCGATCTGACGCTGATGGAGTACTCGCTGCTGAGCTTTTTGGCAACGCATCCCAACCGCGCCTACAGCCGCGAGGTGCTGCTGCACCGCGTGTGGGGCTTCGAGTACTGCGGCGGCACACGCACCGTCGACGTGCACATCCGTCGTATCCGCTCCAAGGTGGGCCCGCAGATCGCGGCGCACATCACCACCGTCCGCGGCGTGGGCTATCTGTTTAAGGACTAGATTTCCACCACAAAGGGGACAGGCACCTTTGTGGTGGTTTTGCCGCAGGTGCGGGTGCCTTTCGGGTTTGCAACAGAACTTAAGCCTTCCTAAAAGATTGCGTTTTCATACACGAGCACCCGCATATTGGGGTACAACTCAACGTGAACAATGATGGCCCGCCACATGTTTGGCGGGTCTTTGGTTATTTGACGAAAGGATCGCAGCTATGAGCGAGTACGATTCCCAGCGTCCCCAGGATGCGGGCAACGCCGGCGAGACTCAGCAACAGCCGCGCGTGCAGGTGGAGTCGACGCCTGCCGGTGGCAACAACATTCCCTATGTGCAGGCCTACGACACGCAGACCGGCCAGCCGCTGGGTGGCCAGCAGGTCGTGAACAAGCACACGGTGGTCAAGACCAAGACCAAAAAGCTGCCGATCTTCATTACGGCGCTCGCCGGCTGCGCATGCGGCGCCCTGCTGGTCATCGCGCTCATTATGAGTGGCACGCTCGATATCGGTGGCGGAAAGAATGCCGTGACGGCGGGCGCTTCGGGTTCGTCGACGCAAAAGATCACGATCGACTCCGAGGACACCACGCTGGCCGAGGCCGTTTCCGCCAAGGCGCTGCCCTCCGTAGTTTCCATTACCGCCACTTCAAGCGGCAGCCAGAGTGGTTCGCTTTCGCAGTCCGCTGACGAGTCGGACAGCTCGGGCAGCGTTGGCTCGGGCGTGGTGCTCGACACCGAGGGCCATATCCTCACCAACAACCACGTGGTCGACGGTTACGACCAGTACGTGGTGACCATGGACGACGGCACCACCTACGAGGCCGAGTTCGTGGGCAACGATGCCTCGAGTGACCTCGCCGTCATCAAGCTCAAGGATGCCGACGCCTCCAAGCTAACGCCGATCGAGATCGGTGACTCCTCTAAGCTCAACGTGGGCGAGTGGGTTATGGCTATCGGCTCGCCGTTCGGCAACGAGCAGTCCGTTTCCACGGGCATCGTGTCGGCACTGTATCGCTCCACGGCCATGAGTTCTACCAGTGGTAACACCATTTACGCCAATATGATCCAGACCGATGCCGCCATCAACCCGGGCAACTCCGGCGGCGCGCTCGTCAACGACAACGGCGAGCTCGTGGGTATCAACTCACTCATCGAGAGCTACTCGGGTTCCAGCTCGGGCGTTGGCTTTGCCATTCCGGTCAACTATGCCAAGAACATCGCCGACCAGATCATCGACGGCAAGACGCCGGTTCATCCGTACCTGGGCGCCACGCTCTCGAGTGTCAACGCGCTCAACGCCCGTACCAACAAGCTGAGCACCGATAGCGGCGCGTATGTGGCGAGCGTCGTCGAAGACGGTCCTGCGGCCAAGGCCGGCATCCAGGAGGGCGACGTCATCACCAAGCTGGGCGATGACGAGATCACGAGTGCCGATGGCCTGATCATCGCACTGCGTAGCCACGAGGTGGGCGAGAAGGTCGAGATCACGCTCGTGCGTGGCAAGGAAGAGAAGAAGGTCACTGTTGAGCTGGGCTCCGACGAGGAGCTGCAGAACCAGCAGCAGAACGACAGCTCGACTGATACCGGCAACGGCGGCATCACCGACGAGCAGCTGCGCCAGTATCTGGAGGAGCTGCTGGGCCAGCAGGGCCAGGGCCAAGGCTACGGCCAGGGATTCTAGCGAGCCGTTTCACACACATCGAAGCCAGAGGGGCTGCCTCGCCAGGCGCGGGACAGCCCCTCTTTCCATAATGATCCCCCAGGGACGGAGGAAAACGGATCACTTTGAGCTGGCGAGGAGCTCGGTTCGGAATGGTCTGGACAGTTAGTTCAGATACGTATAAATCTGGGGCAGTCTGGGATGCGTTTTGAGCTGTTTCGGGATGGAAATGGGGCTCTGATGGGTGCTCGGAAGGAGAAATAAGCCGATCGGGCCGCTCTGAGACGACCAAATGGAGCGAAATGGCGCCATTTGAGCTCGATTCGGTTCGCAGATTTATACGTATCTGAACTAACTGTCCACCCCGGTCCGACGGCTGCCGATTCGGTGCGGTTTGAGACCACTATTCGGCCCCATCGCGACCGGTGGTACTCTTGTATCCGTTTGAAATCGAGCGAAGGAGTGCCGCTATGGAGCAATCGAGCCTGTTTGGTGACGGCGTGGACATCGATACCGAAACGCCCGCGACTGCGGACGCCGCCGCACCGACGGATGCCCGCGCCCAGGCGGCAGCGCGCGCGGCAGAGCTGCGCCACGAGCTCGACTACCATGCCTACCGATACTACATGCTCGACGCGCCCGAAATCACGGATGCCGCCTTCGACAAAATGCTCGTTGAGCTGCAGGAGATCGAGGCGGCCTACCCCGACCTTGTGACGCCCGACAGCTATACCCAGCGCGTGGGCGGCTACGTGAGCGAGCAGTTTACGCCGGTCACGCACATGGCGCGCATGTATTCCATGGACGACGCCATGGATCTGGACGAGCTCGACGCATGGCTCCAGCGTACCGAGGACGCACTTGGTGCCGGCAGCGTCACCTATACCTGCGAGCTCAAGATCGACGGCTTGGGCGTGGCGCTTACCTACCAGAATGGCACCTTCGTGCGCGCAGCCACGCGCGGCGACGGCACCACGGGCGAGGACGTGTCGCTCAACGTGCGCACCATCAAGGACGTGCCCATGCACCTGTCCGAGCCGGCGCTTGCCCACATGGGCGCCGACCGCGAGCGCGCCATCGAGGTCCGCGGCGAGGTCTACATGCCCAAGGGCAGCTTTGTGCGCCTGAACGACGAGGCCGATGCCGAGGGCCGCGACCCCTTCGCCAACCCGCGCAACGCCGCCGCCGGATCCCTGCGCCAAAAGAATCCCAAGGTCACGGCGCGTCGCGACCTAGCCACCTTTATCTACGCCATCGCCGATACCGACCCGTTGCACGTCCATAGCCAGCGCGAGTTTCTCGACTGGCTGCGTAGCGCCGGATTTAGCGTCAACCCCAACGTGGCCCGCTGCGCCACGCCGGCCGAGGTCCACGAGTTTTGTGCTCAGGCGCTCGAGCATCGCGGCGACCTGGACTACGACATCGACGGCGTGGTCGTAAAGGTCGACAGCTTCCAGCAGCAGCTCGACCTGGGCTTTACCGCCCGCGCGCCGCGCTGGGCCATCGCCTTTAAGTTCCCGCCCGAGGAAAAGCAGACCATCCTGCGCGAGATTCGCATCCAGGTGGGCCGCACCGGCGTGCTCACGCCGGTCGCGGAGTTCGACCCGGTGACGGTCGCCGGCTCCACTATCGCGCGCGCCACGCTGCACAACATCGACGAGATCCGCCGCAAAAACGTGCGCGAGGGCGACACCATCATCGTGCACAAGGCGGGCGACGTCATTCCGGAGGTCGTGGGTCCGGTGCTCGACAAGCGCCCGGCCGATTCGGTCGACTGGCACATGCCCGAGGTCTGTCCCGTGTGCGGCAGCCCCGTGGTCCACGAGGACGGCGAGGTCGCTTACCGCTGCGTCTCCATCGACTGCCCCGCGCAGCTCAAGGAGCGCCTGCTCCACTGGGTGAGTCGTGGCTGCATGGACGTTGACGGCCTGGGCGACGAGATCGTCGACAAGGTGATCGCCGCCGGCCTGATCCACGACGTCGCCGACTTCTACCAGCTCACGGTTGACGACATCGCCGGCCTGGACACGGGTCGCGTGTATGCGAGCTCCAACAGCAAAAAAGGCGTTAAGAAGGGCGACCCCATTCCGGTTGGTCTTAAGACGGCCGAGAAGATCATCGCCGAGCTCAACAAGTCCAAGAGCCAGCCGCTCGGGCGCGTGCTGTTTGCCCTGGGTATCCGCCATGTGGGCAAAAGCGTGGGCGAGGTCATCGCCGAGCGATTCCTGTCGATCGACAAGCTCATCTTGGCGAGCGAAGAGGACATCGCCGAGTGTGAGGGCATCGGTCCCAAGATCGCGGCGAGCGTCAAACAATTCCTGGCCGTGCCCGAGAACCTTGCCGTGTTGGAGCGCCTGCGTCAGGCGGGGCTGTCGCTCGAGGTCGACTTGGGAGCTGCGCATGCACAGGCCGCAGCCGATGCCGGCGTAGCGGGCGAGCTCGCCGACGCGCAGCCGCTTGCGGGCCTGACGTTTGTGCTGACCGGTACGCTCGTAAACCGCACGCGCGACGAGGCGGGCGCTGCGCTCAAGGTGCTCGGCGCTAAGGTTTCGGGCAGCGTGTCGAAGAAGACGAGCTACCTGGTCGCCGGTCCCAAGGCGGGCTCCAAGCTCACCAAGGCCGAGCAGCTGGGTGTGCCCGTGCTGGATGAGGACGCGCTCGAGCAGATCCTCGCTACTGGCGAGGTGCCGGAGGCGTAATGGATATCGAGAACTGCGATTGCTCGCAGGTGGAAGGGCATACGACGCGCTCCCAGGCGCAGGCAAAAGAGCACCTGATGGCGCGAATTCGCGTTGCCGAGCGCGAACGCGCAGCAGGAATGTCCCGCGATGCATTTGAGGCGTTGGCTGAGCTAGAGGCGAGGCTTGGTCTAGCCTAGAGAGACCGGCACCGTGATCTGCGTCACGTAGGTCGCTGGGTCGTCGCTGATGATGTCGTCGATGAGGGCGATCTCGCGCGAGGGGCCTGTGGGGGACAACCCGTGCTCGTGCATGTAATCGAGTAGGCGCTCGTAGTGCGGGGCCGCCTGCCCGTGCGTGCCACGGAAGCTGACGGTCAGGCACCGCGCGGCGGGCCGAACCTCGACGTCCCCCAGGTAGTCATCCGTGTCGTCGAGCAGCAGAAAGACCTCGTCGTAGCCATCAAAGTCACCGGTGACAATGCGCTCGGGCGCGATGCCCACACCCAGATTGCCAAGGAAGACGAAGGTCTCGTGCTGTCCTTTTTGCAGCTGGCGAATCTGCCACTCCAGCGCATAGGCATCGGTGGGGTTGACGCGTTCGCGCAGCACGGCGCAACGAAGTTCGGGCGCGTTGACCTCGTAGATGGTATCGAGCTCAGCATCCAATGCGCCTCGCAACAAGGCAAGCCGGTTGTCGATCTTGCGTGAGACGCGTTCCAGCTCACGGCGTTTACGTTCGATAAGCTCCTGCTGCTGGGCGAGTTGGCGCTGCATGAGGTCCACGTCGCGCGTGGTCACAAATTCGCGAATCTGAGCCAGCGGCAAGTCGAGAACGCGCAGGTTGCCGATGGTGTTGAGCGTGGAGAGCTGCCGCGTTCCGTAATAACGGTAGCCACTCGCCGAGTCGACATATGCCGGCTCTAACAGCCCCATCTGCTCGTAATGACGCAGCGTGCCCACGCTCAAATTGAGCAGACGCGCCACCTCGCCAATGCGGAGCAGGCCCTCGGTATGTTCGCTGGACGTGTCAGTCACTGGATCGCTCCTTTCGGCAGAAGGCAGGACGGGGTCGCTAGGTTCACGTCGCCCCGCTACGCCACGAGCTTGTCAAAAGTGCCGCGGCGGTTGAGCACCGTAAACGCCACCACGCAAATGACTGCCGATAGAATCGACCCGCACGGCGAGGCGATGCCCATGGGAAACAGCGTGTCGGAATAGGCGTTCGACAGCAGCCACGCGCCCGGCACGCGAATGAGCGCCACGGCCAGCACGTTGTGCGCAAAGCCGATGTAACTCTTGCCGTACGCGGCGAAAAAGCCGCTAAAGCAAATGTGGATGCCGGCGAAGATCGCGTCGAAAATATAGCTGCGCATATAGCCGGTGCCGGCTGCGACCACCGCGGCATCCTTGGCAAAAAAGCCGAGAAACGCCGGTGCCACCAACCACATGAGCGCCGTGATCAGGCAGCCGTACACCACCGAGATGGTCATGGCGTCCTTGAGCACCTGGCGCGCGCGGTCGCCCTTGCCCGCGCCGGCGTTTTGCGCCGTGAGCGCGCTGACGGTGGCGCCCATGGAGCTCGGCACAATGAACAAAAAGCTGATCATCTTCTCGACCAGGCCCACGGCGGCAGCGTCGACCAGGCCGCGGTGGTTGGCGATAACGGTAATGAACATAAATGCCACCTGGATGCAGCCGTCCTGCACGGCCACGGGCACGCCGATTTTGAGGATGCTGCTGAGCACCTCGGGCTGCGGGCGCAGGTCGCTGCGCTTGACGTGGATGTTCGTGCGGCGGCTCTTGAGCCATACGAGCGCAAGCGCCACACTTGCCGTCTGCGCGATCACCGTGCCGAGTGCCGCGCCCACGGGGCCGAGCCCCATATGGCCAATAAACACAAAGTCGAGCGCGATGTTGATGACGCACGCCACACCGATCACGTACATGGGCGAGCGCGAATCGCCCAGGCCGCGAAAGATGGCCGAAAGGATGTTATACGCGGCGATGCACGGTATGCCGATAAAGCAGATGCGCAGGTAGGCGGCAGTGCCTTCGACCGCTTCGGCTGGCGTGCCGATGAGCGCCACGATTTGCGGGCACAGCGCGAGCAAGAGCGCAGCCAGCACCACCGAGACACCCATAAAGAGCGTGATGGTGTTGCCGATGGCGGTCTCGGCGCGATCGAAGCGGCGCGAGCCCACGGCGTGGCCGACGATGACCGTCGTTCCCATGGCCAGGCCCACGAGCGTCACAGTGATGATATAGAGCGTCTGCGCGCCGTTGCCCACGGCGGTGATGCCGGCGGCGCCGCTAAACTGTCCGATAAAGTACAGGTCGGCCATGCCGTAGAGCATCTGCAAAAAGTACGAGAGCATATAGGGCAGGGCGAAGACCGCGATGGTCTTGAGGACATTGCCGCGTGTGAGGTCGTGTTCCATGGGCAGGGCACTTTCTGGCTTGGTTCGTTTACGTACCAGTGTAGTGAAAACCCTACAACGATTGTAGAGTCAAGGTCCATGTTGCCGGTGGGGCGAAAAAATCGCGCCCGCAATCATTTCCATTTGAATACGGGCACGTGCCGCGCGGGCTTAGCGCCTGCGCCAGCCTTGTAGAAATCGATTTCGGAACACTTGACACTATCGCTCGGCGCGCAATAATACGTGCGTTTGCGAACAACGTTTGATGGGGGATGAAGCTGCGTGCGCAATCTCAAAATCCTGTTTTCCTATTTGGGGGCATACCGTCGCGATGCCATACTCGGCGTGATGTTCGTCTCGGTCGAGACTGCGCTTGAGCTGTTTATTCCGGTCATCATGGCCAACATCATCGACGTGGGCGTGCCTACGGGTGACGTCAACTACATGCTGCTACAGGGCGCATGCATGCTGGTATGCGCGGCGTTTTCGCTGGTGCTGGGCCTGGGTTATGCCCGTACATCAGCTCGCGTGGCCTCGGGCCTGGGCGCCAACCTGCGAGAGGCCGAGTATCGCAAGATTCAGACGCTCGCCTTTGGCAACCTGGATAACTACGACGCCAGCTCGCTTGTCACCCGCATGACCACCGACATCACCGTTATCCAAAACGCCATCGGCAACGGCTTTCGTCCCATGGTGCGCGGACCGGTGACGCTCATCGTCGGCCTGGTCTATGCCCTGGTGCTGTCGCGCCCGCTCGCCACGGTCTTCGCGATTATCCTGCCCGTGCTGGCGATCGTGCTGGGCGTTATCACCTACCGTGTGAGCCCGCTCTACCGCCAGCTGCAAACCTCGATGGACCACCTCAACGGCGTGGTGCAGGAAGACCTTACCGCCGTGCGCGCCGTCAAGGCGTACGTGCGCGCCGAGCATGAGGAGGCCAAGTTCGACACCGTCAATACCGAGCTCGCGCACACGGCGACGAAGACCTTCGGCAACGCCGTGCTCAACCTGCCGGTGTTTCAGCTGTCGATGTATGTGGCCGCCATCTCGATCCTGTGGATCGGCGGGCGCATGATTATCGCCGGCGAGCTGGGCGTGGGCTCGCTCACGGGCTTTATGAGCTACGTGCTGCTGATCATGAACTCGCTCATGATGATTTCCAACGTGTTTTTGCTGCTCACGCGCGCGCTCGCCAGCGTGGAGCGCATCTCGCGGGTGATTGACGAACAATCGCTCATCCAAGCTCCCGCGGCAGACGTGACCGTGCGCGAGGTCGCCGACGGAAGCGTAGAGTTCCGCGACGTGTCGTTTAAGTACCGTGCAGATGCTGCCGAGGATGTGCTCGAGCATATCGACCTGCGCATCGAGCCGGGCTCCACGGTGGGCGTGCTTGGCGGCACGGGCTCGGGCAAGAGCTCGCTCGTGCAGCTCATCGCGCGCCTGTACGATGCGACCGGGGGCGCCGTGCTCGTGGGCGGGCGTGACGTGCGCGACTACGACCTGGTTGCCCTGCGCGACGCCGTGGGCATTGTGCTGCAAAAGAACGTGCTGTTTACGGGCACCGTGCGCGAGAACCTGCAGTGGGGCGCGCCCGATGCCACCGACGAGGAGCTGCTGCGTGCCTGCCGCGCGGCGTGCGTGGACGAGTTCCTGGACCGCATCGGCGGGCTCGACGGCGAGTTGGGCCAGGGCGGCGCCGGTGTTTCGGGCGGGCAGAAACAGCGCCTGTGCATTGCGCGCACGCTGCTCAAGCATCCGCGCGTGCTCATTTTTGACGACTCCACCAGTGCGGTCGATATGGCGACCGACGCCAAGATCCGCGAGCACATCGCGCAGATTCCCGATACGACCGTGATCATCATCGCCCAGCGCATCGCGAGCGTGATGGATGCCGATCGCATTGTGGTTCTGGACGACGGCCGTGTCCACGGCGTGGGCACGCACGAGGAGCTGCTGGCGGGTGACAACATCTACCAGGAGATTTACGCCTCGCAGATGGAGTTCGCGGGGGATACGACCGCAGATGCTCCGGCCCGAGAAGGAGGTGAGCGTCATGCCTAAGACATCCGCTCAAGCCCGTCCGGCCAATCTGGGGCAGACGCTCCGCCGCCTGCTCAGCTATATGGGCCACGCCAAGTTCTCGCTGCTTGCGGTAGGTGTGCTCGCCTCTATCGCCGCCATCGCGAGCCTTGCCGGCACCTATATGGTGCGCCCCATCGTCAACGGCCTGGCTACGGGCGGGGAGGAACTGCTTACCAAGCAGGTTCTCTTTACGGCCGCTATCTACGCCGCGGGCGTGCTCTCGGCCCTGGGCTACTCGCAAATCATGGTGCGCGCGGCCCAGCGCGTGGTGTCCGACATCCGCCGTGACCTGTTCGCGCATATCCAGACGCTGCCGCTCAGCTATTTCGACGGCACGCGCTCGGGCGACATCATGAGCTTCTTCACCAACGATGTCGACACCGTCTCTGAGGCGCTCAACAACAGCTTTGCCAACGTGATTCAGGCGACCATTCAGGTGATCGGCACCACGGCCATGCTCATCATCCTTAACTGGCAGCTCACGATTATCACGCTCGTGTGCGACGCGGCCATCGTGCTGTACGCGCGCTACTCGGGTATCCGCTCCAAGCGCTTCTTTGCCGCCCAGCAGGCGTCGCTCGGCGACTTGGACGGATATGTCGAGGAGATGGTCTCGGGTCAAAAGGTCATCAAGGTCTTTAATCACGAGCAGGCCAACGTTGCCGGTTTTGACACGCGCAACCAGGAGCTGCGCCGCACCGGTGGCGCCGCGCAGGCCTACGCCAACTCGATGGTGCCCATGACCGTGGTGATCGGGTATGCCAACTACGCGATCGTCGCGGTGGCGGGCGGCATGCTCTGCATCAACGGCCTGGCCGACGTGGGCGCGCTCGCGAGCTACCTGGTCTTTGTGCGCCAGGCTGCCATGCCCATCAACCAGTTCACGCAGCTGGGCAACTTCTTGCTCAACGCGCTGGCCGGTGCCGAGCGCCTGTTTGCCGCGATGGATTTGGAGCCCGAGGTGGACGAGGGCTGCGTGGAGCTGGTGCAGACGGGCGAGTCTGCATGGGCGTGGAAGATTCCCGAGGGCCGTGGCGTGGGCACGTACGGACATCTGCACGACGTGGCCTCGGTCGACGATGCGGGTCGAGCGGTGGCGGCCGACGGCACCGAGCTTGTCACCGGCCTGGTGCCGCTTGCCGGCGACGTGCGCTTCCATGCCGTGGACTTTTCCTACGTGCCGGGCACGCGCGTGCTCACGGACCTCAACCTGTTTGCCAAGCCGGGGCAGAAGATCGCTTTTGTGGGTTCGACGGGCGCCGGAAAGACGACCATCACCAACCTCATCAACCGCTTCTACGAGGTCGATGACGGTGAGATCACGTACGACGGCATTGATGTCAAGCATATCGCCAAGGCCAGCCTGCGCGGGTCGCTCGGCATTGTGCTACAGGATACGCACCTGTTTAGCGGCACCATTGCGCAGAACATCCGCTTCGGCAAGCTCGACGCAACCGACGAGGAAGTGCGCGCCGCCGCCGAGGCCGCCTGTGCCGACTCGTTTATCCGCCGCCTGCCGCAAGGCTACGACACGCCGGTCACGGCCGATGGCGCCAACTTGTCTCAGGGCCAGCGCCAGCTGCTCGCCATTGCGCGCGTGGCCGTGGCCGATCCGCCGGTGCTCATCCTGGACGAGGCTACGAGCTCCATCGACACACGCACCGAAAAGCTCATCGAGCGCGGCATGGACCGCATCATGCGCGGGCGCACCACGTTTATGATCGCGCACCGCCTGTCCACCGTCCGCGACGCCGACGCGATCATGGTCCTCGAGCACGGTCGCATCATCGAACGCGGCACCCACGAGGAGCTCCTCGCGTTGCACGGGGAGTACTGGCAGCTAGCGCACGGCTTAAAGGAGCTGGATTAACCCGTTCGGGCACGGTACTTTGGCCCTCCATGCCCCTTACTTCGCTTCAAACCGTCCCAACATTCGACGTTTTTCTCGATTTTGAGAAAAAGCATCGAATGTTGGGACGGTTTTTCTGTCATCCGATCGGGTGGAATCGCTAACTTGCATGTAAAGGTGTGCGAATCCGCGAGCAGGGGAATAAGGTTGGTTATCCGACTTCATTGGAGGGCTCATGGACCTGCCGATCGTCCTGTCCCATAAGACTGCCTGGCTGTACCACAATGTGGCGCGCCCATCTGAGCCGCTTTCGCGAGCAAGCAGTCTATACGATGAGGACTCGCTTGCTAACGAGGCGGAGTCGACCGCGGACCTGCCCAAACTGGGGTTAGATGCCAAGGGGCTGAGAATATCTACGGCGGTCGAGATCGTTGCCGACTATCTGGTCTCACTTGGCATCCCGCATGAGGAGCTCGATCGTATCGACACGCTGGTTGGCTTCGATTTTGAACGCTCTCGGCCGGCGGGTCTCCGACGCCACGTGTTTGGGGCGCCCATACCTTCGGATCACCTTATCGAGGTGGCAGAGGGTCTCTTGGTGGTTGATGAGGCCATGTGCTTCGTCCAGGCGGGTTCGTGGATGAGTGAGCCCGAGCAGCTGGAATATGGGTATGAAATCTGCGCCCGATACCATTTGAATCATTTGTCGTCAGGCGATTATATCGAGATGGGGCAGAGGTATACCGTTGCCGACTTGATCGCTTATTGCGATGAGAACCGATCTCGTCAGGGGGCCACACGTGCGGCTGCCGTGCTCAAGCGCGTGCACGATGGTGCGCGGTCGCCCATGGAGACGGCCACCGCGATCATGGTCGTCGCGAAGCGTTCCCAAGGCGGGCTCGGGTACACCAGGGTCGAGCTCAACCATCGGGTCGATGTTCCCAACGAGTTCAAATATCTCGCTAAGGCTGGGTATTTCGAGATCGATGTATATGCGCCTGCGAGCGGTACGGGGATTGAATACAACGGCTCTGACCATCTCGATAAACAGCGCAGTGCGTCTGACGCGGAGCGTATGACCGTTCTGAGCGCGCTGGGCTTTAGGATGATCGTCCTCACTGGGACTCAGTTTGCCAATCAGTTGCAATTGCATCGGGCGATGAATGCCATTGCGCTCGCTATGGGTCTCAAATGCGACCGAAGCGAGACGTTCCAGAAGCGGCAGAATGACCTGCGGGAATTCGTGATTCGGCACTGGAACGGCGGCCTTTAGGGGCGTCTGGCTTGTCTTCCGAGCCCTGCGGACACCTAAACCGTCCCAACATTCGACGTTTTTTGCCAATATCGGGAAAAGCATCGAATGTTGGGACGGTTTGAATGCTGAGAATGGGCTCGGGAAGCCCTTCTTGCTCGAATAGCCTGTCCTGTCGTACGCGTGTCGACCTAGTTCCTGTGTGCGGTACTATATTCCCTGAAGAATAATGGCCTGCGCGAGGGGAGGATTGCGTGGACGAGCGCCTGCAACATGACGGTTTTGGCCGCGACATCAACTACCTGCGCATTGCCGTTACCGACAAGTGCAATTTCCGTTGCATCTATTGCATGCCCGTCGACGGCGTAGCGCCGCGCGCACACGATGAGCTGCTCAGTGCCGAGGAAATTGCTCGCTTTGTGCGTCTGGTGGCGGGGGAAGGCATTCGCCGTGTGCGCCTGACGGGTGGCGAGCCGCTGGTCAGCCGCCGCATTATCCCGCTCATTCGCGACATCCGTGCGATCCCGCAGATCGAGGATATCTCGCTCACCACCAACGGCGCGCTGCTGCCCAAGCTGGCGCCGCAGCTCAAAGACGCCGGGCTCGACCGCGTCAACATTTCGCTCGACACGCTCGACCCCACACTCTTCGGAAAGATCACGCGCCTGGGCCGGCTCGAGCAAACCATGGCCGGCATCGATGCGGCGCTTGCTTGGGGCTTTGAGCCGGTTAAGGTCAACTGCGTGGTGGTCCGCCGCCTCAACCAGGATGTGGCGGCCCTCGCGCGGCTGACCGTTGACCGTCCCATTCACCTGCGCTTTATCGAATACATGCCCATCGGCGACGAGCACACGAGCTCGCATTGCGCCGTGGACCCGCACGCGCCTTCGTTCAATCCCGAGCTGTGGGACGCGAGCGACACAGTGCCGAGCGACGAGCTGCGGGCGCGCATCAATGCCGGGGCCGCCGCGGCTGGCCTGGGTGAGCTTGAGCCGCTCGACATCAACGACGCTCCTGCCGGCGCGGGCCCTGCGCGCTACTGGCGCTTCCCGGACGCAGCGGGCACGGTCGGCTTCATTAGCGCCATGTCCAACCATTTTTGCGCGAGCTGCAACCGTCTGCGCCTGACGGCGGACGGCAGCGTTCGCCCCTGCCTGTTCAGCGATGCCGAGTATTCGGTGCGCGAGGCGCTGCGCCGTGGTGATGATATGCAGGTGCTTTCGATTTGGCGCGATGCCGTGGCCCACAAACCGCAGGAACACGCGATAATTGAGGGCACGCAACGATTTATGTCCCAAATCGGAGGATGATCATATGGCCAAGAGCAGGTACGCCGATGCCACCAAGGCCGCTCGCAGGGCCGCGATGTCAGCCCACAAAGCCACGTCTGCCAGCAAAGACGCCGCGACCGCGGCCGTGCAGCCGCCCGCGAGCGACAACGCCGCCGAGTCCGCCCGCGACGCACGCCGCGACGAGCTGACGCACGTGGACGCCAAGGGCGAGGTGCGCATGGTCGACGTATCCGACAAGGCCGAGACGCACCGCATCGCCATCGCCGAGGGCACCATCCTCATGCATCCCGAGACGCAGGCGATGGTGCTGCAGGACCGCGCCAAAAAGGGTGACGTGCTCGCCTGCGCGCGCGTGGCGGGCATCATGGCCATCAAGCGCACGAGCGACATCATCCCCATGTGCCATCCGCTGCTCATCACCAAGAGCAAGTGCGATATCGAGCCCATCGCTCCGGCAGGAATGCCTGCCGAGGACGTGCCCGAGGGCTGGGCGCCGGCGCGCCTGGACGGGCAGGTCGGCTTTCATGTGCTGGTCACGGCGGGCGTGACGGGCAAGACGGGTATTGAGATGGAGACGCTGACCGGCGCGAGTGCCGCGTGCCTGACCATCTACGACATGTGCAAGGCCGTCGACCGCGGCATGGAAATCGTCGACGTGCGCCTGCTGCACAAGGAGGGCGGCCGCTCGGGCGTGTGGGATCGCGCAGAGCGCCAAGCCGCTGCTACTGAGGCCGTGGCCGCCGACGGTGCCGCGCTCGCGAGCGCACCCGTCGCCGTCGCGCCCGCAGCTCCGGCCCCGGCCGTCCCCGCGATCGCGTTTATCGGCTACCAGAACTCGGGCAAGACCACGCTCGTCGAGAAGGTTATCGCCGAGCTCACCCGCCGCGGCCTGCGCGTGGGTTCGCTCAAGCATCATGGGCACCACGGCTTTGATATCGATGTGCCTGCTAAGGATACGTGGCGCCATCACCAGGCCGGATCCAAACACGTGGGCCTCATCTGCGCCACGCGCTGGGCGGAGTACGCCGACACGCGCGAGGAGGACGAGATGCCCGCGCGCGAACTGCTGTCGCGCTACAACGACGTCGATGTGGTGATTATCGAGGGCTACAAGACCGAGGGCTTCGACAATATCGTGGTCGCGCGCTCCGGTGTCGACCGTCTGCGCGGCAAGAGCTCGCTCGACCTGGTCGACGGCCGCACACTGGCCCTCGCCTGCAACGAAGCCCTGGCGCGTCAGGCCTTCGACGCCGGCTTTGCGACCCGAGCCATCAACATCAACGACGCCCGAGCCATTTGCGACCTGATCCAAGACCACCTTCAGGCTTGACGCTGCGCCGGCCCCAAGCACCCCATCTCGCCCCTCAAGCCGTCGCTCGCGTACCAAAGTACGCGTCGCTCCTCTTTCGGGGCGACCTGGGGCACTTGGAACCGGCTCGCTACGTTGCCATATCATTGGGCCACCACAGGCAGGCACCTTTGTGGTGGTTTTTGCTTTGGTAGATGTTTGGGACATGCCTTAAAATCTACCAAGTAGTTCGTGCTGGCAAAAACGGAGAGAAGGGGCCCGATGCGTCCTTAACGTTTCATACGGATAGATTGAGTCGATGGCCGGTGGTCAATGTCCGCGGCCGTATTCGTATGCAACAAGGAGCCCTCATGCCTACATCTCTATTTCCTAAATCCCAACCATCGCTGTCCACGCAAGCAAAGCGCCTGGTGGCAATGCGGTTTCTCATCTACACCGGCTTCCAGACCAGCTACTTTATCGGCGTTATCGGAACGCTCACCTATGCGGACGGCGCTTCGGTCGTCGCGACGTCGCTGGCCGTCCTGTTTATGAACGTCTTCGTGATCCTGGGGTCCTTTGCGGGCGGCGCGGCGCTCGACGCCCGGGGCCCGCGCCGCCATTTTCTGCTGAGCATCGTCGGCGCGCTGGCAACCGGCGCGGCGATCATCGCCTTTGGCAGCGCGACCGGAACAGTCCTTGCCGGCGCGGTGCTCTTGGGCTTTGTAATGGGGTTCGCTCAGCCCATCGCCACGTCCTATCCGGCCTACCTCACCGACGACCCCGTCGAACTCAAAGACATCAACTCCACCATCACCATGTTCTCCAACGTGAGCATCATCGTTGGCCCCACGCTGGGCGGCTTTGTTGCGGCGGCAGCATCGTCACGCGCGGTGTTCGTGCTCATGATACTGTTCACCCTGCTCGCGCTCATTGCCGGCTGGGGTTTTAGACCGCAGGCGGGCCACATCGCCGGGCAAGTGAACAACGATTCGGCGGAGGAAGGAGAGCGCGCGGTCCAAAGCCCCAACACGTCCGCCCGCGCCACCTTCGCAGCCAGCATCAAGACGGTCTTCACCAACAGCGTTCTCGCCCTGCTCTTCTGCATCATCTTCCTCTCGAACTTTGGCTACGGCGCCTTCGATCCGCTGGAGTCGTTTTTCTATCGCGACGTCCTGCACGTCGGCGTCGAGTGGATGGGCTGGCTCTCGTCGGCCTCGGGCGTGGGCGCGGTGCTGGGTGCCGTGCTCGCGATCCGCTTGCCGCCGCACTTGGTAAACCTAAAAACGCTGCTCGTGGCGCTTATGTCCGTGGGCCTGGGAAGTCTGCTCTATGTGGGGACGCCGTACGTGGGTGTGGCCCTCGTCGGCCAGATCGCCTTGGGCATAGCTTGGGGTGTCGTCAACCCGCTCCACAACACCATCGTGCAAACGACGGCGCCGCTCGAGCAACTCGGTCGCGTGAACTCGGTCATGGGCTTTGGCAATATGTTCGCCGGCGTGGCGCCGCTGGCGATTGCCCCGTGGCTGGCGACAACATTTGGCGTACAGCGGACGCTCGTGGGGGCGGGCATGGTCGTGACGGCGGTCCCTGCGGCGTTGCTGCTGTTTGGACGCAATCATTTGGATCGTGCCGTAAAGCGGTAAGAAACCATCACAACATTCGATGAAAATCGCGATTTTGCCGAAAAACGTCGAATGTTGTGATGGTTTGGCCCGTAGACGCCGCAATCACCACAAAGGGGGCCAGGCACCTTTGTGGTGGTTTTGCACCAAAGCGCCCCGTGCGCGCCTTGGTATACCATGTACGCCGTTCACGAATACACCCCACACCGCCGCACAACCCAGAAAGGCCCCCATGGACACCACCTTCAGCCACATCAAAGCCGTGTTCTGCGATATCGACGGTACGCTGCTCACGAGCCAGCACACGGTGTCCCCGCGCACCGTGGCGGCGATCCGCGCCCTGCGCGAGCGTGGCGTGCTCTTTGGCCTGTGCACCGGGCGCGACGCCCACGCGACCGAGGCCATGTACGAGCTCTGGGGCATCGAGGGCCTGGTGGACGTGCTCGTGGGCTGCGGTGGCGCCGAGGTCATCGACCGCGCGCACGGCATCAACGAGCTGAGCTACCCGCTGCCGGGCGAGACCATCGCGCGCATCTGCAAGCACATGGCGGACCTTCCGGCGACGCCCGTCTGCCCCCGAGACGGCGTGTTCTACGTGCCCGAGAGCAACGCGTGCGTCGAGCACCTGTCGCGCGTCGATGGCGTGCCCTACCAGGTGGTCGATTTTGCCGAGTTTTTGCGCGAGCCGCAGCCCAAGGTGATGTTTACCATGGCGCCCGAGGTAATGCCGCGGGTGATTGAGCGGGCGTCGACGTTTGCCGATAACACCGTTAAGGCGGCGGCTCTGCAAACCACGCAGCGGCTCTACGAGTTCATGGATCCGCGCGTGTCCAAGACGCGCGGCCTTGTGCGCGTGGCGGAGCTCAACGACATGGAGCTCCAGAACATCTGCGTGTTTGGCGATGCCGATAACGACACCTGCATGGTGGCCGACGCCGGCGTGGGTGTGGCCATGGCAAACGGCAGCGCCGCCACCCGTGCCGCCGCCGACTTTGTAACCGCCAGCAACGACAAAGACGGCATCGCGATCTTTATCGAGGAACACCTGCTATAGCGCTGGGGGAGAGCCACCACAAAGGGAACAGGCGCCTTTGCGGTGGCCTCAGGCGATTTGGGCAAATTGATGCCTAAAATCTGTGGGAAAATTCAAATATTGTTGTCTGAACATCATGCTTCTAACCACCGATGGGTTTAAGATATTCTCATCAATTTGGTAGGATATTCATCCCGGTTAATGACCTACCGCTCACGGTCGATTTTCGACCGTTCACAGGATGTTTGCTATTGAGCAAAATGTTGTGCAAATAAATCTAATGCCATTAAAAATTAATAGGCAACTAAATTACCAGCAGAAACAAAAAATAGATACCGAATAAACGAAGGTAAATCTGAGCAAATGTCAAGAGAATTGAGAACTCGCTACAAAAATGTCGGTTTTGTTGCTCAGATGTTTAAACAATCGTTATAATTGCATTACTAAACGAGCGCAATTACAGATTGCGCAGATACGTTTGATGGTGAAAGAGCAAGATCGCGGTCTCTTGGGGAGGAGACATCGATGAAAGCGAATTCAGAAAAAACTAAGCAGAGTAAAAAAGCGACGCGCCGTGTACTGGCAGGCGTTTTGTGCGGAGCCTCCGTGTTGAGCCTGGTACTGTCGCTCGTCATGCCTCCAATCTCGCAGGCCATTGCCAACGACACCCAGACAGTTTCTACCGAGGAAGCTGTAACGGGGAGTTCCTCAAGTGAGTCCGCTGCTGTAGATAACACCAGCGAGGATGCCGAAAACCAGAATAGCGCCGCCACCTCTGCGAACGCGGCTACTACTGTGAACAAGGGCATCTACAAGCCCACGTCTATCGGTATCGGTACGAATATCGATATCTCCACCCCCGATCCCGGCGTGGCCACCTACGTCGGCCGCGACATGTACATCGGTGGTAAGCCGAACAAAACTAGCACTCTTGATGCGAATAACGCCCCCACCGGCTCATATGCCGCTGAGGCGGAGGGCCTTACCGTGGTCCACGGCAAACTGGCCATGAATCCTATCAAGGAGAGTTGGGGCGGCCAGGGCTTCCGTTTCGGCACCGTTGGTTTTGGATCGCAGTTTCGTCCCAGGGAGGAAAGCACGGTGCTTGCGGTCGCCGGCATAAACAGCTTGATTGAGAACATGAATACCGGTCAGGGAACGATCTCAGATACTGCGACGGTTGGTGCTTGGACCAAGGGTGCTTGGGTCGGCAAGGCGACAAAGACTGACTCCAACCCTGGCTATGACTATACCGCGCAGATCGCCGGTCCCATTACCTATTCCTATTGGGATTCGAATGCTAACAACGGGCGCCAGTCTGTCGTGAAAAAGCAAGGTAATTGGTTCGAGGGCTCGGATGCTCTGAAGAGCGACCTGTTCAATCAAAATGTTGATTTGACTAATGTTAACGGTAGCGATTATTCGAGCTACAACGGTGCAGATGGATACCTCTCGAAGCTATCGAAACAGCTCGCCTCGTTTGCAAATACCGGCACAGTTACGGATGGTTCCGCAATTAGCGACAACAGCTACGTAATCAACAAGTACGATAACAAGGGAACAAGCTATACACTCACTTTCGATGGTAGTGAGAAGTCTGTTTCCGGTGCGCTTGATACCGGAATCCCGAACAATACGATTCGCAACACCGAGCGACTCATCACCTTTACCGGCGATGGAACTTCTATGCAACAGGTCTTCACCATCGCCGGTTCCGAGCTCTCCAACTTGAAGGATGGCGTCTACTACCGCGGCGTCGACTTTAAGTTCACCAATGTCCCCGAAGGCGCATCCATTGTCGTGAACGTTACAGGTACTGATCCTGTCGAGTTCCACAACGGCTGGCGCTTCTGGTGGGGCAATGATGAAATATCTCGTGGTTACGAGAAACAGTACGCCGGTCAAGACCTTGGCGTGAAATACTCGCTGGCCTCCCAGTCCATCATGTGGAACTTCGTGGATACCACCAGCCTTACCATTCGCGGCGGCATTGCAGGTGAGGGTCGAGAGGACTGGGACGGCAAGGACGGCAAGTGGACCGACGATGACCCCGCCGCTGCTATGCTCGGATCGATTCTCGTTCCCAACGGAAGCTTCGATGACCATGTGACCACCAACGGTCGTGTGTACGTGGGCGAAGACTTCATGATGAACAACCCTAACGCCGCGTACGACTTCGGAAATAATCTCGAGGGTAAATCGGCTTCCGTCATCGATATGGATCAGGAGCGTCACAATTTTCCGTGGTCCGGGTCGTATACACCGGACGGCTCTGCCATTGCGTGGAGCAAGGTCGACGCTGCGGACGGCATGACGCCGCTTTCTGGTTCCTCGTGGACAATATACGGCACTGTCGATGATGCCAAGAATGAAACGTATCCCATCGTTACGGTAACGGATGGCGGTGCCAATGATTACTCTTCGGATGATGGCGAGCTTCAGTTCAACTATTTGAATCAGAAGGCCAAAATTGGCGATCCCAACGATAAAGACTACTTCACGTACTACATTCGCGAGGTCAAGGCGCCGGCTGGTTATCAGAAGTCGGACACCATCTACTACGCAACCATGAACAACACCGGCGAGCAGGTGAACTATGTTCAGGGTCATGTGGACACGGTGAACGGAAATGAGCTCGTTTCATTCGATGATTCCAACACCACGGGCGCCATCTCCAACACCAAGATCACCGGTACGGTGTCTTGGACCAAGGTTGAGGAGAGCGACACGGGACACACTCCTTTGGCTGGTTCCGAGTGGGCGCTTACCAAGGTAAAGGATGCCGATGGTGCCGAAATTCCGGACGCTGCATCCCTGACTGTGATTGATAACGATACGAATGCGGAAGCTGTCAGCAACAAGTGGGCAGATTCTGATCCCGCCGATGGCAAGTTCAAGCTCGAGGGTCTGCTGCCGGGCACGTACACGCTCACGGAGACCCAGGCGCCGTTTGGCTACGAGCTGAACCAGACAACCTACGAGTTCACGGTGTCCAAGGCGGACGGTTCCATTGCGTGGACCGAGGGAAAGAAACCGAGCATTGTTGAGGGCACTACGTACATCTCCGATTCTCTCACCACCACGTCCGTGGAAATCCCGGTGACTAAGTCCGTCCGTAATACGGACTGGCCGAAGGATTCCAGCGGGAAATACGTTGCGTTCGACTTCAACATCGAGGCTACGGGGGATTACGCAACCAACGTGCCCATTCCTAACCCGGCAGACCTCTCCATTGCACCCGCAGCAGGGGAGACCGACGCCGCCAAGCCCAACAACATCACGGCGACCTTTGGCGCCATGACGTTCAACAAGTCTCACCTGTCCGATACCCCCGGTACGGCGGGTGACTACGCCAGGACCTACACCTACACGGTGAAGGAGGTCGCGCCTACCACCGGTGCCATCGATAAGCTCCGCTACTCCAAGGCCGAGTACCAGGTTGCCGTCACGGTGAAGGCCGTCATGAATGAGACCACTGGCAAGTACACCGGTCTTACCACCTCTACCACCGTTACGCAGATGAAGGACGACATGGGCAACACCCTTGGCGAGAACGGGCAGGGCGTCGTGGTTGAACCCTCCGCCGCCGCGCCCGACGCCATTCCCGCCTCCACCTTCACCAACACCTACTCCACTTCTTTGCCCCTTTCTGGTATGTCGGGCGTCACTCTGACGTACCTTGCCGGCGCGGCGGTGCTTTGCGCTGCTGCGGCCTGGATGCACATTCGTCGCAAGGCGAATGCGAAGGGAGGTGAGCGTCGTGAATAAGAAGTTTAGCTCCTTCCCGATCTTGTTTGCGCTGCTCGCCCTCTTGGTCAGCACCTGCGCGGTCGTGTTCCCCGCCTCCGCGCAGGCCGCGCCGACCTCGACCGGTTCCATCACGGTGAGCGGCACCGTGGCGAGCAGCTACGACGCCTACCAGATCTTTAGCGCCAACGTCGTCGACGGCGACAGCGACGCTAAGATCGCCACCGACCTCGCCTGGGCAAGCGACGCCGTGCGCGACGCCGCGCTGCCTGTGCTGCACAGCGCCGGCATGCCCAGTTCCCAGACCACCGCGCAGGAAGCTGCCGAGTGGCTCAACGCCGATTCTCACCTTACGAGCGCGCTGAGCGCACAGCTCGCTCGTTCCCTCCAGAGCTCCGACGCCGTGTCCGTGCCCCTTAACGCGGGCACGACGACCGAGCTGTCCTGTGGCTACTGGCTCATCGTCGCCGACGACGACGCCATCGCCCAGGGCGAGGTCGGCACCGCGCCGATCATGGTTCTGGTCGGCGGCAGCGCCGTCACCGTCAAGCCCAAGGCCGCCACTCCCAAGGTGGCCAAGCACGTGCTGGAGGACAGCACCGCCGCCTGGCAGAAGGCCGCCGACGCCACGGTCGCCGACGACCTGTACTGGCGCCTCTCGGCCACGGTTCCAGCGGGTCTTGCTGCCTACGATACCTATACGGTGCGGTTCGTCGACACCATGAGTGCGGGGCTCGACCCCTCCAAGGTGGCCGCGAGCATGCGCGTGTACGTGGCGGCGGGCGCGGACGGCGGCTTCGACGCCGTCTCGGCCGGTAAGGACGGCCGCGCCGGCACCGACCCCGCGAAGGGCTGGACCGACATCACGGCCCAGTGCGCCACCAAGGTAACGGCCGACGGTAAGACCTTCACCGTGCGCACCGGCGACCTGATCGCCGCGCTCGGCGGGGCCGACGCCTTCGCCGCGGGCGCCCGCGTGGTCGCCGTGTACAACGCGCCGCTCAACAGCGCGTGCAACCACGGCATCGCGAAGGGCAACCCCAACGAGGTCTACCTGCGCTACCCGCGCTCTCCCTTTGCCGACCAGTCCGGCGACGCCGGCTTCACCCGCACGCCGAGCGACGATGCGTGCGCCTACACCTGGGATCTCGCGCTCACCAAGCGCGGCAGCGACGGCGACAAGCCGCTTGCCGGGGCGGTCCTGAGCATCGTAGACGACCGCGACCGCACGCTGGCGGCCGACGGCACGTGGGATGCGGAGGGCAAGGCCACCGTCACCACGGGCGAGGACGGCCGCGTGACCGTCTCGGGCGTGGACTCGGGCAAGCTGGAAGTCCGCGAGCTCAAGGCACCCAAGGGCTACACCGCCTTTGAGGGTACGCGCTCCGTGACAGTCAAGGCCGAGGGCCTGGACGTCGACCAGGTGGCCGCCGCCAAGCCCAAGCTCACCATCACGGCCGAGTCGCCCCTGCGCGCCGACAGCGCGGACGGGTCGACGGGCAGCCTGGAGGCGTCGCTCATCAACACGCCCACCGGCACACCCCCTAGCATTACCACCGGAGGCTTTATGCCCTCGACTGGCGATATGGCAATGTACGCCGCGGCCGCCGCAGCGGTCGCCGGAGCCGCGCTCATCGTGGTCGCGCTCCTGGTCAAGCGGGGAGGTGGCAGCCATAAAGAGTAGCTGGCAGCCCCACAGAGAGCGGGGCGAGACGTAGCGAAGTAAATGCTAAGACACAGACAGACGGATTTAGATCAAACGGACTTCAAGCAGAAAGCAGAGGAAAAGAAGATGAGCATGAGCAAGAACATCGCACGCCTGGCAGTAACCGCCGGCCTCACAGCAGCGCTGAGCTTCGGCGGAGTCATGGCCCCGGTGACCATGGCGTTTGCTGATGGTACGCCGACGGTGTCCCAGAGCGGCAACGTGACGATCAAGGAGGAAATCTACACGGATACAGCCTTTAAGGGTATCCAGATTTTCAAGGCAACGGTCACACAGGATCAGAAGGAAGACGGCACCTGGAATGGGTCCAAGACGCTCTCTGATATCACTTGGGCATCGCCTGATGTTATGAATGTTGTGACTAGTGCATTTGCTGGCGTCGCGGGAACTCCTGCTGCGAATGCAGGCGCTCAGGCTTGGGCCAAGTACATTAAAGATAATGCCGGTGAAAAAGTTGGCCAGACTGCCAAGGTTGACGCTGACTCCACGTTGGATAAGATCGCTGCCGCACTTGAGGACTCGACTCTAACCTGGAAAAACCCAAGCGATTCCAGCAAGGGAGACTTTAAGACTTTAGACGCCGGCTATTGGCTCTTTGTGACTGCAAATGTTGGTTCGACCACATCTAGCGATTCGGCCAACGGCAATACCGACGCCCATACCTCGCCAATTTTTGCCGTCGTTGGTGGCGAAGACGTGAATGTTGATTCTAAAAAGGATGTCCCCAACGTGACCAAGGCCGTTAAGGACGACAATAATGGCAGCTTTGTGGATTCGAGCAAAGTTGTTCCCGAGGGCTCTTCTCGAGATGTCTTTACGGCGCCCAATAGGGTTGCGGACTCTGCATCCGATCAGCTGGTTGAGTATCAGCTTGCAGGTACCGTGGCCAGCAATATCAATACTTATAAAGAGTACAGCTATACCTTCACCGATAATCTGCCTAATACGATGGTGCCCGAGCTTAACGGCAATGATCCCGTTGTCGAGGTCAAGATTGGCGATCAGGTTGTTCATCCGAGTAGCTACAACAAAAGTTATGTAGATGGCAAACTTGAGGTTTCGTTCTCAAATCTGAAAAATGCCCATGCGAAAAATGAAGATGATACCGAGGGCGCAATCATTAACGTTGATGGCAACTCAAAGGTCTATGTGAACTATAAGGCAAAGCTTGACCCCAAGAAGGTTAAGGCCGATATGCTCGGTAAAGGCCAGAAGAACACCGTTACTCTGACCTATTCCAATAACCCTCACTCTACTACCGAAACGGGCACGACAGTCGTACATCCCGCTTATGATTACACCTACGGCATTGACGTCACCAAGGTTGGTGATGAGGAAACCCCTAAGAAGCTCTCTGGTGTTGTGTTTAAGCTGCAGGAGAAGATCGGCGGCACTGTCGAGGACAAGTACATTGATGCTAACGGAGTAAAGCAGGCGAACGCCGAGAATGCCAAGCTCACCACGACCGCGGACGGCAAGATTAGCGTCATCGGTCTCGATGAGGGCACTTACGTCCTCACGGAGGTCACGCCCGCGCCTGGCTACGATAACTCTCACGGCAACAAGGGCATCACGTTCACCATTACGCGTGGTACGCTTTCCGAGAGCGACGCCACCGTGGTAAATCCTGCGGTTGCGGTAGCTGACGGAGACAATACGGGCCTCGTTAAAGCTGACGACTCCACGAACGGTATGGTGCACCTCATCGTTACCGATAAGAAGGGCTCTGGCCTTCCCCTCACCGGCCTTAACGGCGTGACCTTCACTTGGATTGCTGGTGGCGCGGTGCTGTGCATCGGCGTGGCGCACCTCATCCGCAGCCGTAAGCAGGCTGAGGAGTCCGAGCAGGAGTAACGCTCGCTCACCCATCCCTTTGGCAGGTGGGATGTGATGGCCATGAGACTTGCGGACACTTTTCTCGTCCATCGATGTTCTTGCTTTGCCATTCTCTTTTCGGGGCAGACTCCGCACTGGAGTTTGCCCCGTTCTTTTTGGACAACACAGGCAGCCTCCACCGTCCGGTGCGGACTCATCCGTCATCGCGTTTCTTGACTCGTATGAGATTCGGTTTAAGGTCCGTAGGCGCACGCGCGGTGCGGACGGTAGAAGGCATTTGCGCCGCAACAAGCGCAAATAAGAATGCCCGGGGTTAGAGGCCCGGGCATTTAACAAAACCAGAAAACTAGGCCGCCCGCGCTTTCGATCACTTACGCGGGATGCGTCGTTTCCTGTATCGATTCTATCCTGAATCGCCCCGCCGATCTGGGATATTCTAAAAACTCAAATACGCCGGACAATCCATCGGCCAGGTTCCGCTGGACGATGGATTGTGTGTAACTATCGAACAAATGTTTGCAAAAATTGCGTTTGCCAGACGTGGGTGCGTGCGCTCGCAGTAAAATGGCCTTGCGACGCATCTCGTGCGCGGGCGGCCGACGACTCGATCGGAGGTCCCCAAATGCTGAAATTCCTTAACGTGCTCGCCGCCCTCGCGGCGGTGGGCTCGTTCGTCATCGCGTTTTTTGACTCGTATGAGGTTCGGTTTAAGGTCCGTAGGCGCTCGCGCGGTGTGGACGGTTCTCGGCGTTTGCGCCGCAAGCGCAAATAAGAACGGCCGGGGTTGCAGCCCGGCCGTTTAACACGTTAGAAAACTAGGCCGCCCGCGCTCCTTAACACTTACGCGGGATGCGTCGTTTTCTACAAACATTCTATCCCGAATCGCCCCGCCGATTCGGGATATTCTAAAAACGCAAATATGAGCCCATGCCCGCGCCGCGCAATACTGTCTAGCTGCGTTGCGCGTCATATGAGCTTGCGAATCGGCTATTATTTGTTTAGACAACTTGAGCTGTAGAGGAGTGATCGGCGATGGTGCAGGGCGCCAAACACATGAAGAGCGATAACGCCGCGGACAACGGTGGCTCAAGTCCCCAGCCCAAACCTCAACCAAAGCCTAAGCGTCGCCGCAAGCGACTGCCGCGTTGGGCCGACCGGCTCATCACCGTCGTCATCATCCTTATCGGCGTGGGCCTTATGACCTGGCCGTGGATCTTGGACCGGCTCGAGGCTTCGGGCGTGTTCAACCAGATCAGCACCGTGTCCAGCACCGTGGACGCGCTCTCCGAAGAAGAGCGCGAGCGCATTCTACTGCAGGCGCGCTCCTTTAACGAGCAGCTTGCCGGCGAGGCCACCGAGCTTCCTGCCGACCAGATCGAGCCCTACGATCAGCAGCTTATCTTTGACCGCGACCCTATGATGAGCTGGGTCGAGATCCCCTCCATCGATGTGAGCATGCCCATCTACCACGGCACGAGCGAGGAAGTCCTTATGGCGGGCGTCGGCCACCTGGAGGGCACGAGCCTGCCGGTGGGCGGCACCTCGACGCATTGCGTGCTCACCGCGCACTCGGGCATGCGCAACCTGAGCATGTTCGACGACATCCACTCGCTGGAGCCCGGCGACCTGGTGCTGCTGCACACCATGAACAAGACGCTCGCCTATAAGATGGTGGACTCCGAGGTGGTGCTGCCCGAGGAGATGGAGTCGCTGACCATCGAGCCCGGCGCCGACAAGGTGACGCTCGTCACCTGCACGCCCTATGGCGTGAACGACCATCGCCTGCTGGTGCATTGCGTGCGCACCAAGTACAACAAGAAGGACGTCGACAAGCAAAAGTCGCTGGCCGGTCGCCACTGGGGCAAGCGCGAGTTTGCCGTGCTCATCGTGATCGTGGCCATTGTGCTGTTGCTGCTGGACATCGTGATCCACGCGGTCCGCAAGCGCCGCAAGGCCAAGGCCTCGGCATAAGACATTCTCCAGAACCATCACAATGGGGACAGGCACCTTTGTGGCGGTCGGGACTTCCAAACCGTCCCAACATTCGACGAAAATCGCGATTTTGCCGAAAAACGTCGAATGTTGGGACGGTTTTCGTTGTGGGCGGGACGGTTTCCGCCGCAGGTCCGCCGGACCAGCCCTGCCAACCCGCCGTCCTCGTTACGTTTTCGCTGCATTTAGGTAAAGCGTCTGCTCCAAGCCGGCATTGCCCTGTATACTAGAGCGGTTTAACTGTTATGCGGAAGGGAGCGCCTATGGCACTCAGCGAGAAAGACGTGCGCGGCATCGCCGAGTACGCAAAGATCGCACTGACCGATGACGAGCTCACCCAGATGACGTCCTACATGAACGACGCCGTCCAGATGCTCGAGCCTGTCTTGCAATATGACTTGCCCGACGTGGAGCCCACGTTCCATCCCATCGGAAGCCTGTCCAACGTGATGGGCGACGACCTGCGCGAGCCCGAGCGCGACCTGCCGCTCGACGTTGCGCTGGAAAACGCCGGCAGCGCGCGCGACCGCTACTTCCGCGTGCCGTCCATTTTGGGAGAGGGGGAGAGCGAGTAATGGCTCAGAGCTTCGATTCCCTTACCGCCGCCCAGATCGCCGCGGGCGTTGCCGCCGGCGACTTTACCGCTACCGAGGTGGCCCAGGCCTCCCTTGCCGCCATCGAGGCGCGCGAGGGCGGAGTCCAGGCGTTCCTGCAGGTGTCGCCCGAGCTCGCGCTCGAGGCCGCCGCGCGCGTGGATGCCGACCGTGCCGCCGGCAAGCCGCTGCCCCCGCTCGCGGGCGTGCCGCTGGCCATCAAGGACAACATGAACCTCGTGGGCACGCGCACCACCTGCGCTTCCCGCATGCTCGGGGATTACCAGAGCGTCTACACTGCCACCTGCGTCCAGCGCATGCTCGACGCCGGCTGCCTGCCCATGGGCAAGGCCAACATGGACGAGTTCGCCTTTGGTAGCTCTACCGAGAGCTCGGCCTTTCACCGCACCAACAACCCCTGGGATACCGAACGCGTGCCCGGCGGCTCCTCGGGCGGCTCCGCTGCCGCCGTCGCCGCGGGCGAGGTCGCGCTCTCGCTGGGCTCGGACACCGGCGGCTCCATCCGCCAGCCGGCGGCACTCTGCGGCGTGGTGGGCCTTAAGCCCACGTACGGCGCCGTGAGCCGTTACGGCGTGGTGGCCTTTGGCTCGTCGCTCGACCAGGTTGGTCCCTTCGGCCGCACGGTCGAGGACGTCGCGCTGGCCATGAACGCGCTTACCGGCGCGGGTCACGATCCGTACGACTGCACCAGCCAGGACTGCGCCGTCGACTTTACCGAGCACCTCAACGACAGCATCGAGGGCAAGCGCGTGGGCATCATCCCCGCGTTTATGGAGGCCGAGGGCCTAACGCCCGAGGTCAAGGCCGCTGTTCAGCGCGCTGCCCAGGAGCTGCAGAACCAGGGTGCCGAGCTGGTCGAGGTCGACCTGCCGCACCTGGACGCCGCCATCGCCGCCTACTACGTCATCGGCCCGGCCGAGGCGTTCTCCAACCTGGCCCGCTTCGACGGCATTCGCTATGGCTACCAGGAGGAGGGCTGCGCCAACCTGTCCGACCAGAGCTCGCTTTCGCGCGCCCACGGCTTTGGCGCCGAGGCCAAGCGCCGTCAGATGCTCGGCGCCTACCTGCTGAGCTCGGGCGTGTACGACAAGTACTACTACGCTGCGCAGAAAGCCCGCACGCTTATCACGCAGGACTACGACGCCGCATATGCCAAGGTGGACACGATCCTGATGCCCGCCTCGCCGCGCACGGCCTTTAAGTTTGGCGAGATCAGCGACCCCACGCAGATGTATCTCTCCGACCTGTACACCATTTCGCTCAACATTTGCGGCAACGGTGGCATCTCGGTGCCGCTGGGCCTGGGCGAGGACAGCAAGCTGCCCGTTTCTGCCCAGCTGGTGGGTCCGGCCTTTAAGGACCGTCAGCTGCTCACGTTTGCCCGCGCCCTGGAGCGCGGCTTTGCCGATGCCGCCACGGGCGCGCCCGCGCTTTCCGTCGCGCCCGATTTTGCCGGGAAGGGAGGCGAGCTGTAATGAAGGAGCTTTCCGAGGTCCTGCAGGATTGGGAGGCCGTGATTGGCCTGGAGATCCACACCGAGCTCACCGCACTCGACACCAAGATGTTCTGCAACTGCAGGCTCAGCCACGATGACGAGCCCAACGCCAACGTGTGCCCGGTGTGCCTGGGCCTGCCCGGTGCCCTGCCGGTGCCCAACAAGCGCGCCATCGAGAGCATCGTCAAGGCGGGTCTGGCCACCAACTGCGAGATCCAGCGCCACTCGATGTTCTACCGCAAGCACTACTTCTATCCCGACATGGCCAAGAACTTCCAGACCACGCAGGGTCCGGTCGCCTTTGCCATGTACGGCCATCTGGACCTGGACGTGACCGGTCGCGGTGCCGCCGAGCGCCCCGACTGCGCGTTTGGCGAGGCCGAGGCTCAGAGCCTGGCGAGCGCTTCGGCCAATGCCGAGGGCCTGTCCACGTCCATGTCGTCGACCATGCGCGAGGGCAACCAGCGCGCCGGTCACCTGGCCAGCTACGACGCGTCCAACCTGCAGATGCCCGAGCGCCGCGAGGACGGCTCCTACACGGTGCCCATCCGCATCCTGCGCATCCATATGGAGGAGGACGCCGCCAAGATGGTGCACGTGGGCGGTGCCGAGGGCCGCATTACCGCCGCGGCCGAGTCGCTCGTCGACTACAACCGCTGTGGCACGCCTTTGATTGAGCTCGTGACTGAGCCCGATCTGCGCACGCCTGAGGAAGCGCGCCTGTTTATGGAGAAGCTCCGTCGCATCTTTGTGACGCTGGGCATTTCCGACTGCTCCATGGAGAAGGGCTCCATGCGCTGCGACGGCAACGTGTCGCTGCGTCGCCGCGGCGAGACCAAGCTGGGCACCAAGACCGAGCTCAAGAACCTCAACTCGTTTAAGAGTCTGCACGACGGCCTTGCCTACGAGATCTGCCGCCAGGCCGAGGTGCTCGAGGAGGGCGGCATCATCTATCAGGAGACCCGCCACTGGGAGCCCAGCCGCAAGCGCACCGTGGTCATGCGTGTGAAGGAGACGGCCGACGACTATCGTCTGTTCCCCGATCCCGACCTGGCGCCGTTCGATCTGGACGACGAGTTTATCGACCGCTGCCGTGGTGAGATTCCCGAGCTGCCCGATGCCAAGCGCGCCCGTTTTGAGGCCGACTTTGGCATTAAGGCGGCAGATGCCGAGCAGATTGCCGGCGACCCCGAGTTTGCCGACTTCTTTGAGGCCGCCGCTGCCGGTATGGCCGGCAAGGAGGCCCAGACGGTCGCAAACCTGCTGGTCAACGAGATGATTGCCTACCTTAAGGGCGCGGGCGTGTCGCTTGCCGAGTCCGGCATTGCACCGGCTCAGGTGGCCGCACTTGCCAAGCTGCTGGCGACCGATGCCATCAGCTCCAACCAGGCGCACGAGGTGTTTGAGGCCATGGCCCAGACCGGCGACGACCCCAACAAGATCGTCGACGAGCGCGGTATGCGTCAGGTGAGCGATGCCGGCGCACTGCAGCCGATCGTGGACGAGGTGCTGTCAAGCTGTGCCGAGCAGGCGCAACAGTACCGCGATGGCAACCAGAAGGTCATCGGCTTTTTGGTGGGCCAGTGCATGAAGGCGAGCCGCGGCAAGGGCAACCCGAAGCTCTTCAACGAGTTGCTGAGAACGTCGCTCTCGTAAGCGGGAACCCGGGAGCCCCGGCAGGGCGGGTGCTTCCTCAAAATTTCGGACAGTCCTGCGCAAGACGAAGGCCACATTAAGTGGCCTTCTTTGCGTGCGGAACTCATTTTGAGCAAACACCCGCCCTGCCGGGGCTCCCGGGTTCCGCTACGACTCGGCCGTTCGGGTCAGGTGGGCTGAATGAAATAGAGCGAACGAGGGCGCCGGCGGCGCCCTCGTTCTTTATATATGGTGGGAGCGCCAGGTGGTGGGGGTGGTGTTGGTGTATTGCTTGAATGCTTGGGCGAAGGCGGCCTGTTGGGGATAGCCTAGTCGCTCTGCCACCTGCGCTATTGTGAGCGAGCTGTCGGCCAAAAGGTCCTGTGCTCGCTCCATGCGGCGTCTTCTAATATAGGCGCCCAGGGACTCGCCGGTTTGGGCCTTAAAGGTGGCGCACAATTTGGAGCGGCTCGTGTAGAGCCTCTCGGCCACCTCGTTCACACCCACATGCCTGCCCTTGTCGAGCGCGCGCTCGACGATGGCCGCGGCCTCGTTGGCAAGGCCTACGCTAGCCCGCGTATCTGCCGCCTGTTGTGCCTGCTTATAGGACGCGCGTGAACAGGCAAGCTCGGCGACCATGGTTTCCACGATTCCCCGCATATAGACATGTCCGCCTGCGCCGCGTGCGCGTCCCTCGTTTATTCGGTGCAGTGTGTGGCAGATGGCAGACATCGCTTCCTCGTGCCATGGCTCGGCAAATGTCTCAAAGATCCCGGCGAACTCGGTGGGATAACGATGCTCCAGCTCATCAAAATACCCTGGTAAAAAGAGCACCGAGCGCGAGTGGTAGAGCTGCCCCGCAAACAGCGGGCTCAGCTCTTCGCCACAGTTATCTTGAATAAAACTGCAAACCGTGTTGTTCGGCCACGGTCCACGCAGCGGCTTAAGGTTTGTGGGCGTTATGCCGGCCTGGGGCATGCATGTGAGCGTGGGCGCGCTGACCTCGCTCACGCAGGCGTACGGTTCGGGCGTGTATTCGGCCAGTTGCATGTCGCGCGTCGGGGTAATGAAATGCTCCATGACGATGCAGCTGGGGGAGATGGGCATAATCCATGCGCGACCGCGTGCCCGGTCGTTTGCCACCTCGCCGGTAAATACCGCGCCCTTGCCGGTGAGTTCTAGACCAAATTGTTCAAACTGCGGTGCGTAGAGCTCGGTTATGTCGGTTGCCACTCGCAGCATTTGCAAATGCGTCCCCTTCCTTTGCGGAAACGTCCACGCCTGGTCAGATTGTGAGCCATGGCTAACATGTCAATGATAAGTTGATTGCGGTTAACTCTCAAGCCGTTAGAAGGGAATCTCATGGCAAAGGGATCAAAAAAGGAAGGCGACGGTATCGGCGAGCTGCTCGTCTATGCCGGTGACCGCAAATTCCTAACGTATCTGGGCATGGCGCTCTCGGCAATTTCACAGCTGCTGAGCTTTGGTCCGTATGTGTGCATCTGGTTTGTCGCGCGCGACCTTATCGCCGTGGCGCCCAATTGGAGCGAGGCTGCCCGCATAGCGGTGTACGGCTGGTGGGCCGTGGGTTTTGCCCTGGCAAGCATCGTCCTCTACTTTACGGGGCTCATGTGCACGCACCTGTCCGCTTTTCGTTGTGCGTCCAACATTCGCAAGGCCACGAGCGAGCATTTGCTCAAACTGCCACTCGGCTATTTTGACACGCATGCCACCGGTGAGCTGCGTCGCATTGTCGATGGCTGCGCGGCTTCCACCGAGACACTGCTTGCGCACATGCTGCCCGATATCGCCGGCGCCGCTGCTATGGTCGTGGGTCTGTTGGTGCTGCTGTTTGCCTTTGATTGGCGCCTGGGTGCGGCTTGTCTTATCTCGGTTGCCGTGTCGATGGGCGCCATGGCTACCATGATGAGCGGCAAGGGCGCCGAGTTTATGAAGGCCTACATGGGCGCGCTGGTCAAGATGAACAAGACGGGCACCGAATATGTTCGCGGCATTCCCGTGGTTAAGGTGTTCCAGCAAACGATTTACTCCTTTAAGGCGTTTCACGACGCGATCGCCGAGTACGCGCACATGGCGCAAAGCTATGCCGGTACGTTTTGCCGAGGTCCGCAGGTGCTCAACCTAACGGCGCTCAACGGCCTCGTGGCCTTTTTCCTGCCCGTGGCGCTGCTGCTGGCGCCGGGCGAGGCAGACTTTTCTCACTTTATGACCAACTTTACCTTTTACGCGATCTTCTCGGCTGTAGTGCCCACGGCCATGACCAAGCTTATGTTTGTGGGCGAGGCATCTCAGATGAGTGCCGATTCGCTGGCACGCATCCGAAGCATCATGGAGTCTGAGCAACTTCCGGTGCCCGCTCAGCCCAAGCATCCTGTTGGCAGTGATGTACGCTTTGATGACGTGAGCTTTACGTACAAGGGTGCCGAGACTCCTGCCCTCAACCATGTGAGTTTTAATGTTTCCTCAGGTAGCACCCTTGCTCTGGTGGGTCCCTCGGGCGGCGGTAAGTCAACCTGTGCGAGCCTGATTCCGCGTTTTTGGGATGTATCTGCGGGCCGTGTGCTCGTGGGCGGCGTGGACGTGCGCGATATGGACCCGCACGAGCTTATGGACCAGGTTGCATTTGTGTTCCAGACGAATCAGCTGTTTAGGCAGACGCTCGCCGATAACGTGCGCGCGGCCAAGCCAACAGCCACCGATGACGAGGTACGCGCGGCCCTCTCTGCGGCTCAGTGCGATGACATTGTGGCCAAGCTCCCGCAAGGCATCAATACCATGCTGGGCGCTGGCGGAGCCTATCTTTCGGGCGGAGAGGTCCAGCGCGTGGCGCTTGCCCGTGCCATCCTCAAGGACGCCCCCATCGTGGTGCTCGACGAGGCCACGGCTTTTGCCGACCCCGAAAACGAGGCGCTTATCCAGCGTGCCTTTAGCAAGCTGGCCGCTGGTCGTACGGTCATCATGATTGCG
This sequence comes from uncultured Collinsella sp., assembly GCA_934654795.1. GTDB lineage: Bacteria > Actinomycetota > Coriobacteriia > Coriobacteriales > Coriobacteriaceae > Collinsella. The sequence goes on from CAKUGT010000004.1 coordinate 40,619, forward strand.
CACCGGCTTTCGACTGTGGTGGGTGCCGACCAAATCGTGGTGCTTAACCAAGGCAGCGTGCAGGAGGTTGGCACTCACGCCGAGCTGTTGTCGCAAGGCGGCCTGTACGCCAAGATGTGGGCCGACTACGAGCGGGCCGCAAACTGGAAGATCACTGCTGCGACCGCGGATGTCACTGCCGCGAAGGGAGGCGAGGCATAAATGTTTGCCTCATTCCAACAAAAGTATTTCCTATCCGACAAAGGTATCGCCGGCGTCAAACGCGGCATGTTCTGGACCACGCTCACCAATCTTATTACCATGGGCGGCATGGGCTTTTTATTCTTGGCCATGGCGGGCTTTATTGAGCATCTGATCAGCGGGGCCGACCTGCCGGACGCGCTGCCGATCGTGGCCGGACTCGTGGTCTTTTTGGTACTGCTCTTTGCCTCTAACTGGCAGCAGTACTACTACACCTACTGTATTTTCTACGAGGAGTGCGGCAACCAGCGTATGGAGATTGCCGAGCGCCTGCGTAAGCTCCCACTGTCGTTTTTTGGCCGCCGCGACCTGGCCGATTTAACCGAGACTATCATGGGCGACGTGCAGGCCATGGAGCATGCCTACAGCCACGTGTTGGGTGAACTGTGGGGCGCCATCATCGCGAGCGCCGTGGTGTTTGTGGGATCGCTTTTCTTTTGCTGGCAGCTGGCGATTGCGGCGTTTTGGAGCGTGCCTGTGGCGTTCACCGTGCTGCTGCTGACCCGTAAACCCATGGCACCGGTGTTCGACCGCGTGCGCGCCGAGAAAGTCAAAGTGACCGAGGCGGTTCAGGAGACCCTCGATTGCGTTCGCGAGATTCGCGCTACTAACCAGGAGGCACATTATCTTGAGGGCCTCAACGCCGTGATTGATGCCGAGGAGCGCGAGGTCACCCGCGGCGAGCTCGCTAACGGGCTGCTGGTCAATTCGGCCTTCGCTATCCTGCGCCTGGGTATCGCAACCACGCTCATCGTGGGCTCGAGTTTGGTCATGGCGGGCCAGGTCGATTTCTTGGGTATGTTCGCCTTCTTGCTTATGGTGAGCCGCATCTATGCACCTTTTGACCAGGCGTTAATGCTGGTGTCAGAGCTGTTTGCCGCCGAGTCGTCGGCCAAGCGCATGCGCTCCATTATGGAAGAGCCCTTGGCGCAGGGCAGCGAGCGGTTCGAGCCCGTGGGTCACGATGTGGTGTTCGACCACGTGGCGTTTGGCTATGGTGCTGGTGACGACGGCCGTGCTGGTGAGAAGGTGCTTACCGACGTGAGCTTTACCGCCAAGGAGGGCGAGGTCACGGCGCTCGTTGGTCCTTCGGGCTCCGGCAAGTCCACGGTGAGTCGCCTGGCCGCGCGCTTTTGGGATGCCACCGCGGGCAAGGTGACCGTGGGCGGCGTGGACGTTGCGGGCGTGGACCCCGAGGTGCTGCTGCGCGACTACGCCATTGTGTTCCAGGACGTGCTGCTCTTTGACGACACGGTGATGGGCAACATTCGTCTGGGCCGTCGCGATGCTACCGATGAGGAAGTCCTTGCTGCCGCGCGTGCTGCCAACTGCGACGAGTTCGTGAGCCGCATGCCGCAGGGCTACGACACCATGATTGGTGAGAACGGCTCCAAGCTCTCCGGCGGCGAACGCCAGCGCATCTCTATCGCCCGCGCGCTGCTTAAAGATGCGCCGATCGTACTGCTGGATGAGGCAACGGCGAGTTTGGACGTGGAGAACGAGACCGTGGTGCAGCAGGCGCTTTCTCGACTGCTTGCTGGCAAAACGGTTATCGTGATCGCCCACCGCATGCGCACGGTCGAAAATGCCGATAAGATTGTCGTGCTCAAGGACGGGGTGGTTGCCGAACAGGGTGCCCCGGCGCAGCTCAAAGCGGCAGGCGGAGAATTCGCCCGCATGGTCGCGCTGCAAAAGGAAGCAGCCACCTGGCAGCTGTAAGAATGTGACAAAGGGACTGTCCCTTTGTCACATTGAACTGGTTGTGATGGTGGTGTGGCGAACCGAACCTAAAACTTCCGTAAATGTGATAAACATCACGTTTTCCCCGGGGTAAAATGTGAGAAAACTCACATTTACGGAAGTTTCTTTGCGGGAGGTTCGGTCATGCAGCGTGATATCATCGCTAAGCTTAGCGCCTGGAAGGCGTCGGAGTATCGTAAGCCGCTCATCCTTAAAGGGGCGCGCCAGGTTGGAAAGACGTGGGTGCTCAAGGAGTTCGGTCGCACCTCTTATCGCAACTGCGTATACCTAACGCTGGAGGAGCCGTCTCCCGGGGTGCAAAGCGAGTTCGCCCAGTTTTTCGAGGGCACGCGCGATCCGCGCCGCATCATTTCAAACCTTTCCCTAGCGCTCGGCCAGCCTATCGATCCCGGCGAGACGCTTCTTATCATTGACGAGATTCAGGACTGCCCCTCTGCGGTCGGCGCGCTCAAATATTTCTGCGACGAGGCCCCCGAGTATCACGTCGCGTGTGCGGGGTCTCTGCTTGGCGTTCGCTTGTCTCGTGAGACCAGTGCCTTTCCGGTGGGAAAGGTCGAGTTCATGGAGATGTATCCCATGAGCTTTTCTGAGTATTTAAAGGCCGAAGGCGCCTCAAACTACGATGAGTATCTTGGCGGTCTGGATCAGATCGAGGCAGTGCCTGATTTCTTTCACGTCCGACTTGTTGAACATCTTCGTCGCTTTTTTGCATGCGGCGGCATGCCTGAAGCTCTTGGCCGTTGGGTCGAGACAGGCGATATCGTTCAAGTGGATAGGGTGTTATCCGATCTCTTGGATTCCTATGAACGTGATTTTGCCAAACATGGCGGCCGTGCGCAGTTCGCCAAGCTATCGCAAATCTGGAGCTCAATTCCAACACAATTGGCGCGCGAGAACAAAAAGTTTGTTTGGGGTGCGGTTCGTGAGGGGGCTCGTGCCCGCGAATACGAGGACGCTCTGGAGTGGCTCGCCGATGCCGGGCTGATTACGTCGGTTCGGCTTAATGCCGGCAGCGGGATACCGCTCTCGGCCTACGATGATCTCAGGGCCTTTAAGGTCTACTGTCTCGATGTTGGCTTACTACGCCGTATGGCAAGGCTGGATGCTTCGGCCTTTGCCATCTCGGACGCGTTGTTTTCTGAGTTCAAAGGCTCGTTTGCCGAGAACTATGTGCTCCAGGCATTGCTTCCGCAGCTGGATGCCGCTCCGCGCTATTGGACAAACGAGAAGCCGAAACACGAAGTCGATTTTTTGATTCAGGTCGGAAACGATATCGTTCCGGTTGAGGTCAAATCGGGAGAGGTCGTTCATTCCAAGAGTTTGAAATACTATGCCGACAAACATGCGGAGACGACCCCGCTGAGAGTCCGCTACTCCCTTAAGAACCTGAGGCTTGACGATGGGGTGCTCAATATTCCGTTGTATTTGGCCGACCGGTCCATCCCGCTCATCAAGAAAGCGCTCGCCATGTGACAAAGGGGCAGTCCCTTTGCCACATGACGGGGCAGTGTAAATCGCGGTCTAATACTTTTCCCGAGAAGTGAACGACTTCATTTGGACCCCCGAGGCATCGACACTTTTTCGTCTCGATTTCCTGCGGTTTTGTCGAGTTTTTTCTGCGGTTTTGCTGCCGAAAAATGCGGACGTTTCGGGGGTCTGATTTCACTCGTTCACTTCTCGGAAAAAGTATTAGACCTCGATCTGTGGGGCGGAGGAGGGGCATTCTCTGATGCTACGGATGCGTGTCGCGACGAGTGGTTTGCCGAAAGCCGGAGATTTCCTGAACTTAAATTTCCAAAAAGTTAGTTATGGCTGACCAAAATTGTTGGATAAACTATTTTTCGATAGTGTGCTCGAGCAAGTTTGGTAACTCGGGTGCTGAGGCACCACGCCGCAATTCGTGCGGCAAAAGGGAGAGACATCATGAAGAAGTCCACGTTCAACACCCTGCTTGTCGGTGGCGGTTTTCTGCTTGGCACGGCCGGCATCAAGCTGCTCACCAGCGCTCCGGTAAAGAACGCCTGCGTGCAGGGCATCGCGTGCGGCATGCGCATCAAGAACGGCTACCAGGACATGGTCGAGCAGGCAAAGGCCAACGTTGACGATATGGTCGCCGAGGCTGCCTACATCACCCAGAGCGAGGCTGACGCGGACAACGCGGCCGAGTAGCGCCCCCAGGCACAAACTATGAGATTCTCGATTATCAGCGAGATCCCCGGCAGGACCCGCCTCCAGTTGGCGGGTCCTGTGCCAGAGAGCGATCTCGATGCGCTTCTAAAGCTCAGCGGCGAAATCGACGGCGTGCGCAAGGTGCGCGTCTACGGACGCATCGGGCAGATGGCGCTCGAATACGACGAGCCGCGCCGCGACGCCGTGCTGGCCGCCGTCGGCGCGCTCAATGCCCAGGCTATCGCCGATGCCAAGTCGGGCTACGTGATGCAGCTCGAGCCGCGCAAGCACAAGCTTGTCATGGATCTGGCGACGCTTGTCGGCGTCCACTACGCGCGCCGTTGGTTTTTGCCCACGCCGCTGCGTGCCGTCTTTGTCGTTGCCGGCTACATGGCCTTTTTGCGCGCAGCCCTCCACGAGCTCGCGCAGCCGCGCCTGACCGTTCCCGTGCTTGACGCGTCGGCCATCGGCATCTCGTTCGTCAAGCGCGACGTCGACACCGCGGGCCAGACGATGTTTCTACTCAACGTGGGTGAGCTGCTCGAGGACTACACGCGCGCCATGAGCGAAAACGAGCTCATTAACTCGCTGCTCGACGTGCCCGACAAGGCACAAAAGGTCGTCGGTGATACCGAGGTGAGCGTTGCCGCCACCGAGCTTGAGCCCGGCGACCTGGTCGCCGTGCGTACCGGCATGTCCATCTGCATCGACGGCGTAGTCGAGCAGGGAAGCGCCATGGTCAACCAGGCGACCCTGACCGGCGAGCCGCTGGCCGTCGAGCGCAGCGTGGGCGACGACGTGTTTGCCGGCACCGTCGTCGAAGACGGCAGCATCTTGGTGCGCGTGCGCGCCAACACGGCCCAGACCAAACTGCGCTCAATTGTCTCGCTCGTTCAGACGGCCGACTCGCTTAAATCCGAGGGCCAGTCGCACATGGAGGATCTCGCCAACAAGATCGTTCCGTGGAACTTCCTGCTCGCGGGCCTAGTCGCGCTCACTACGCGCAGCCTCATCAAGACCTCTGCGGCGCTGATGGTCGACTATTCGTGCGCGCTGAAGCTCACGGGTTCCGTCGCCGTTATGACCGCCATGAGCGACGCCGCCAAGATGGGCGTCATGGTTAAGGGCGCCAAGTACTTTGAGTCGTTTGCCAAGGCCGACACCATCGTCTTTGACAAGACCGGCACGCTGACCGAGGCTCAGCCGCGCCTGGCTTGCGTGCTGACGACCGACGGTTGGAGCGAGGACGAGGTCCTGCGCCTTTCCGCCTGCCTGGAGGAGCATTTTCCGCATCCTGTGGCCCGCGCCGTCGTCAACGCCGCGGGCGAGCGCGGACTCGAGCATCGCGAGCGCCATGCCGCCGTCGAGTACATCGTGGCGCACGGCATTGCCTCGTCCATTGAGGGGCGTCGTACAATTATTGGCTCGGCGCACTTTGTATTTGAGGACGAGGGCGCGCAGCTCGAGTCTGACATCAAGGAGCGCATCGAGTCCCAGATGCAGGGCCTGTCGCCGCTCTACCTGGCGGTCGATGGCACGGTTGTGGGCGTGCTCGGCATCGAGGACCCACTCAAGCCCGGGGTGCGCGAAGCCATCGCCGACCTGCACGCGCTGGGCGTCAAACACGTCGTCATGCTTACGGGCGACTCCGAGCGTACGGCAGAGCGCATCGCGCGCGAGGCGGGCGTCGACGAGTTTAAGGCCGAGCTGCTGCCCGAGGATAAGTACGCGTATGTGGAGCGGATCAAGCGCGAGGGGCGCCGCGTTGCCATGGTGGGCGACGGCGTCAACGACTCGCCGGCGCTGGGTCTGGCCGACGTGGGCCTGGCCATGGGCGGCGGCAGCGACATCGCCAAGGAGGTCGCCGACATCATCCTGGCCGATACGGACCTCGCGGCGATTGTTCGCCTGCGTCGCATGAGCCAGGGGCTCATCGACCGTCTGACGAGTTCGTATTCCAAGGTGATGCTCACCAACTCGGCGCTGCTGGCGCTCGGCATTACCGGCGCGATTACGCCGCAGACGTCGTCGCTCCTGCACAACGGCTCGACGATTGCGTACAGCCTGGGCAACGCGAAAGCGTATCTGCGGTAGCGTTTTTCGATTGAGCCTATGGCCTGTACCCTGGCGGCAACCACAGCCGCCAGGGTACAGGCCTTCTTTTGTTTGACGATAGGCTAGCAAGGATATAAGCTAGTGCTAGCATGGCTAGCATTTGCCGGAGGTGAGGTTGAGATGGGTGCTGTTAGCGGTATGGCGCAAGTGAATGTTCGCGTGGATCGCCAGGTCAAGGACCGTGCCGAGGAGGCGCTGCGGCTTTCGGGCGGGTCGCTGTCCGAGCTCATCAAAAAGGTTGTGGCCAAGGTCGCGCAGGGCGGCGGGCAGTGTGAGGAGGTGCTCGCGGCCGTCGACGACCGGCAGCACGCCATCGCGCCCGAGTCCCCGTTTGCCGCGTCGTGGGCGGCCGCGGACCAGCTCTATGCGGACTTGGGTATCGTTACGTTGTCTGGGGCCGACGACCGCGATTGGGAAACGGTCTATGCGGAGGCCATGGACGAGCACTATCGTAAAAAGGGGATGATCCTGTGAGCGGGACATCTCTCAAGATCATGGTGGATGCCAACGTATGGGTCGATTCGTTTTGCGCCGATCATGTCGAGTCGCTTGCCGCGCGGGCTTTTATCGGGCAGGCTGCGGAGACAGGCACGTCGCTGTTCTTTCCTGTCCATATCGCTAAGGACGTGCTGTACGTTGTCCAGCACGAATTAAAGCGCAGCGTTCTTGCCAGCGGGGGATCGCTCGGCGAGGCGTCTGCCCGTGCAATTGGCGATGCGGCGTTGGCGTTTGTTCGGAACATGACCGAAAACGCCACGGCCGTGGGTGCAGATGCGTCGGACCTTTGGCTGGCCGACAAATATTTAGCGCTCCATCGCGATTACGAGGACAACTTGGTGCTCGCCGCGTGCAAGCGCGCACAGGTCGATTACTTGGTGACCAACGATCGCAAGCTGCTTGAACATGCCGATATTGCGGCAAAAACGCCACGCCAAATGATGCCGATTCTGGCTTTGGCCGAACGTGGCGGGCGGGTATCCCGATAGCGCCTGGCTGTCTGCGTGGCCTTCGGAACGTTGGCGCTCCGAAGGCCACGCATCCTTTAATTACAAGAGCTCAGCCTTGATGACGGGAGCTTCGGCGAGCTTCTCGGCGGCCTTTTCGTCGGAATCGTTCAGTGCGGCCAGGCTGCGGTAGACCCACTCGTTGACCTGGGTGTTCTTGACGCCTGCGGTCTGCATAAGGGCGCCTACCTCGCGGATTGCTGCGAGCAGATCAGCTTTGGGACCTGCGAGCTCAACAAAGGCATCGTGATGTGCGGTGACGCCGCGGTTCTCACTCACGTGGTCGATAAAGCCCTCGACGGTCTCAAGCTGCTGGGCGAGAGCCGCATCATCGTCAGCGTCCAGCGCGACGAGTGCGTTCGATACCGTGAGGGCGGGATGTCCGCAGGGGACAAAGCCCTCGATGACATCCATGGCTTCGGTAATGGTTGAGCCCAGACCTGCGAGGGCATTGACGAGCTGCTGTTTGGTATCCATAACGGTCCTTTCGACGAGTTGTTTTGCTTGGCGCCAATATACGTGACGTCTTCGGTAGCAAAAATGCGAAGTCGCGCGCACATTGTGGTCTTCACAGCTCGTGCATAGAACAGCTGTCCGCTTTCAGAACGTGGTAAGATAACACTCCACAAGCGGGGCTCGCCTCGCATGTTCCTTGAAAAGTCGACGGGTGTTGGGTGCTCGTGCCCAATGCCATCCAGACTTTCCCGACATTCGGGGGCGACTGGTTTCGACACGATAGCTCTGAGAGAGGAAGCAAGCCGAGGTCTCCTCGCCTCGTTAAACAGGGGTACCGTCAAATTGAATTGACAACAACTCTTCTTTTGAGCCTATGGCTCTCGCTGCTTAATTTATAGCGGCGCGTCAACCCGGTGATTTCCCCGACACCGGCGCGACGTCATTTTAGGGGAATGCTCCTGCGCACGTAATCGGTATGGTGCAGGCTAAGACCGAACCGGTTAGGACGCCGCGAGCGTGTCGCTGCGCGCAAAGCGTCCGAGACTAAACCAGCGACTGAGCTTGGAGATGCCAATCAGGGGGCTTTCGTGGACCGGAGTTCGATTCTCCGCGCCTCCACCATAAGTAACAGGTAGGTAGATATTCGTATCTACCTGCCTTTTTATTTCTAGTCCGTACCGCGGAGAATCGAACTCTATGCAGGGCGCGGGCGTTAAGCAAACGCGAAGCGTTTGTAGCCCGCGGGCGAGGGCGGCGGCAGCCGGCCGAAGCCGGTGCGGATTTGCGAAGCAAATACGCGGATTCTCCGCGCAAAGCTTCAACCCTATGCAGATGCGATGCCGATCGGACTGCAGCCTGCCATGCCCCGCATCAACGTCGCCCCAGGCGGAAAATCCATCCCAGAATTCCGGCTCAGACTGGGATGCGGTTTCCGGATGACGTTTCAAGCGGAAACTGCATCCCGGAATCCTCATTCGGAATGGGATGCAATTTCCAAATGAATGGCTAGCGGAAAGTACATCCCGGAATCCGCGCTCAGAATGGGACACGGTTTCCCGATGGCCACCCAAGCGGAAACCGCATCCCAGAATCCGCGCTCAAAACGGGACACGCTTTCCGCCGGCCACCCCCTCAACACTAAAACCCATGCGCCCTCCATCACAAAACTGGGTAGAAGAGAGCCAAAACGCAATCGCAGGAGGTCAACATGACTGCAGAAGATAAGGCAAAGAACGCCGGCAAGGTCGCGCTCGTCCTGGAGGGCGGCAGCTTCCGCGGGCAGTTTACCGCCGGCGTGCTCGACGTCCTCATGGAGGCCGGTGTCGAGATCCCGGCGGTGTACGGCGTATCGGCCGGTGCGCTCAATGGCGTCAACTACAAGTCGCACCAGATCGGACGCACCAACCGAGTCAATTTGGCCTTTTGCAACGACAATCGCTACATGGGCGCCGCGTCGTTTGCGTCCACGGGCTCCATCGTGGGCTACGACTTTATCTTCAACGACGTCCAGGACCGCCTGGATCCCTTTGACAACGAGACGTTCGACGCCAGCCCCATCGAGATGTATGCCGTCGCGACGGACATGCTCTTTGGAACCGCTGCGTACCTGCCGGTCGTAAACGCCGTGCTCGATCTCGACGCCGTGCGCGCTTCGACTTCGTTACCGCTGGTGACCCCGCCGGTCGAGATTGACGGGCACAAATACGTCGACGGCGGTGTGGCCGATTCGGTTCCTATCGAGCATGTGCTCGAGGAGGCGGGCTTCGACCGCGCGGTCGTCATCGTCACCCAAGACCGTTCGTACGAAAAGAAGCCCTACGAGTTTATGCCGGCGGCGCGTGCGCGTTATGCCGATTACCCCTACCTGCTCGAGGCCATCGAGACGCGCCACGACCGCTACAACATCCAGCGTATGCACCTGTGGAAGTATGAGCGCGAGGGCCGTGCCCTGGTCGTCGCTCCGCAAAAGCCGGTCGAGGTCGGCCATGTTGAGCACGATCCGGCCAAGCTTCTGGACCTATATATTCAGGGCCGCCAGGAGGCAAAGCGCTTGCTGGCCGACATCGAGGCATTCGTCGAGCGCTAGCGCCACAACACTACGGCCCATGGACGACATGTGCAGAAACTCTGGTCGGAGCCAAAATACCTGTTGACTCGGGCGGCGAGCGGGGTAATATGGACGGGTTACTTGCAGAGCCCCGTGAATCTCTGTAACAACACGTACTGTACATGGAGGAGTCTAAGTGATTTCGAAATCGACTCACTACGCCAAGCAGGGCGAGGTCCAGCGCAACTGGGTTCTCGTCGACGCCGATGGTGCTGTCCTGGGCCGTCTTGCCACCCAGATCGCAATGATCCTGCGCGGTAAGAACAAGCCCCAGTTCACGCCCAACAGCGACTGCGGCGACTTCGTTGTCGTCATCAACGCCGATAAGGTCCAGCTTACCGGTAACAAGGCCGACACGAAGACCTATTATCGCCACAGCGGCTACAACGGCGGCCTCAAGGCTGAGAGCTTCCGCCAGGCTATGGAGAAGCACCCGGAGAAGGTCATCGAGCGCGCCGTTCGCGGCATGCTGCCCAAGACCACCCTCGGCCGTGCCCAGATGACCAAGCTCAAGGTCTACGCTGGTGCCGAGCATCCGCACGCTGCCCAGAACCCCACGAAGATTGAGCTGGAGGCTTAAAGATGGCTGAGAACACCGTTGTCTACCAGGGTACCGGCCGTCGTAAGAACGCCGTCGCCCGCGTCCGTCTCGTCCCCGGCACCGGCAAGGTGACTGTCAACAAGCGTGACGCCGAGCAGTATTTCGGCCGTCATCAGCTCGTTGAGAACGCCCTTGCTCCCTTCAAGGTGACCGACACCGCCGGTCAGTTCGACGTTATCGCTCTGTGCGATGGCGGCGGTATCTCCGGTCAGTCCGGCGCTCTGCGCCTGGGCATCGCTCGCGCTCTTCTGAACGCTGGCGATTACCGTGCTGACCTCAAGAAGGCCGGTTTCCTTACGCGCGATGCTCGCGTGGTCGAGCGCAAGAAGTACGGCCTCAAGAAGGCCCGCCGCGCTCCCCAGTTCTCCAAGCGCTAAGGTTTTATCTCCTTTCGAGATACAATGTACAAGCGGGGCCTGCCGATTCCTCGGCGGGTCCCGCTTTTCTTTTTCGACTAGGGTGGGCGGTTGCATATCGCCTGCTAGGGAAGGAGCGATCCTATGCCCCAGAACATCTTCGGTACCGACGGCGTCCGTGGCGTCGCCAATGCCGACCTCTCGTGCGACCTTGCGTTTCGCCTGGGCCGCGCGGCGACCAAGTTTCTTGGTCCGGATATCTGCATCGGCCGCGACACGCGTCTTTCGGGCACCATGCTCGAGAGCGCTCTGACCGCCGGCATCATGGCCGAGGGCGGCCGTCCGCATTGCTGCGGCGTTATCCCCACGCCCGCCGTGGCGCTGCTCACTGTTCAAAACGAGCTCGACGGCGGCATCGTCATCTCTGCTTCGCATAATCCGCCGGAGTTCAACGGCATCAAGTTCTTTAGCCGCAAGGGCATGAAGCTTCCCGATGCGGTCGAGGAGGAGATTAGCGCCTGGGTCATGTCCGAGGAGGCCATGGCTGCCGACACGCTGCCGACTGGCGCCGGCGTGGGCCACATTATCAAGATGAAGGACGCTCGCAAGGCATACGTTGACCACGCCATCGATACGCTTGATGGCCTGAGGCTCGACGGCCTGGTTGTTGCCGTCGACTGCGGTCACGGCGCCTCTTGCCAGACCACGCCCGCCGCGCTGCAGCGCCTGGGCGCCACGGTCCATGCCATCAACACCGACTACTGCGGTACCGACATCAACGTCGAGTGCGGCTCCACCCATCTTGAGCCCCTGCGCGAGCTCGTGCTGCGCACTCATGCCGACATCGGTCTGGCCCACGACGGCGACGCCGACCGCGTGCTGTTCGTGGATAGCGAGGGCAACGAGATCGATGGCGACTACATCCTGGCCATCTGCGGCTCCGACCTGGCCGCCCGTGGCAAGCTCGCCAACTCCGAGATCGTCTCGACCGTCATGTGCAACCTGGGCTTCTCCATCGCCATGAAGGAGCAGGGCTTCGAGATGGTCCAGACCGCCGTGGGCGACCGCTATGTTCTGGAGCGCATGCTCGCGGACGGCGCCGTTATCGGCGGCGAGCAGTCCGGCCACATCATCTTCCTGGAGCACAACACCACCGGTGACGGCCTGGTGACGGCTCTGCAGCTGCTGGCCGTGCTCAAGCGCACCGGTCGTACCCTCACCGACCTTGCCGGCATTATGAAGAAGTACCCGCAGGTACTCGTCAACGTGCATTCCGACAACAAGGCTGGTCTGGACGATTGCCAGCCCATTTGGGACGCCGTCGCTGCCGCCGAGAAGGAGCTCAATGGTCGCGGCCGCATCTTGGTGCGCCCGAGCGGTACCGAGCCGCTGGTCCGCGTTATGGCCGAGGCCGAGACGCACGAGCTCACCCAGCGCGTTGTTGACGACATCGTCGAGGTTGTCAAGCGCGAACTTCCCTAATGGTCAAAAACGGGTGCCAAGTGGTAAACTGTTAAAACTATTTTGATTGATTGGTATGTCCGAGGGGGAGCATGTTCACTAAAGTCCTAAGGTCTTTTGGTATGCGTGGACGAGTTCTTACGCTGGATGCTCCCATCTCGGGCGACGTCATTCCGTTGTCCGAGGTCAATGATCAGACATTTGCCACCGGCCTTTTGGGCCAGGGCGTGGCGATTCAGCCTACTGGCACGCGTGTGATTGCGCCGGCAGACGCCAAGGTCGAGGCCATTTTTCCCACGGGGCACGCCGTTGCGCTTAACACGGTCGATGGCTTGGACGTGCTCATCCACGTTGGTTTGGACACTGTTCAGCTCGAGGGCAAGCACTTTACCGTTTATGCGCAAGTGGGTGACATCGTCCACAAGGGCGATGTACTTATTGAGTTCGATCGCGAGGCAATTGCTGCCGAGGGCTATGATGTGACGGTTCCCATCTTAGTGTGCAACTCCGTTGAGTTCTCGAGCATCAAGGGCTCCGTTGGCGTGCATGTCGAAGAGATGGACCAGCTCATCGTTGCTCGCGAGCGCTAGCAAGTGCACGTGGCCATTAGCCTACAATTCAAACACGTTTACGGAGGGCGCCCTTGAAAGAGGACGCCCTCCGTGGCAAGATGGAATTTGTCCGAAGCTAAAAGGCTTTGGGTCACCGTGGACGGGCAGGGGCCTCGACGCGGCTAGACACGAGACACATACATTACGCGACCTCGCCCTGGTGGCCGCACACGTTGGTTGCGGCCGACGCGGGCCGCGGGCAAGTGCTTGTAAGGGGAGCCTTGCCTCTCTTGTACGAGAAAGGACGCGTAATGAAGATCATTAAAGCTAAAGACTACGAGGATATGAGCCGCAAGGCCGCCAATATCATCTCGGCGCAGGTTATCCTCAAGCCCGACTGTGTGCTGGGCCTTGCCACCGGCTCCACCCCGATCGGTGCCTACAAGCAGCTCGCTGCTTGGTACGAGAAGGGCGACGTCGACTTTGCCGAGGTCAGCACCTACAACCTGGACGAGTATCGCGGCCTTTCGCACGACGATCCCCAGAGCTATCACTACTTCATGCGTGAGAACTTCTTCGATCACATCAACATCGACCTGAACAACACGCATGTGCCCGACGGTTCCAACCCCGACGCCGCCGCTGCCTGCTCTGAGTACGACAAGATCGTCGCTGCCGCCGGCTACCCCGATCTGCAGCTGCTCGGCATTGGCAACAACGGTCACATCGGCTTCAACGAGCCCGATGACCACTTCTCCAAGGGCACGCACTGCGTCGACCTCACCGAGAGCACCATTCAGGCCAACAGCCGCCTGTTCGACAGCATCGACGATGTTCCCCGTCAGGCCTACACCATGGGTACCCAGACCATCATGTATGCCCGCATGATCCTAGTCGTCGCCAACGGCGAGGCCAAGGCTCAGGCCGTGCATGACATGTGCTATGGTCCGGTTACGCCCGCGTGCCCGGCTTCGATCCTGCAGCTGCACACCAACTGCGTCGTGGTCGCTGACGAGGCCGCCCTTTCGCTCTGCGAGTAGCGCGAGCCCGTCATCTCGACATAGCTTTGCCGAAGGCCTCCGCTTTGCGGGGGCCTTTTTGCTGTCCTTGTCGTATGCTTGACCAAAATCTTGCCGCAAGCTTGACGGATGCCGGATGCCCAACAGCTTGATTCATTCCATACCAGATTCTATGCAAAAATGCCACTAAAAGGTCGCAGACGGTAGCGGGTGCTAGGCGAGTTGAATGACATAGCTGAACCGTGTCTATTTGAGTTACACTGCCACTGGGATGGGACAAGCCGACAAGCACATTTACCTGCTCAAAGACCGATTAGTCGGGGGATTAATAACAATCGGCCCTCGCTGTACAAAAACTTGCCGCTTGCGTACCGAAAGACAACCTAAAACACAAAGCCGCTCTATTCATAGTGCGGCTTGTATGGTCTTGCGGTTACGGTGTCCATACGGTCGAGTGGAGGAGCGGGCATGGTAAACGATTTGGATAGTATAGACGACCTCGAACTGATGCCGCTGGGCGGAGGCTATATGGTGCGACGCGAACGTCTGCTGAATGAGCTTATCGCCAAGGGTCGAAAAGCCGGCATCGTGGTTCTCTACGCGCCCGACGGCTTTGGGAAAACCTCGGTGCTGCTGCAGTACACCCAAGAGGTTAAAAGCGATCCGACGCGAGGCCCCGTGCGGATTATCGAGGCGGATCGGGCCATTGGGCGCGAGGTGTTTATGCAGCTCGAGGTGGTTACCGAGGAGCTCAAAGACAAGCCGCATTCCCTTGTCGCGATCGATAATGTGCCAAATCTCGATCAGTGCGACACTGAAGATCTGATTGACAGGATTCGCAGCTTGCGGGCTATGGGGGTGGGGGTCTTTATCTCCTGCCGTCCTTCAAACCGTCAGTTGATTCATGGGCTGGGCGACTCGGTTAAGATCAATGCGCAAATGCTCAAGGTGCACGCCTATGAGTATTCGGCTTGGGCATCGGCGTTTTCGATTAGCACATCGCTCGACTTTTACCAGCTCACGCAGGGTGTGCCCGAGCTTGTTTCGGCTTTGCAGACGGGCCTGTATGGCCAGGGCGATGTTGCCGGTCTGCTCGAAAACGAGATTGTCAACGTTTATGGTGCGGCGCTTGTCGATCTTGCTTCGCTCGATAATAATGCGCTGTTCTGCGTTGCCTGTCTCATGATCTTGATGGGCGAGGGCAATATTGCAGAACTCGAGGCTTGCGGGGTGAGGCTGTCGATGATCGACCAGTCCTACCTTGTACGCGATTACCCGATCTTTGGCTTGGATCCGGCCGACCGAAGCTTTACGTGCCTGGGCGCCGAGGATAACGGACGGCTTCGCCTGCGAAAGTTGGTGGCCGAGATCCGTCCCGAGCTTGTTCCGCGGGCAGCTCGAATTTTGCTCAAGGCAGGCCGATGTGATGCGGCGATGGACCTGGCCGACGCCTTTCTGGACCGAAGTGTGGTCCTTGAACTTGCCGGGCAGTATGGGGTCGATCTTGCTCTGACGGGGCACGGTGCCGATGTCTGCCGGGCGGCGTTGGGCACGACCGATGCCGACGATCCCGCCCCAGAGCCAACGCCCGCCGAGGCACTCGGCGTCTATTTGGCGGCGGTCAGCGTGTCCAACACAAAGCTCGCCCGCTGTATGGCATCGCTTATTGAGCATGCGGGCGATCAGGCAGCCTGTGAAATAGATCCCGTTTCGTGGAAGGTCGCCCAGGCCCTTACGGCAGTTTGCTATGGGGACAACGGGCTTGGGCTTCCCATGAACCTTGCTGTGCCGGAAATCGAGACGGAGCACACGGCGCTCGACATGCTCTTTGCACATATCGGGGTCAAGCACTGGTTGGCTGAGCGGGGAGATGACGGCGGCGCTCTGCAACAGCTCAAAACGCGCAAGGCCTATGACTGTGAGCTCGATATCGCGGGGACTTTTATACGGGCCGATAGCATGCTGGTGGAGCTCTTCGATGGGTCGTTTGCGGGGATCGACGAGCGTGACGACGAGATGGCGCTGATGCGGGACGCGCTCGATGTACGTGGGCTTAAGGCGCCGGCTATCTGGGTGCGCATGGTGCTGGCGGCACGGCGGCTCCTTTCTGGCTTGCCGGTAACCGACGATGCGGCCTTCAACGAGCTCGATCGCTTTGCCGTGCGCATGCGCGACAACCAGATTCAGCTGTTTGGCCTGCTGCTAGAAGGCTGGCAATCGCTGGCAGAAGGTCGGCCGGTCAATGCGAAGTTCCGCGCGGTCCAGGTACTCAAACTGGCTGAGGAGCCAATTGCGTACATGCGCGACAACGCGTTGCTGCTGGAGCGTGCGGCGTATCTGCGCAATACCTCGATGGTTTCGGTGCGCGAGGAGGCGGAGCTGCTCGATATAAGCCAGACGCAGGTTGGCGGTGCGGAGGCCTGGATGGTGGCGCTGCACTTGGCCTGCGCGGGGCGAGACAGCGATCTTGCGGCCTGGATGTCCATGAACCGTGCAGGGATTTTGGACCCATCGTATCGGCTCTTTGCGCGCCTTGCCATGCATTGTCTGGGCGAGCCGGCGACCAGGATTCGCAAGAAGCTTCCCGTGCGCGAGCTATCGCGGTATTCGCTGCGCGATGATCTGGAAGGGGAGGGCGAGCGCTTATTTCAGGCCGGCGAGGTTGAAGCCGTTGATACCATCGACCATATCGAGATTCGCATGTTTGGTGCGTTTCGCGCCGAGCGCGACGGGTTTCCCATTACGGACAAAATGTGGCGCCGCAAGAAGGCGGCGACGCTTGCCGAGCGGCTTGCACTGGGCATGGATGCGCTCGTCGACCGCGAGACGCTGGCAATGGAGCTGTGGCCCCATGCCGAGTTTAATAGCGCCCGCAACAACCTGTATTCGACGATATCGCGCCTGCGTTCGGCCTTGGGGCCGACGCCAGACGGAAAATCGTGCGTGCTGATCCAAAATGAATGCATCGGACTCAACGGCGACTACGTCAAGACCGATGTACGGCTGTTTGACCAGATAAGCCGCGAGGTGTTGGGAAATCGCACGGGTGCGCGCGGGCCCCATTTAGTTGAGCTGTGCCTTAAGATTGAGCAGCTTTATGCCGGACCGCTGTATGTTCCCAATGGCTGTAATCCCACCTACTTTTTGCGTATGCGGCGCATTATGGAATCGAAGTATATCGACTGCATGATTCGGGGAGCGAATGCCGCCCTAGAAGAAAACGACCTGCAGTCGGCGGTATGGCTAGTGGAGTCGGGGCTGCGCCAAGAGACGGCGCGCGAGGACATGGTGCGTTGCGCTATGCGCGTCTACGGCGCGGCGGGGCGGCGGCGCGATATCGTCGAGCTGTACAGTGGGCATATGCACCACCTGAGGGAGCAGGTCAATGGCGTACCCGAGCCCGAGACGCGGCGTCTATACGAGCGCTTGGTGGAGGGTAGGCTTAACCGCGTGCTGGTCGAGCGATAAAAAACGGGCGTCCGAATTGCTCGGACGCCCGCAGGCTTGCTGAATGTTGGCTCGCCGGATCGTTGGCTCTTAGACGAGCTCGATCTTTTCGATGTCCTTGCGCGAGGACTCGCGATACAGCGAGAATTTGCGGCCGATAACCTGGACGATCTCGGCGTGGGAGCGCTCGGCGAGCTCCTCGGCGGCCTCGCGGGCGGAAAGGCTGGAGCCATCGAGCACGGAGCACTTAACGAGCTCGTGCTTCTCCAGGTAGGCAACCGTCTGCTCGACGGTGCCCTCGTTGACGTCGGACTTGCCGATGATGATGGCGGGGTTGAGGTGATGGGCCATGCTGCGAAGCTGCTTGACCTGTGCTCCTGTCAGTGCCATGGGTTCTCGCTTTCTATGTATGGGGCGCCCCACGACGGGGCCTTAATCTACGTGAGCTGTCCCACGATAGCGCAGGAACGGTGCGGTGTGGAGCGCGTTTGCCCAGTTCAAAAAGAATGCGGATGCCGAGCGAGTGGCCGGTGCGGGCTGCAGACGGTTTATAGATGGGCTACGGACGACTCGCAGAGACCGGCTCCCAGGCAATAAACGCCCAGCGAACCTTGCGGATATGGTCGAGCATAAAGCGTCCCTGCGGCACGCCCTTGGACCCGGGCTCGCCGGCATGGGGATTTTCAATCATGTGTTGGGCAATGTAATCGCGTAGACGGTCGACCTTATCCTCGTTACCATGCTCGAGCATGCGGGAGAAGTCCGCCACACCCGTCTCAAGGCTGTCGAAGGTATCGCGTCGAGGCGATTCAAAGTACGTGACCTGCGGCAGGGCACCCATCTGAATGAGGATATTAAAGGCATAGACAAAGCCATTGCTGCAGGTAACCGAGGCGCCGATGGCGTTCATCAGATGCAGGTCATAGCGTGGGCTAGAGTTAGCGACCATCGTGACAGCACAACGCCGACGAGCCGTTCGATCAAGCTTGGCAAGCGCACCTTTTAAGTTGGTCGTGGTGACGGAGCGACTGGCAAAGGCAACATCCACCGCTTTCGCGACCGGCCCAACTAAATCCCAGTCATCATCCCAAGCAAGCTCAAGCGGCGTAATACGGCCTTCGAGCCCGTAATACTCAATACCGGCATCAAGCGTGCCAAGCATAGCAGGAGAGAAATCAGCAGCAATCACAGGATGCCCGGCCTGCGCAAGCGGAATAGCAATCGATCCAGCCCCACACCCCATATCAAGCACCGACTCACCAGGCTGGAGCGCCAATAGCTTCATAAAATCGCGGGCATACGGAGCAGTCTCCAACGGCCGAAAATGCCGAGCTCTCTTATCCCACTCAAAAGAGTCATCAGCCCGATGCCGAGCAGCCTGCAAACGCATCCATTCATCATTCCAATCAGTGGAAAGCAGCTCAGAACGATTCTCCCCATCAACCACGGGCCAACCTCCTAGCAACAAAAAAGCGACTCCTCCCAAAAGAAGAGCCGCAACCAGCATATATCAGAAAAAGAACCGCTCCAACGCCAAACCGCCATACCAACCAAGTGGTGCAGGAGCGAAGCAACTGCAATCGGGATGGAACCCAACCGAGGTCCCGATGTGCGGGAGCCCCGGGGAGGGCAAATATATAAGGTCGATCGCGAGTTCCGCACGAGCCGGAGAGCACTTAATGTGCTCTCCGTGCGAGTCAGGACTGTCCGAGCAGGCGACCTTATATATTCGCCCTCCCCGGGGCTCCTCGCCCGAACCCCCAGCTAGTTCTTCAGCGAGTTCAGCGGTGCGGGGAAGCGTCCACCACGGTGGGCAAGCACGGTGCCGGCGTTGGGGTTCACCGGCATGATGGGCGCACGGCCGAACAGGCCGCCGTACTCGACGCAGTCGCCCACGCCCTTGCCGATGGCGGGGATCACGCGGACGGCCGTGGTCTTGTTGTTGATGACGCCGATAGCCATCTCGTCGGCGATGATGCCGGCGATGGTCTCGACCGGGGTGTCACCGGGGATGGCGATCATGTCAAGGCCGACGGAGCATACGCAGGTCATAGCCTCGAGCTTCTCGAGCGAAAGCGCGCCGGCCTCGACGGCGGCGATCATGCCGGCGTCCTCGGACACGGGGATAAAGGCGCCCGAAAGACCGCCGACGCTGGAGCTGGCCATGACGCCGCCCTTCTTGACGGCGTCGTTGAGCATGGCGAGCGCGCAGGTCGTGCCCGGGCCACCGCAAGTGCCCACACCGATGATCTCGAGGATGCGGGCAACGGAGTCGCCGATGGCGGGCGTAGGGGCCAGCGACAGGTCGACGATACCCTTCTCGACACCCAGACGATGGGCGGCCTCGCGGCTCATGAGCTCGCCGGCACGGGTAATCTTAAAGGCGGTCTGCTTAATCTTCTCGGCAACCTCCATCATCGAGGCGGAGTCGGGGAGCGTCTCCAGGGCCGCGGCCATAACACCGGGGCCCGAGACGCCAACGTTGATGACGGCGTCGGCCTCGCCACCGCCGTGGACGGCGCCCGCCATAAACGGGGAGTCCTCGACCATATTGGCAAAGCATACAAACTTAGAGGCGCCGACGGAGTCCTGGTCGGCCGTGAGCTTGGCGGCATCGATGATGGTCTGCGCGGCCATGAGCACGGCGTCCATGTTGATGCCGGCGCGCAGGCTGGCAACGTTGACGCTGGAGCAGACGCGGCTCGTGGTGGCGAGCGCCTGCGGAATGGACTGGATAACGCGGCGGTCGGCGTCGCCGATGCCCTTCTGGACAAGCGCGGAGAAACCGCCCAGGTAGTCGATGCCGAGAGTCTCGGCCGCACGGTCGAGGGCATGCGCGATGGGGGTGAGGTCTTCATCCTTGCAGCAAGCGGCGATCTGCGCCACCGGGGTGACGGAAACGCGCTTGTTGACGATGGGGATACCGTACTCGCGCTCGAGGTTCTCGGCGGTCTCGACCAAGTGCTCAGCCGTGTGCGTCACGTGGTCGTAGATCTTCGTGCACATGCGGTCGAGGTTCTCGTCGCCGCAACCCATGAGAGAAACACCCATGGTGATGGTCCTGATGTCGAGGTTCTGCTCCTCAACCATGCCGCGGGTTTCCGCGATTTCTGCAGGCGTGATCGCCATCCTTGCGCTCCTATCTGCCAAAACGAGCATAGTCCCCTTTATTCTAACGTGCCGCACGTGCCAAGTGGCACATGCGGCACGTTTTGGTGCGGGGTTGTTTCCGTTGTGTTACCGGCCAAAGACCTCTTCGGCGATGCGCGCGCTTTCGGCGGCGTCCTTGGCGTAGTAGTCTGCGCCGATCTGCTTGGCGTATTCGGGGGTGAGCACGGCGCCGCCCACGATGATCTTGACGCCCGGGACTTCCGAATGGAGCAGCTTAATGGTCTCCTCCATGGCAACGACGGTGGTGGTCATAAGCGCCGAGAGGCCGACGAGTTTGATGTCGCGCTCCTTGACGGTCTTGAGCACCTCTTGCGGGTCGACGTCGCGGCCCAGGTCAAAGACGGTGTAGCCGTAGTTGTCGAGCAGCATCTTGACGATGTTCTTGCCGATATCGTGGATGTCGCCCTTGACGGTGGCCACGCAGATCTTGCCCTTGTCGGCAATCTCGCCGGCGGGCATCAGACGCTTGATGGTATCGAAGCCCACGCGTGCTGTTTCTGCCGAGGCCATGAGCTGCGGCAAGAAGAATTTGCCCTGATCGAAGAGGACACCGACCTCGTCGAGGGCAGGAATAAAGTGGTTATTGATGAGGTCCATGGCGTCGTGGTCGGCCAGCAGGCGCTCGGTCTCGGCCGCGATCTCGCCCTTGCGGCCCGAGACGACCATGTGGCGGATGGGATCGTCGTCGGCGCTGGCGGTGGTGCCCGCGGCGGGTGCGGCATCGGTCGTTGCGGCCTGGGCGGCCGCCGGGTCTGCGGCGATCTTATACGGGTCGGTCCAGCCGGCATAGCGCTCGATGTATCCGGTCGAGCCCTCGTCCTCAACGCTCAGCACACGATAACTGTAGACGGTGTCCATAAAGCGCTTGGAGCCCGGGTTCATGATAGGGGCGTCCAGGCCCGCGCCAAACGCGGCGGCCAAAAAGACCGAGCCCAGCAGCGGGCGGGCGGGCAGGCCAAAGCTGATGTTCGATACGCCGAGCGCGCACTTGACGCCCAGGCGCTCCTTGCACAGCGACATGGCGCGCAGGATCTGCTCGGCCTGGCGCTGGTTGGTCGAGGCGGTCATGACCAGGCAGTCGATGAGGATGCGGTCCGGGCCGATGCCGTAGCGGGCGGCCTCGGCCACGATGCGCTCGGCGATGGCAAAGCGGGCCTCGGCGGTATCGGGGATGCCGCCCTCGTCGAGCGTGAGGCCGACGACGTTGGTGCCGTAGTGGGCGACCAGCGGGAAGATCTCGTCCATGATCTGCTGCTTGCCGTTGACCGAGTTGATGATGGGCTTGCCGGCGTAGCGGCGCACGGCGGCCTCGACGGCGGCGGGGTCGGTGGAGTCGATCTGCAGGGGCAGGAGGGTGGAGCCCTGGAGCTGCTCGGTTGCCTGCTGGATGATCTTGACCTCGTCGATCTCAGGCAGGCCCACGTTGACATCTAGGATGTCGGCGCCCTGCTCCTGCTGGCTGATGCCCTGGCTTACGACGTAATCCAGGTCGCCGTCGCGCAGGGCCTGCTGCAGGCGCTTCTTGCCGGTGGGGTTGATGCGCTCGCCGATGACGGCGATCTTGTGGCCGTCGCAGGGAAGGTCTACGACCGTCTGGGCGCTCGTGACCGACATGCTGGGCTTGCGGTGACGCACACTGGGCGTGTGGTTGTCGATGAGGGTGCGAAGTGCCGCCATGTGCGCGGGCGTGGTGCCGCAACAGCCGCCGACGACGCTCACGCCGTCCTCGATTATGCCGGCGACGGCCTCGGCGTATTCGGGTGCCTGGATGTCAAAGACGGTGTTGCCGTCATCGTCCACGCGGGGTAGTCCCGCATTTGCCTGCACCATGACGGGCTTGTTGGTGACGGTGAGCATGCGCGCGGCGAGTCCGCGGAGCTCGGCCGGGCCCTGGCTGCAGTTGATGCCCAGGACATCGGCGCCGATGGCGTCGAGGGTGATGGCGGCGACCTCAGGGCTTGTGCCCAAGAAGGTGCGACCGTCTTCCTCAAAGGTCATGGTGGCAAAGACGGGCAGGTCGGAGTTCTCGCGGCAGGCGAGGACGGCGGCCTTGATCTCGGCCAGGTCGGTCATGGTCTCGATAATAAAGAGGTCGACGCCCGCAGCGACGCCGGCACGCACCTCCTCGGCAAAGAGGTCGTAGGCCTCGTCAAAGCTGAGGGTGCCCAGGGGGCGCAGTAGGGCGCCGATGGGGCCGATGTCGCCGGCGACGTAGCGGGCGCCGGCCTCACGGGCGCAGGTGACGGCCGCGGCAAAGACATCGGCCACGGTGGCGGCGCCGTCGAGTTTGTGGGCGTTTGCGCCAAAGGTGTTGGCGGTGATCACGTCACAGCCGGCCTCGACGTACTGGCGCTGGATGTCGGTGATGACCTCGGGCTCCTCAAAGTTGAGGAGCTCGGGCAGGGCGCCGGCCTTCATACCGGCGGCCTGCAGCATGGTGCCCATGCCGCCGTCAAACAGCAGATGCCCGGTGCCTTCGATGGCGGCACGCAGGCGATCGTCCTTGATGCACAGGTCGTCGATCGTGCGCGTCTTGTACGTGGCGCCGTTGAGGCGCGCGGCATTGACAGGCGCCGCCAACGCAGCGCCGTCAGAATCATGAGTGATAAGCGGAGTAAACATCGATGGCTCCTAATGGCTGGAATAGCAGGTGGTGTGGGCGGCACGGAAGCGACAGTGTTCGCGCATGCGGCAGATATTGCAGGTGGGGCGGGTCTGGGCGTCGTGGACTTCGCCGTCGAACAGGCCGATCACTGCGGTCACGCTCTTGGTGGGCATGAGCAGGCTGGTGGGCGTGACGGTGAGTCCAATGAGGCGCGTGGCGTTGAGCGCATCCACGATTGAGCGCTGGGCCGAGAGCGGGCAGTCGCCGTAGCCGGGGCTAAAGCGCCAGTTGCCGGCGAGTCCGTGTGCGGCAGCGTCCGCCTTGACCTGCTGGTCCATCTGCTCAACGGCGGCCTCAACATATGCCGAGCAAGCGGCGTCGAGCACAGCGCCCTCCAGGGGCTGCTGGGCTCCGGTGGTTCGCAGGCGGCGCTCGGCGGCCATCCCGAGGGTGCAGGCCATGAGCGCTGCCAAGCGGGCGTCCTTAAGATGACGATAGATATCGCGACCTCGCAGCTCAACATTGGTGCCAACCAAGTGAATGCAAGGTTCGCCCTGCTCGTCGACGCCCGTGGCATCGACGGCAAAGACGCGACGCACGCCGCGGGGCTCAATGTCTAGCTCCAGGCGCTCAACGACAAGCTCAATGCGTTGTGACAGCTCGGGCTCAATTTGCTGGCCGCCGTAGCCCAGATACCGCAGCATCTCGGCGCGGTCGACGCGGGGGTGATGGGCAGCATCGACACGGTAAAGCGCCGGCGACGCAAGGTCGGCCGGCACTTCGACGTCGGTTGTATCGATGTGCGGTTTTTCCATTACCCCAGGCGCTCCATAATGGTCGCGGCGATTGCAGGACGGTTCATAGTGTACAGGTGCAGGCCGTCGGCGCCGTGCTCCTTGAGGTCGCAAAGCTGGCGGGCGGCATAATCTACACCGGCTGCCTGCAGGCTCTCGGGGTCGTTTTCGTACTTGGCGAGGATCTTGATGACGGGGGAGGGCAGCGACGCGCCGCACATAAAGACCATGCGGCTGATCTGCGACTTTCCCATAAACGGCATGATGCCCGCGGTGATGGGCACGGTGATGCCGGCCTTGTCGGCAAGCTCGCGGAAGCGATAGAAGCACTCGTTATCAAAGAAGAGCTGTGTCACAAAGAAGCTCGCGCCGGCGTCTTGCTTTTGCTTGAGGTGCTCGACCGAGAGGTTGAGGTCCTCACAGGCAATGTGGCCCTCGGGGTAGGCTGCGGCGCCCACACAAAAGCCGGCGTCGACGAGCTCGGGGATGAGGTCGCGGGCGTAGGCGTAGTCCGAGGCGGGCTTGTCGTCCTCGGTCGCGCCGGCGGGAAGGTCACCGCGCAGGGCCAGGATGTTTTCAACGCCGGCGGTGCGATACTCGTCGATCTTGGCGGCGATATCGGCGCGCGAGCGGCCCACGCAGGTAAGGTGTGCCACCGAGGGCGTGTCGAATTCGCTCGAAATCATATGCGCGATGGGGGCGGTGGTGGCACCGTTGCCCGAGCCGCCAGCGGAACAAGTGACCGAGACAAAGCTCGGCGAAAGTTTGCACAGATTGCCCGCCACCTCGCGAGCCGTATCGAGGGTAAGCTCACCCTTGGGCGGGAACATCTCAAACGAAACGGGTGCGGTGCCCTGAGATGCTGCCTGCTTAAAAACCTCGTCGACGCGCATATCGTGCTCCTTTAGATACGTAATAGTGTGATGTGTTGTAAGGATTCTACAGCACCGCTGTGCCACGGTGGAGTTTTACTCGCGATTTGGGGGATACCAATCAAAGATGCCTTGCTATCGGCATTTCCTATAGCAGAGCGGCTCATTTTGACATGGGCTATAAAGACTGGTATCTGATGCGAAATACCAGTTAATAGAGCCCCATCCCAAATTGACTACCCTTAAACCATGGGGAGAGGTCTGCAATTTATACAGTTGATTGGCTGTTGAGAGCGGCAACGCCGCCGCGATGCGGTAACCTCATTGATTGGTTTCGTGACAGCAACATAACGGTAATGTTGCGGAAACACGACGAGCCTAATCTATGACTCGTTCGTTAGTAATCAACACCGCTTCTCACGCGGTGCCGATACGAAGGGAGTTCCGTATGGCCGAACTTACTGACCGCTTCGGGACCATGGTGTTCTCTGAGGAAGTCATGAAGGACTACCTCCCCAAGGACATTTGGAAGCGCCTTGCTGCAACCCTCGAGGACGGTGAGCCGCTCGACCTGGATGTGGCCAACGCCGTTGCCCACGCCATGAAGGTCTGGGCCATCTCCAAGGGCGCGACGCACTACGCGCACTGGTTCCAGCCGCTTTCGGGCATTACTTCCGAGAAGCACGACAGCTTCCTCGAGCCCAACCACGACGGCACCGCCATTACCAAGTTTACGGGCAAGAACCTCATCCAGGGCGAGCCCGATGCCTCCAGCTTCCCCAACGGCGGTCTGCGTGCCACCTTCGAGGCCCGTGGCTACACCGCTTGGGATCCCACTAGCCCCGCCTTTATCAAGGACGATGTCCTGTGCATCCCCACGGCTTTCTGCTCCTACACGGGCGAAGCCCTGGACAAGAAGACCCCGCTGCTGCGTTCCATGACCGCGCTCTCGCGTGAGTCCAAGCGCGTTTTGGCGCTGTTTGGCAAGACCCCCAAGAAGGTCGTTCCTTCCGTGGGCGATGAGCAGGAGTACTTCCTGATCAAGAAGGACGCTTACCGCAAGCGCAGGGACCTGGTCATCACCGGTCGCACCCTCTTTGGCGCTGCTCCCTGCAAGGGCCAGGAGCTCGAGGAGCACTACTTTGGCGCTATCCGCCCCACCGTCTCGGCCTATATGAAGGACCTGGACGATGAACTGTGGGCGCTTGGCATTCCTGCCAAGACCAAGCACAACGAGGTCGCTCCCTGCCAGCATGAGCTCGCCCCTGTCTATGGCGAGGTCAACGAGGCCATCGACCAGAATCTGGTCATGATGGAGAAGATGAAGCTCATCGCCTCCCGCCACGACTTGGTCTGCCTGCTGCACGAGAAGCCCTTTGAGGGCATCAACGGTTCGGGCAAGCACAACAACTGGTCGCTTGGCACCGAGTCCGAGAACCTGCTCGACCCGGGCGACACCCCGCTCGACAACCTGCAGTTCATCGTCTTCCTCACCGCGGTGATCGAGGCCGTCGATAACTATCAGGAGCTCTTGCGTGCCTCCGTTGCCTCGGCCGGCAACGACCATCGTCTGGGCGCCAACGAGGCTCCTCCGGCGATTATGTCCATCTTCCTGGGCGACCAGCTTACCGAGGTCGTCGAGAAGATCATCGATGGCAAGGCTTCCGTCCATGCCACGCGTGGCGTGCTTGACTTGGGTGCCGATACCCTGCCCAAGCTGATGCAGGACAACACCGACCGCAACCGCACCTCCCCGTTTGCCTTCACCGGCAACAAGTTCGAGTTCCGTGCCTGCGGCTCCGAGCAGAACGTCTCCGACTCCAACCTGGTGCTCGATGCCGCCGTGGCCAAGTCGCTCAAGTCCTTCGCCGACGCACTCGAGGGTACGCCCGAGGATAAGTTCCAGGACGCCGCGCTCGAGTACTGCAAGAAGGTGCTGACCGATCACCAGCGCATCCTGTTCTCCGGCGACGGTTACTCTGACGAGTGGCCCATCGAGGCCGAGAAGCGCGGCCTTGCCAACAACAAGACCACGGCCGACGCTCTTCCCGCCTTTGTTTCCGATAAGGCCATTGCGCTCTTTGAGGAGACGGGTGTCCTGACCAAGGCCGAGGCCCAGTGCCGCTACGACTGCAAGCTCGAGAAGTACAACAAGCTCATGAACATCGAGGCTACCACGATGATTCGCGAGGCACGTCGTACCTATCGCCCGGTCATCACCGCCTATGCCACCAAGGTCGCTAAGGGCCTGGAGGCAATCCGCGCTGCCGGTGCCGATGCTGCCATGCAGTGCGAGCAGAACACGCTCAACAAGCTCTGCAATGGCATCACCGCCATCAACGACTCCATCAAGGCTCTCGACGCCGTGCATCAGAAGGCCGAGGCCCTCGATGGCCAGGAGCAGGCCAACGTGTACGCGCACGAGGTCGTTCCCGCTATGGATACGCTGCGTGCTGCCGTGGACGCCATGGAGGAGATCGTGGCTGCCGACTACTGGCCGGTCCCGACCTACGACGACATCCTGTTCTACGTGTAGAACGTAACTGACATATCGTCACGGTATTGAGCCGGGGTCTGCATCGCGCGGGCCCCGGCTTTTTGTTTGCGAAGGACGCTTTGGATCCCGCTTTGCAACTGATTCGCCCACGCAATAAGGGGTCGTGGGCAAAAAACGTCAAATATGAGTACTGTCACAAGCCCTGCAGCATTATCTTTTTGCAAAATATGCAGTGTTACGCAACATATGTCCAAGTACTTAGCTGATAAACGCCTGCAATTCTTCCGCCGTAGGACGCCTGGCGTCCAAATTGCCTTCTGATGGCATGAAATCGCTGTTACTAAATTGGTAACAGTACTCATATTTGCTATTTTTTGTCCACGGGCCCTTGGATGACAGTGTGATTTTATGCCTTCGGGGTTCGAATCCCGGCGTTGGAGAAGAAAAAAGCCCGTCACCACAAGGGTAACGGGCTTTGCATTTCAAATGGTGCCCCCAGCGGGATGTCCGCGTGCGGCTGGCGCCGCCCGCTTTCGCTGCGTCGCTCCGCTCCTTGCGTGCTGCGCTGGAAAACGCTTACGCGTTTCCTCAGCTCCGCACCCTGTCGGGTTCGAATCCCGGCGTTGGAGAAGAAAAAAGCCCGTCACCACAAGGGTAACGGGCTTTGCATTTCAAATGGTGCCCCCAGCGGGATTCGAACCCGCGATATCCACCTTGAAAGGGTGGCGTCCTTGGCCGCTAGACGATGGGGACAGCGGGAAAGAGTATAGCAGACTTTTTTGCCGGCGCGTATATCGTTGGCAAACTGGAAAACCACCACACAGGAGTAGGCTTTAATTCCGATTTTCAAATATCTCAATCTGTAACATCTGGGCGGGCAAATCGGCTCTATCTGTTACAGATCGAGACAGACGGCGGGCGTCGGGACGAACATCTCAATCTGTAACAGTAAGACGACTTTCAACGGCCTAGATGTTACAGATCGAGACAAACAAACGTGGCAGATCAAAACCACCACAAAGGTGCCTGTCTCCTTTGTGGTGGTGGGGCGTTAGGGGAGGAGCTTCATCGCGGCGTCGTGGGCGGCGTGCTCGTAAGCGTCGTCGAGGGGCTTGAGCGGCAGCAGGGCGGCGGCCTGTGCGTCGCCACGGCGCTCGAGGGCGTGGGCGATGAGCCAGTCGGCGAGCTCGGGGTTCTTGGGCAGCGCCGGCCCGTGCAGGTACGTGCCGATGACGCCCTTGTAGATGAGGCCCTCAAAGCCATCGTCGCCGTTGTTGCCGGTGCCCGCGACGACGGACGTTCCGAGCGGCGTGGCCTCTGCGTCGAGCAGGGTGCGGCCGCCGTGGTTCTCGAATCCCACAAAGGGCTCGGGTGCCAGGTCGGTCTTGACGGCGACGTTGCCGATCAGGCGGTCGGAGCCGCGCACAGTCTCGGCGGCAATGACGCCCAGACCCTCAATGCGATCCTCGCCCATGTAGTACGAACGGCCGAGCAGCTGATAGCTGCCACAGATGGCAAGCAGCGAGCCGCCATCCTCAACATAGGCCGCGACCTTATCTTTTTGGGCGAGCAGCTCGTGTGCCACGGCCAGCTGGTCGCGGTCGGAGCCGCCACCCATCATGACGATATCGGCATCGGTCAAATCAAGCGTCTCGCCCATACGGACTTCGTCTACACGCACGGGAATGCCACGCCAGGCGCAGCGGCGCTCGAGCGCGATAACATTGCCGCCGTCACCGTAGAGGTTAAGGGCATCGGGGTACAGATAGACGATGCGCAGCGGGCGCGAAAGCTCGACCGGCGCAATATCGGTGGGGACAGCGCTACCATCGGCGCACGGTGCAGCGTGGGCGGCAACCGTGGCCGCATCGGTGCCTTTGAGTTCGTCGAGCTCCTTGACCAGCGGCGGGAAGGC
Organism: uncultured Collinsella sp.; assembly: GCA_934654795.1. Taxonomy (GTDB): domain Bacteria; phylum Actinomycetota; class Coriobacteriia; order Coriobacteriales; family Coriobacteriaceae; genus Collinsella. The sequence continues at coordinate 69,760 of CAKUGT010000004.1, forward strand.
CGTGTAGTTGGCGACGGCGTAGAAGGTGTCATCGGCGGCCTCGTCTGCCACGGCGCCGATCGCCTGCGCGACGTCCGAGATAATCGCGGCATCGATGCCGGCGTACTTGAGGCGTACCTGCATGTCGTGCGCACGCGTGCCTCCGGCAAAGGCGACAAGACCCGGCGTGTCGGCGATGCGCTCGAAGTCGACATCGTAGATCCACGAGACATCGTGGCCGTCGGCATCGTTATCGTTTAGGAAGAAGGCGCAGAGCCTGCCACCTGCCGTTTTAATGGACTGGATCTGGCGATCGAAGCCCACGGGATTCTTGGCGAGGTTGGCCTCGACGGTGCGGCCGGCAATATCCCAGCGGCCCATGCGTCCGCCGGCGGGCACATAGGCATTAAGCGTGGGCTGCAGGTGCGCCGCGTCCACGCCCAGCTCGTGCGCCGCAAAGAAGGCGGCGGCGACGTTATAGACCATGTACAGGCCGTTGTAGCGCGTGGCGATGTGCACGGCGGGCGCGTTGGCCTCGGGTCCAAAGGCCAGGTCAAAACCGTAGCCGTCGCAGCCGAGCTCCACGCCCGTCACGCGACGGACCAGCGCGGGGCGACCCCAGCCACACGAAGGGCAATGATAGGCGCCCAGCTGTCCGTACTGCACATAGTCGTATTCCAGCGGGGCGTTGCACTGCGAGCAAAAACGCGAGTCGCTAATGCGGTCGGACTCGGTGCCCGTGGCGCCGTCGATGCCAAAGGCGATGCTCGTGTTGGGGACGCGCGCGGCGATCGAGGCGCACAGCGGATCGTCGGCGTTGTAGATGAGCGTCGTTGCCGGAGAGAGCTCCAACGCATGGGCGATGACGTCTTGGGTATGGTCGATCTCGCCGTAGCGGTCTAGCTGGTCGCGGAACAGGTTGAGCAGCACAAAGTACGTCGGTTTGAGCTTGGGCAGAACGCGTACGGTGTAGAGCTCGTCGCACTCAAAAACGCCCACGCGCTTGCCGCTGCTGGTGTGCTTAAGGCCGCCGCGGGCCTCGAGCAGAGCACCCACCACACCAGGCTCCATATTGTTGCCGGCACGGTTGCACACCACGGTAGCGCCGCTGGCAGCAACGGCGTCAGCGATGAGGTTGGAGGTGGTGGTCTTGCCGTTAGTACCGGTAATCACCACGCTGCGGTCGACAAGGCCGGCGAGGTCGCTCAGCAACTCGGGGTCGATCTTCATGGCGATGCGGCCGGGGAGTACGCCGCCCTGGCGCTTAAGGATAGAGCGCAGTCCCCAGCGAGCGATATCGCTCGAGGTGCAGGCAAGAGATGAGCGGAGGTTCATGAAGTCGTTCCTAACGTGAATGACATGGTCGGGGCGATCGCGTCGCTAAAAGCCGTAGCGGCGCGCAAATTCCTGGGCGAGCTGCGATACATCTTCGCAGGCGTTGGCCCAGGGGGCAAAGTCGGGGGTGTCCGAGATAATGCCGTCGGCCTCCCAAACTGCCTGGTGCGAAAGGTCCCAGGGGTCGCGCGGCTCGGGTCGGCAGGGAAGATACGGCGTCTGGTACATGGGGTTTAGCAAGAAGAACGCGCCACCCTCGCAACGGTTAGCGAACTCACGCAGCGCACGCACCGCCGGACGCATCTTGTTCGTTTTGAACAAGAGGATCGTGCGGGCGAGCAGGTACCAAGGAGAGTTTTCGAGTGCGTCTGCCCCCATCTGCTCCTCGAGCTGGTGGGCCAGGGCAAAAAAGCCGTCCTGGTCTTCCAGGCGGGCGAGGGCGAGCAGCACGGTGTCGGCGGCTCGGGTGGGATAGCCTTCCGCCTTAAGAACACGGCGAGCATAGTTGGCGGCGGCGCGGTAACGAGCGCTCGCCATGCACAGCTGCGAGATGGCCTCGAGTGTGTGAAGCCACCCGATAAGCGCCGGCTCGCTCACGGTGAGATTTGCCGCCGTCACACCGTCGGCCAAAACATTATTGGCCCAGTAGTGCGGGGCCTCCATATCAAACCCGGGCACGCTCTGTTGCAGGTAGTCGGCCGTGCTCGTCTCGAGCTTCATCAGGTCGCCCAGGCAGGCGTCGACGGGCGTGTCCGCCAAAATGATGGCGAGCAGCTGGGCATCGACGGCCAGCGCATCGATGCGGACGATCTTGAGCAGCTCATCACGCATATCGTCGAACAGGCGGTTGCGCGTCTGTTCGAACTCCTCGTCGCTGCCCATGTCCTCAATGCGATGGAGCTCGTCGAGCAGGTGGCGATGAACACCGGCATAGGACAGCAGCGCTTGGGCATGCTCGGTCTGCGCATACTTTTGAGGGTTTGCGCTTATGTCGTTATGGACAAGCTCGCGTGCTGCATCGGTGAGCTCGGGGTGCGATGCCAAGTAGGTGCGCTCCAGGTAGGCAGGGATGTAGACGCTCGGATCCATTAGAGGTCCCCTCCCTTAAACGGCAGCCCCTGCTCGGCCGCGCGCAGGATACGCTCGTCGATCTGGGAGCGCACGATGTCGTTGGTGGCGACCCAGGCAGCAAAGCTGGCGTTATCGGGGGCACCCAGGCCCTCCTGCAACACCGGCGTCGCCTCGGACAGGGCAAGGACCAGCTCGTCGGTGGAGCCCACGCCCACGTTGACACGGGCAAAGACGCCATCGGGAAACTCGGTTTGGAAGTAGAGCGCCTCGGCTGCGTGCGGGCACGAGCGCGCAAGGATGCGCAGGTAGTGCCCGGCACCCTCGTAGTCCAGCTCGCGCCAGGCAGCGCTCATCAGCGCGATGAGCGTCCACGGGTCCAAGTCACGTTCCGCATCCTTGGGACGACGGCGCAGTGGCGTGTTGGCGAGATAGGGGACGGAGTGGGCAGAGCGAAAGTGCTTGAGCTCCTCAGCGGGGTATTCGAGCTTTGCCATGGCGAGCATTGCGGTGTGGCGGACGCCGGCAGGATCGTTGGGGGCAAAGTCCAAGCTGCGATTTGCGGCTTCGAGCGACATGCGGTAGCGGCCGCTAATGAGCGCGCGCGATGCCAAGGCGGCAAGCCAGCGCAGATAGGGACGGCGGGTCAGGTCGCCTGCGGCCTCGCGATCGTAGGGGTCCTGCGCCGAGGCAATCTTGAGCGCCAGATCGTGCTCCACCTCGTCGCACTTGGACACCAGATACTGCACGTATTCCTCGTTGGATTCGGCGGTGAGCGCCGTCAGCATGCGCTGGGCATCCCAGTTAGCCGGATCGAGCGCGGCTGCCTCGCGGAGCATGTTCTCGGCCGCGGCTTCTTCTTGCTCTGCCTGGGCGTCGTCGGGGATAAAGGGGATGCGGTAGTCGACAGCCTCGACCACCTTGGCAATGAGGTGCCCGGCGCGGTCGCGGTCGTGCACGATGAGCGGTGCAGGGTTGCGGGTGAATTGTTCCATCAGACGCTCTACGGCGGCACCGTCGGTGAGTGGGATATTGTCGCGGCGCAAGGCCTCAAGAACGAGGCGATGGCAATCCTCTTGAATGGGATCGAATGCCATGGGGCCTCCTTTGCTGCGGTTAGGGTTCAAATGTCTCTATATAAGGTTCTAGTTTACCCGCATGTGGCACACCGGGGGTACCGCACTTGGACTTGCACCTTTGCACCACGAAGACGGATGTCGCACAAATGTCGGCACCTTGGACGACCGAGTGGTATCACGGTGCCGCAAACGGTCGATATTTGGCGGCGAACGGTGCATATTTTGGAGGGGCACCGTCCTGCCCGAGATATGTAGTCAACCTTGATAAAACGTTTGCCCAGCTTGGGGGTATGGATGCCACACAAGGGTCTTCGGGGATAGAAAAAACGTTTCATCATTGGCGGCTTTAGGTGAATAACTGACCAACCAGAACGGTAAAATAGTGTTTGTCTGAGCGTTGAGACGTTTAGACATCGCGCATTGTCATCGCCGGCAACGCGCAAAACGGTCCTAACGGAGCCAATCGGGTGCTCCGTTATATACACAAGTCTAAGAGGGGCTTGTTTAGGAGGCACAGTATGGGACGTTTTACCAATCCTCGCGATCTGTACTTTGGTGAGGGCGCTCGCCACGAGGTGAAGAACCTCAAGGGCAAGAAGGCCATCATCGTTTCTGGCGGCAGCTCTATGCGCCGCGGCGGGTTCCTGCAGGACGTTGAGGCCGACCTCAAAGAGGCCGGCATGGAGGTCAAGCTGTTCGAGGGCGTCGAGTCCGACCCGTCCATCGAGACGGTCATGAAGGGCGCCGAGGCCATGCGCGAGTTCGAGCCCGACTGGATTATCGCCATCGGCGGCGGCTCGCCCATCGATGCCGCTAAGGCCATGTGGGTCTTCTACGAGTATCCCGAGGAGTCCTTCGACAACATCATCCAGCCGTTCAGCTTCCCCGAGCTGCGCCAGAAGGCTCATTTCTGCGCCATCTCCTCTACCTCCGGCACCGCTACCGAGGTCACCGCGTTCTCCGTCATTACCGACTACGCTAAGGGCATCAAGTACCCGCTGGCCGACTTCAACATCACCCCTGATGTCGCCATCGTCGACCCCGAGCTCACCTACACCATGCCCGCCAAGCTGTGCGCTCACACCGGCATGGATGCTCTGACCCACTGCATGGAGGCCTACGTTTCCACCTTCGCCTCTATGTTCACCGACGCCAACGCTCTGCACGGCATCCGCGAGATCGTCGAGTGGCTGCCCAAGTCCTATGCTGGCGACCATGAGGCCCGTCAGCACATGCATGAGGCTCAGTGCATCGCCGGCATCGCCTTCTCCTCGGGCCTGCTGGGCATCGTTCACTCCATGGCTCACAAGACCGGTGCAGCCTTCGAGAACGGCCACATCATCCACGGTGCTGCTAACGCCATGTACCTGGGCAAGGTCATCCAGTGGAACTCCAAGGATCCCCGTGCTGCCGAGCGCTACGCTTATGTGGCCAAGGAGATCCTGCACCTTCCCGGCGAGACCAACGAGGAGCTCATCGCTGCGCTCGTCCAGAAGATTCGCGACCTCAACGACCAGCTCAACATTCCGCAGTCCATCAAGGATTACGCGAATGGTGGCGTGAAGGTCGACGCCGAGAACCCGCAGATGGTTTCCGAGGAGGAGTTCCTCGCCAAGCTGCCCGAGATCGCCGCGAACGCCGAGACCGACGCCTGCACGCCCGAGAACCCGCGTGAGACCAAGGCTGCCGACTTCGAGAAGATCCTCAAGGCCTGCTACTACGACACCGACATCGATTTCTAATCGACTCTTGTTATCGTAACGAGGGGCTCCGCACGTATCTGTACGGAGCCCCTTTCTTTTTTTCTTTTAGAGAATGGGATAGTTATGGCTGCAATTTTCAATAGCCCCAGCAAGTACATCCAGGGTCCGGACGAGCTCGCCAAGCTCGGCTCCTATGTCGAGCCGCTCGGCGCTAAGGCCCTCGTCATCGTGACGCCTTCGGGCAAGAAGCGCGTCGGTGCCAAGATCGAGGGCGGCTTTGCCGAGGCTAAGTCCGAGCTGCTGTTTGAGGACTTTAACGGCGAGTGCTCCAAGGGCGAGGTTGATCGCCTGGTTGCGCTCGCTCGCGACAACGGTTGCGACATCATCGTCGGCGTCGGTGGCGGCAAGATCCTCGACACCGCGAAGGCCGTCGCCTATTACCTGGAGTCCCCGGTTATCATTTGCCCCACCATTGCTTCGACCGACGCCCCGTGTTCGGCGCTTTCGGTGCTCTACACCGACGATGGCCAGTTCGATAAATATCTCTTCCTTAAGGCAAACCCCAACATTGTCCTGATGGATACGACGGTTATCGCGGCGAGCCCGGTGCGCCTGACGGTTTCCGGTATGGGCGATGCGCTCGCAACCTACTTTGAGGCCCAGGCGACGCATGATGCCGACGGTGGCACCTGCGCTGGCGGCAAGGGCGGCATGGCCGGTCTGGCGCTCGCCAAGCTCTGCTACGAGACGCTTATGGCCGATGGCGTCAAGGCCAAGGTCGCGCTGGAGAAGGGTGCGCTCACGCCTGCAGTCGAGCATATCATCGAGGCCAATACGCTGCTTTCGGGCATTGGCTTTGAGAGCTCGGGCCTTGCTGCTGCTCATGCCATCCACAATGGCCTGACGATGCTGCCCGAGTGCCACGGCATGTATCACGGCGAGAAGGTCGCCTTTGGCACCATCGTCCAGCTGGTACTCGAGGATGCTCCGACTGAGAAACTCGAGGAAGTCTTGGGCTTCTGCATTGAGCTGGGCCTGCCGGTCACGATGAAGGAACTTGGCGTTGCCGAGCTTACACGCGAGCAGGCCATGATTGTTGCCGAGGCCGCCTGCGCGCCCGATGACACCATGTGCAACATGCCGTTTGAGGTGACGCCCGAGATGGTCGCAAACGCCATTCTGGGTGCCGACGCGCTGGGTCACTACTATCTCATGGATGAGTAAATCAAGCTAAGGAAGGGGCAAAGCCAACAGATGGCTTTGCCCCTTTTTGCTATGGTGCAAAGGGGCAAGGTTACTTTGCACCAATCGTTGTTTGATGAAGGGCGGATTCTCGTATGACGCTTCCTATGGTTTACGGCGGTCCCGGCCGGTATGTTCAGGGGCCGGGCGAACTGTCGCGTCAAGGCAGGTATTTGTCATGGTTGGGCTGCGCTGCCTATGTCTTGTTTGACCAGGGCACCGAGGATCGGCTGTGCAGGCAGATCGTCGATGGATTTCTGGACGACGATCTAAGCGAGCCGTTCTTTAAGATTTATAACGGTCCGTGTACGGAAGAGGCCGTTGTCGGAATGGCTCAGGAAGCCCAGGCCGAGTATTGCGACATGGTGGTGGGCATTGGCGGCGGCAAGATGCTCGATATCGCCAAGGCAGTAGCGTTTTATGCTGAGCTGCCGTTGTGTGTATGCCCCACGGCGGCTTCGATGGACGGCCCGTGCAGTGCGATTTCGGTGCTGTATCACGAGGATGGGTCGTTCGACCGCTACCTGATGCTCGAGAAGAATCCAGACCTGGTCGTGGTCGATACCAACGTGGTCGCGTCAGCCCCGCTGCGTATGACGGTCGCTGGTATGGGCGATGCGCTGGCAACGTACTTCGAGGCGCGTTCGTGCGCCTCGGCGCACGGCGCCAACGAGCACGGTGGCGCGCCGGGGCACTTGGCCCTGGTTGCGGCTCGTGCCTGCTACGACACACTTATGGAGTGCGGTGTCGCTGCCAAGCGCGATCTCAAAAAGGGCCGTATATCGCCGGCGGTTGAGCGCCTGATCGAGTGCAATATTCTGCTCTCGGGCGTCGGCTTTGAGAGCGGCGGCCTGGCGTTGGCACATGCCATCGCCAACGGTCTGACGATTCTGCCCGAGTGCAAGGCCATGCATGGTGAAGCCGTGGCATTTGGCCTAGTGGTCCAGCTTCGTTTGGAGCGTGCACCCGAGCTTGATCAGGTTCTCGAGTTTTGCCAGCGCGTCGGTCTGCCGACGACGCTCGAGGAGCTGGGCCTTGGCGAGATTTCCGATGCCGACCTGATGAGCGTTGCGGATGCGGCCTTTAGAAACGAACGCAATATGGCCAACGAGCAGGCCAAGGTGACCAAACAAAAGCTCGTGCAGCTCATGCGCGAGGCATAGTTTGGCGCTTGATCGACCTTGTGCAATCGAGGCGGCGATAGGCCATGGGCTATTTGCCTCAAAGGTGCTCCGCGTGTAATTTGCCCGAGGCGTGGGCTGATAGCGTATCATTATCTCTTGCTTGTTTGCACTGCTCAGGGAGGGGCCGCGCATGGCGCAGGAACACGATCTGTTTGATGACATTATCGAGATCAGCAAGGGTTTCGACTTTCTTAAAAACCCGCTTGGCGGTGTGACCGATGCACTCGATCCATCGGCGCCGCAGTGGAATCCTGCCGACTACAAGGAGCGTCCGCGCGGCAACACCATTCCGTGCTTGACCTGCAAAAACGAAAAGAGCGGCTGCACCGCGTGCATGGACGTGTGCCCGGTCAACGCTATCGAGGTCGAGGAAGACGCCATCGAGATTCTCGACTCCTGTCGCAAGTGCGGCCTGTGCGCCGCTGCCTGTCCGACCGAGGCGATCATCTCGCCGCGCCTGGCGCCCAAAAACCTGTATGACGACATTGTCTCGGCAGCTACGAGCCACGAGACCGCCTACGTCACCTGCACGCGCGCCCTTAAGCGCATGCCGCGCGAGAACGAGGTCGTCGTTGCCTGCGTGGGCGATATTACGGCCGAGACCTGGTTCTCGGTACTGGCGGACTATCCCAACGTGAGCGTGTACCTGCCGTTGGGCGTGTGCGATAAGTGCCGCAACACCGGTGGCGAGGATATTCTGGGCGAGGCCATCGCCACTGCCGAGGAGTGGGCCGGTACGGGCATGGGCCTGGAGGTCGACCCCAAGAGCCTCAAATGTCATAAGCGCCGCGAGTACGAGCGCAAGGAGTACATGGATAAGATTGCCCGCACCACGGGCCTTACCGTGACCAAGCTCAACCCGGCGACGGCGGCGCTGGCCTCGGTGACGCAAAAGCTCAAGGCCCACCGCCATCAGATTACCCAGCTCGAGCGTACGCTCAACACCATGTGCGGCACCACGACGGCCAAACGTCGCCGCACGCTTACGCACGGGCGCCAGTTGGTACTCTCGACGCTGCAAAACCATCCCGAGCTTGCCCAGAACATGCAGGTGAGCACGCCGGAATGCGATTTTGACAAGTGCACGTCGTGCGGCGAGTGCGTCAGCGTGTGCCCCACGTTTGCCTGCGATCTGGTGGGAAGCGGGCGCTTTGCACTGGAGTCCACGTATTGCCTGGGTTGCGGAGCCTGCGTCAAGGTGTGCCCCGAGCATGCGCTCAAGCTGGTTGAACATGATGCATCCAACCTGGTCGTCGTCGATCCCGAGGCCGAGGAAAAGGCCGCCCAGAAGGCGAAGGCTCACGAAGAAGCTGAGAAAGTCAAGGCCGAGGCGAAGGCCAAGCTCGACAAGATGCTCGACCAGGTGGAAAAGCTCGCGGACTAGTCAGCGACCCCTATCTCTGCTTCATTCGTGCCGCCGTGGCGTCCGGGTTCGCCCAGATGCTGCGGCGGCGCTATACTTATGCAGTTTGAAATGCTTGTACCAAAAGGAGCTGTCGTGTCCCTTTCCATCGGTATCGTGGGCCTGCCCAACGTAGGCAAGTCGACGCTGTTCACCGCGCTTACCAAAAAGACCGGCCTTGCCGCCAACTATCCGTTCGCCACGATCGACCCCAACGTGGGTATCGTCGACGTGCCCGATAGCCGCCTGCAAAAGCTCGCCGACATCGTCAACCCGGGTCGCATTGTGCCGGCGACGGTCGAGTTCGTCGACATCGCAGGTCTGGTGAAGGGCGCCAACGAGGGCGAGGGCCTGGGCAACCAGTTCCTGGCCAACATTCGCGAGACCGACGCCATCTGCGAGGTCGTGCGCTACTTTAAGGATCCCAACGTCATGCGTGAGGTGGGCCGCACGGGCGAGTTCGTCGATCCTGCCGGCGATGCCGACACCATCATGACCGAGCTCATCTTGGCCGACATGGGTACGCTCGAGAAGCAGCTACCCAAGCTCGAGAAGGAGGCCAAGCGCGACAAGGAGCTCATGCCCAAGTTCGAGGTCGCCAAGCGCCTGCTTGCCTGGCTCAACGAGGGCAAGCGCGCCGCGTCCATGGAGATGACCGACGAGGAGCGCGCCGCTGCCAAGGGCCTGTTCCTGCTCACTATGAAGCCCATCCTGTATGTGGCCAACGTGGACGAGGATATGCTCAACGACGATCTGGCGCCCATCGATGGTGTTAAGCCGCTGCCCATCTGCGCCAAGATCGAGGCCGAGCTTTCCGAGCTCGATCCCGAGGACGCCACCGACTACCTGGAGAGCCTGGGCCTGGAGCAGCCCGGTCTGGACGTGCTCGCGCAGGCAGCCTACAAGCTGCTTGGCCTGCAGTCGTTCTTTACGGCTGGCGAGATGGAGGTCAAGGCCTGGACGGTGCGTCAGGGTGCGACCGCTCCGCAGGCTGCCGGTGTCATCCACACCGACTTTGAGCGCGGCTTTATTAAGGCCGAGGTCATTGGCTATGACGACTACATCGAGCTCGGCGGTGAGCAGGGCGCCAAGGCCGCCGGCAAGCTGCGTATTGAGGGCAAGGACTATGTCATGGCCGATGGCGACGTCGTGCACTTCCGCTTTAACGTGTAAGGACGACGCACATGTTTAAATATGGCAAAAAAGCCGGTTACATGGGTATTGCGCTACTCGTGCTTGCGGTGATTCCGCTGGTGGTCGCAGCGTGTGTTATCCCCAACATTGGTTCCGAGGTGGCAACAAAGTTTAATGCCGCCGGCGAGGCGACGCGCTGGGGCAAGAGCTACGAGTTGCTGGCACTGCCGGTGCTCAACCTGCTGCTGAGCGTGGCAACGTACTTTACGGCAGGACGCCAGGCTAAAAACAATGATGACTCTGCCGCCATGGCGCGCATCGTGTGCGAACGCTACCTGCGCAACGGTTGCATCACGGGTGTGTTCCTCAACGTGGTTAACGTTTACTTTATGTACTCGGCGATTACCGGAACGGGCTTTGGCCTTGGTTTCTAGCTTGTCCTTTTAGGCAACGAGCCTGCACATATATTCAATGGCTGCTGCGAGGCCGCCGCTCGATCGTGGTTTAAAGACCATGTCGGCGGCGGCCTCGTTTTCGTATCCGGCGCCGCGAAGGGTGAGCGCGGTACCGGCTTCTAAAAGAAGGGGCAGGCCGTGTTGACTGGTTGCGATTACGGCAGCCTGATTGAGCGAGCAGCTATGCGTTTGGCATTGGATGGCAAGTTCACCTTGCGCCGGGCAAGGGACCAGAACGGCGGCGACGCGACTTGATAGCAATGCAAATGCTGTGCGCTCATCGGGCGAAAGGCATTCGGCTTCAACGACGACGAGCTTGGGTGGTGCGCTGTTTGTGCGAAGCGTGGCTCGGTACATGCGGACCGAAGAACCCGACATAGAAAACTCCTGTGTATTCGGCAAAACGTAAACTATAGTTTACGTTTTTGTTCAGCTCCATTTCAAACTCGGCTGCATGGACGAACGTGCGAAACAGATTCTTGGCAGGCGGGTCGAGCAGACGCGCAGGGACCTTGGTATCTCCAAGGTCGATTTTTGTGTGGCAGCAGGAATCAGCCGCCCCTATCTCGACAGAATCGAAGATGGAACGGCAAATTTCACGCTCAAGGTTCTATTTAAGATCGCGCCCGCGCTTGGCATGACGGTATCAGAGCTTCTCGAGGGCATCGAATAGGGCGTTTCCCCGCTGCTATTTGACGCTCTTTGGGCGGGTCCCCCTGGTTGCGATGTGCAAAATCGCGAGTATTCAGCACCAGTTCGGCTGTAGACGGTAGCTTGAGCGGCTGGTTTTGCCTATTTGGTAGTAGTTAATCCACACGTTAAATAAAAATGAGGAATAAATATTTACTAGACGGCCCCTTCGTCCTAAAAGTTCGTCTAACAATTGGCCGATTCTATGCCTCTGGCGGAGAAATTGCAGAATACTCCGTTATTTGCACGGCACGAGGGGGACCACCTGTCGTTTGAGGCTGCGATAAGTGGAACTGCCTTAGGGATTAGGCCATCGGGATTCGGTCGTGGTTGACTTGGCTGTAGAACAGGCGCTGGATCTCGGCGGCATCGCGTGACTGGCCGAGTGCCCACATGGTCTTGGCCACGAGCGTCTCGGTGGTCATGTCGTCGCCGCGCAGAATGCCCGGATGATCGGCGTAAGCACGGCCAACCTCATAAACACCCAGGTCAAGGCCCTCTTCTGGGACCTGCGTGGTCATAACGACGGTGCGGCCCGAATCGACCCAGCGGAAAATTGCCTCTTGGAACGACTCGCCCGACTCGCCAAACTCGGGAATACCGCCAATGCCAAAGGTCTCAAGGATTACAGCATCGTAGCTGTCGGCAAGGGCGTCCAGAATACCCGGGTTCACGCCGGGCGTTAGCTTAAGGACAAACACGCGCGGGTCGATGCTGTCGTAGAAACGCACCGGGTTTTCGCCCTGATGCGTGCCGTGAAGTCCGTTGCGCACAATGCGGTCGTTGCGGATGTAGGCAATGGGCGGATAGTTGACGCTAATGAACGCGTTAAAGCTCATGGTACGCTGCTTGCGGGCGCGCGTGCCGGCAATGGCTACGCCGCCAAAGACAATCGAGACGTCGTGCGAGTGTTCGTCGAGCGCATAGAGCAGGCTCTGGTACAGGTTGAGCTTGGCGTCGGTAAAGGGATTGCCCATGGGCTTTTGCGATCCGGTGAGCACGATGGGCTTGGGGCTGTCCTGAATCAGGTAGGAAAGCGCTGCCGCGGTGTAGCTCATGGTATCGGTGCCGTGCAGAATCACGAAGCCGTCGTGGCCGGCATAACCCTCGACGATGACGTCGCGGATACGCATCCAGTCACTGGGGCGCATATTGGTGCTGTCGATGTTCATGGGCTGCACCACGTCGAGCTCGCAGAGGCCCGAGATCTCGGGGACGCTCTGGGCGAGTTCCTCACCGGTCAGGGCGGGGGAGAGGCCGTTGCCGTCCTCGGTCGATGCGATGGTGCCGCCCGTGGCGATGAGAAGGATGCGCTTCATTCTGGTATTCCTATCGTATTTGCCGCCACAGAGGCGGAGTCGTTCGGCAGTATTGTGGCACAGGGCGTCCAATGTTCAAACGTATTACATCATCTGTAACGTTTGGTAACACTTCAATCGCCGTCAAATAGGGGCCAGGTCGTGCGTTTGCCGTGCTCTGATGGCTGCGAGGGACGAGAAACCCTATATAACGTGTACACTATGTAAGCTGTTTTCGTTTATTCGCGCGGGTGGGCACCGGCTCCCCGCCAACAAGAGGGGGAAACCATGGATCAAAAGGCTTCCGCAAAGGTCCTCGTACTCGACTTTGGTGCGCAGTACGGTCAGCTCATTGCCCGTCGCGTCCGCGACCTCAACGTGTATTCCGAGATTGTCCCCTGCGACATCTCGGCCGACGAGATTCGCGAGATGAACGCCTCTGCGCTCATCCTTTCCGGCGGCCCGGCTTCCGTGTATGCCGAGGACGCTCCGTCCATCGATCCCGCCATCTTTGACCTGGGCCTTCCCGTCCTGGGCTTTTGCTACGGCCATCAGATCACGGCCGTGACGCTCGGCGGCAAGGTTGGCCACTCCGAGGTGGGCGAGTACGGCCGCGCCACCATCACGCGTACGGCCGGCGCCAAGCTCTTTAACTCCACGCCCATGGAGCAGACCGTGTGGATGAGTCACCGCGATGCTGTCTCCGAGGTGCCCGAGGGCTTTACCGTTACCGCCAGCACCGACGTGTGCCCGGTTGCCGCCATGGAGTGCGTCGAGCGCAAGATTTTCACCACGCAGTTCCACCCCGAGGTCAAGCACTCCGAGTACGGTCAGCAGCTGCTGAGCAACTTCCTGTTTGAGATCTGCGGCCTGGAGCCCAACTGGAGCATGGACAACCTGGTCGAGACCATGACGGCCGAGTTCCGCGAGAAGGTCGGCGACGACCGCGTGATTCTGGCCCTGTCCGGTGGCGTCGACTCCTCCGTCGTGGCTGCGCTGGGCGCCCGCGCCGTGGGCAAGCAGATGACCTGCGTGTTCATCAACCACGGTCTGCTGCGCAAGGGCGAGCCCGAG
>CAKUGT010000005.1 GCA_934654795.1 uncultured Collinsella sp.
CTGATGGTGTCGACGCCAATGGTATATGGATACGCCATCGGCGTCTTCAATTCAGAAGATATCAGTGCGGAATGTTCCGGAGAGAAGCCCCCGTCACGCCCCCGGATTCCCTGCGTTTACGGCCTTGAGGTCGGCGTGGGCGGAGGACTTGGTTGTTGGGAATACGTGTCCCGATCGCTGTTTCGCGCTTTGCGCGAAAAGCGCGCTACTTTGGGATGGGTGGGGAACGTGGTTGTTGCGGCAACTGATCCCCGCCACAAATTACCCTTGGCATACTTGCGCGAAAGTCTACTGGTGCTACACTTGCAATTGCTGTTTCAGGGCGGGGCGGAATTCCCCACTGGCGGTAAATCGGGCGGTGTCAAAGGGACGCCGTGGCGCAGGCGAGATACCTGCGACCGAGCCGATGAGTCCGCGACCCGTGCGTGTGTTGGTTCGCACACCGGCTGAACTGGTGAGATCCCAGTACCAACGGTTAGAGTCCGGATGAAAGAGGCAGGTGATCTTATGTCTGAACAGTCGCAGCATATCCATTTTGAGAACACGAATAGGTGGAGCACCAAACAGCTCGTTACCATGGCGCTGATGTGCGCTTTGGGCGCCCTGTTTATGTATGTGCAGCTGCCCATCCTTCCTTCGGCGCCGTTTTTGACGTATGACCCGTCGCTGGTGCCGGCGATGGTATGTGGGTTTGCGTATGGCCCCGGTGCCGGCACAGCTGTTGCCGCCATGGCGATCGTTATCCATGCGCTCACCACGGGTGACTGGGTCGGTGCGCTTATGAACCTGGTGGCTACGCTGGGTTATATTCTGCCCGCGGCTATCGTCTACCAGAAGATGCATACCTATAAGGGTGCCGTGATTGGCCTGGTGCTCGGCGTCATTGCCGCTACGGCGTTGTCTATGGTCGCAAACCTTACCATTGGTGTTTGGTTCTGGTATGGCTCGGTCGATGTGATCGCCCCGCTTATGATTCCTGCCGTGCTGCCGTTCAACCTTATCAAGACCGTGCTTAACTCGGTGTTGACGCTGGCGGTGTATAAAGCAGTCTCCAACCTCATCACGCCTAAAAAGGACCAGGTCAAAGGCCGCGCATGATTGAGTGTCGGGGTGTTTCCTTTAGCTATGACGGTGCCGTGTCGGCACTCGACGGTGTCGATCTGAACATCGAAGACGGGGAGTTTTTCTGCATCCTCGGTGGCAATGGGTCGGGCAAGTCGACGTTTGCCAAGCATCTGAATGCACTATTGCAGCCCGATGCGGGCACGGTACGCATCAACGGCATGGATGCGTCCGACCCCGAGCTGGTCTACGACATTCGTTCGACCGCGGGCATGGTATTCCAAAATCCCGATGACCAGCTGGTGGCAACGCTTGTCGAAGATGACGTTGCGTTTGGTCCCGAAAACCTTGGCGTGCCATCGGCACAAATTGCGCAGCGCGTACGTGAGGCGCTGAAGGGCGTGGGCCTGGTGGGCTTTGAGCGCCACGAGACCCATGCGCTCTCGGGCGGACAAAAGCAGCGCGTGGCGCTTGCCGGTGTGCTCGCCATGGAACCGCGCGTGCTCATATTGGACGAGGCTTCTTCGATGCTCGATCCGCGTGGACGCAAGGGCCTCATGAAAGCTTGCCACGCGTTGCACGATCGCGGCATGACCATCGTGATGATTACGCACTTTATGGAGGAGGCCGCCGAGGCCGATCGTGTCGCGGTATTTCGGGCGGGGCGCGTTGCCATGCTCGGTACGCCCGAGGAGATTCTGACGCGGGCAGATGAGCTCGCGGAGCTCAACCTGGATATGCCGGAGTCGTGTCGTCTGGGCAGGTCGCTTCGTGCGAAGGGCGTACCCGTTTGCGCGCAGGTACGTGAGGCGGATATGGTCGCCGAGATTGCGCAGGCTTATGCCGAGCGAAGTGGGGCAGGCACCGCGGGGCAGTCTTCCGCATCCCAGTTGGAAATCGCTGACGGCACTGTTCCGGTAGACAACGAGGGCAATGCGTCGGAGCCCGTCATCGAGATTTCGCACCTCTCGCATAGTTACTCGCTGAGTGCCCGCGAGCGCCGTCGATGGCGCAAGCGCTCGGCCACTGCGGGCAAATCGAATAAACAGGCTCTCTGGGGAAACGACCCCAGCAGCCCGTGGGCGCTGCGCGATGTATCGCTGACGGTGCGTCGCGGCGAGTTCCTGGGCTTGGCAGGTCATACCGGTTCGGGTAAGTCGACGCTGGTCCAGCATCTCAACGGCTTGATTCGCCCCCAGGAGGGATTCGTTCGCGCGCTGGGGCTCGACCTGGCAAACAAGAAAGATGCCGCCGCGGTTAAGGCAAAGGTCGGCGTGGTGTTTCAATATCCCGAGCGTCAGCTATTTGCCGAGACCGTGGCGCTGGACGTGGCGTTTGGCCCGCGCAACCTTGGCTTGCCGCAAGATGAAGTCGACCGTCGTGTCGAGTCATCGCTCTCGCGCGTGGGCCTCGACCTTACCACGGTCGGCGACAAGAGTCCCTTTGAGCTTTCGGGCGGTCAGCAACGGCGTGTGGCATTCGCCGGCGTGCTCGCCATGGAGCCCGAAGTCCTGGTGCTCGATGAACCCATGGCGGGGCTCGATCCGGCTGCGCGCAGGGATTTCCTTGAGCTTATCGATCGACTTCACCGCGATGGCCTGACCGTTGTCATGGTTTCACACAGCATGGATGACCTGGCCAATTGCTGCGACCGTATCGTCGTAATGAACGAAGGTGCGGTGTTTGCCGAGGGAACCCCCGCGCAGGTGTTTGCGCATGCCGATGAGCTCAAGTCGATCGGCTTGGGCGTACCTGCTGCTCAGCGCATGGCGTTGGCGCTCGCGGAGGCCGGCGTGCCGCTGCGCTGCGCTGGGCTCTATACGGTTGAGTCGCTGGCCGATGAGTTGGCGGACCTGCTGATCGGTCGCTCGGGTGGCGTTTCGAGCGCCGTGGGCAAGGCCAAATTCGAGACGGTCGCGCAAGAGGAGGGCTGCTAATGGAGGCGTTTTCGTTTGGCAGCTACTACCCCGGGGATAGCGCAATTCACCGCTTGGATCCGCGCACCAAGTTGCTCTTGGGTTTCGTATTCCTGATCACGACGCTTACGGTCAGTAGCTTCCGCGGCTTGCTTCCGGTGGCGGCCTTCGTTGTCCTGATCTATGCCGTATCCCGGGTGCCGTTACGCCGTGTCCTATCGTCGATGGCACCGCTGCTGGGGATTGTCGTGGTGGTCGCGGTGCTCAGCCTGTTTACCGACCAAAGCGGGCGCACCCTGTGGCAGCTCGGCTTTCTGCAGATAAGTGAGGGCTCGCTGCATTCCGCCGCCTTTATGGCCTGCCGCCTGACCTTGATGATGGCCGGCATGAGCGCCATTACGCTCACCACGCCGACGCTCGACCTTACCGCGGGCTTTGAGCGCCTGCTTGCACCGTTTGCACGCGTGGGGCTTCCCGCGCACGAACTCGGCATGATTATGGGTATTGCACTGCGCTTTATGCCGCAGTTCGCCACCGAGATGAAGCAGACGGCGGACGCGCAGGCAAGCCGCGGTGCACGCGTAACGGGTGGCCCGCTCGGCGGCGTGCGTATGCTCGGCAGTGTGGCGATTCCACTGTTCACGGGCGTGTTCCGTCATGCTGAAACGCTGTCTGCCGCCATGGATGCCCGTTGCTACCACGGCGAGCAGGGCCGCACGCGCCTGCATACGCTTGCGTTTGGCCGCAGGGATGCGCTGGCTGCGGTGGTGACGGCGTTGCTGCTCGCGTGTGTCATCGTCATCAACCTTCAACTTGTTTAGGCGCGATTCGAGCGCAGGAAAGGGGTCCCTATGACCGACAACGATCGCACGGCGCAGCTCGAACGCGCCTGTTCGTACCTCAGGCGCATTCCGGCTTGGTATCTCGCCACGACCGATGTGGCGGACGAACATCAGCCGCGCGTAAGACCGTTCTCGTTTGCCATGGTCGATGATGGCAAGCTGTGGTTTTGCACTTCGCGCGATAAGGACGTATGGGCCGAGCTGAGTGCGAACCCCAAGTTTGAGGTCTCGGGCTGGAAACCGGGGGAGTGTTGGATTGTGCTGACCGGCGAGGCTGCGCTCGAGGACGACGCGGTCGTGAGCGACCGGGTGCGCCAGGCTGGTTTTAAGCACATGGTGGGCATTGGCGAGAATCACGAGAGTGCCAACGACGGCCGCCTCGCGTTCTTCTCGGTCCGCAACATCGCTGCCCGCTTCTGCGATATCGACGGCAGCGAGGAACAGCTCGAGCTCTTATTCGCACAAATGGACTAGTGCCAGGAGGATGCATGGACGGATTGAATACGGTGCTGGAGTATCTGACGTCGGTGCCGGCATGGTATCTGGCGACGAGCGTGGACGGGCAGCCGCATGTTCGTCCGTTTTCGTTTGCTCAGATTCAGGACGGCAAGCTGTGGTTTGTGACGGCGCGCACCAAAGACGTGTGGCAGGAGCTGCTGCAAAACCAGCGCTTTGAGGCAACGAGTTGGTGGCCGGGCCACGGCTGGCTCATCTTGCGCGGGCGTGCCGGCCTGGATGACCAGGCGGCGGGCGATATGCGTGAGGCCGGATGGAAGCATCTAGAGCGCCTGGGCGAGCAATATGAGGGGCCGAACGACTCCACGCTCGTCTTCTTTAGCGTGGAGGAACCCGAGGCCTTTATCTGCAACCATGACGAATGGGTGCCGGTCGAGCTCTAAACGAGCTCTTCAACCAACCTCGACAATTCAAATTCTCGCATGTAGCGGGCCCCACATTGCAACGTCACCGTAAGGCGCACCGAGCAATGTGGGGCCCGCATTTATTTGTCAATTCCTTCGAGCGAATGTGTCGGGAATGTTTCAATGCATGAATATGCAAAAGATTTGCGTATATATGCATCTTTTGGTGCTAAAGTTTCAACCCACTTCATAACGACGGCTGCGGGATGCGCATCAGTGCATAACTGCAGACAAGGAGTTTGATATGTCTTTAAAGGTTGGAATTGTCGGTGCGGCTGGATATGCCGGCGCCGAGCTTATTCGCCTCGTCCTCGGTCATCCTGAGTTTGAACTTGTTGCCATTACGTCCAACGCCGATGCCGGCCAGTCGCTGTCTGCGGTCTACCCGAGCTTTGCCGGCGTAAGCGACCTTGTCTTCACGACGCATGATGCTCCCGAGCTCAAGAGCTGCGATGCGGTTTTTCTTGCCGTGCCGCACACGGCTGCCATGGCACAGGTGCCCGCGCTGCTTGCATCGGGCGTCTCCTGCTTTGATCTTTCGGCCGACTACCGTCTGAGCGATCCGGCTGTGTTTGAGGCCTGGTATGCCGCCGAGCACACGAGCCCCGAGCTGCTCAAGACCCGCGCCTTCGGCCTGCCCGAGCTATTCTGCCAGGATTTGGAGACCGCTGCATTCGACCACGCCGACGGCAAGCCCGTGCTGGTTGCCTGCGCCGGTTGCTATCCCACCGCAACGAGCCTTGCCGCTGCGCCTGCCGTGTGCGCCGGCTGGGTTGCCCAGAGCGGTCCTGTGATCGTCGACGCCATCAGCGGTGTGACGGGCGCCGGTAAGTCCTGCAACGCCCGTACGCATTTTTGCAGTGCCGACGAAAACCTAGAGGCCTATGGCGTGGGCAAGCATCGTCATACGCCCGAGATCGAGCAAATCCTGGGCCTGACCGATCGCGTCGTCTTTACCCCGCATCTGGCGCCGCTCAAGCGCGGCCTGCTTTCCACGGTGACGATGCCGCTTGCGCCGCAGGCTATCGACACCCTGGCTCTTGAGGACGTCGTTGACTATTACAAGCAGTTCTACGCCGGTCGCACCTTCGTGCGCGTACTCGATGCCGGCCAGCAGCCCAAGACGGCTTCGGTCGTCGGTACCAACGCCGCCCAGATCGGCCTTGCGCTCAACAAGCGCGCGGGCGTGCTGGTGGCGACGGGCGCCATCGACAATCTGTGCAAGGGAGCAGCAGGCCAGGCGGTCCAGTGCGCCAACATCGTCTTTGGTTTTGACGAGCGACGAGGCTTGCCCACAGTGGCGTGCCCGGTGTAGCACATTCGATTGTTAACGATTTGGTAGTCGGGCATCGAGTGGGGCGCCACTTTTAAGCTGGTCTCATGATTGCGACTGGCATGGCGCACCAAGCGATGCCCGTTTTTTGTTTGACATAAGGAGTCATAAGACGATGAATACCGAGCTGTTTGACATTAAGATTCGCGCCGTAGAGGGCGGCGTTACGGCGGCTGCCGGCTTTAAGGCGGCAGGCATCCACGCTGGGTTCCGCAAGAATCCCGAGCGCTTGGATTATGCGCTCGTCGTGCCCGATAAACCCTGCCCCGGTGCCGGTGTGTTTACCACCAACCGCTTTTGCGCGGCGCCCGTGCAGGTGAGCCGTGCCAATCTGGGCGGCGCCGACAAGGGCTACGGTATCATCGCCGGCGTTTCGGTTAACTCTGGCAATGCCAACGCCGCCACGGGTGAGACCGGCCTTGCCTGCGCGCGTGAGACGTGCGACATCGCCTCGCAGGTTATCGGCTGCGAGCCCCAGCAGATCCTGGTCGCCTCCACGGGCGTGATTGGCCAGATTCTGCCGATCGATACGTTCGAGACCGCCATTCCTGCTGCCTACGAGGCGCTCTCTGCCCACGGTGGCGCCGATGCCGCTCGCGCCATCATGACGACCGACACGCACTCCAAGGAGTACGCCGTATCCTACGTCAGTGAGGCTGCGGGTCGTGCGGGCAATGTCTATACGGTAGGCGGAATGTGCAAGGGCTCGGGCATGATCATGCCCAACATGGCCACCATGATCGCAGTTATCACTACCGATGCCCCCGTCGAGCCTGCGGCACTTCATGCCCTGCTGCTCTCGACCGTCAAGCAGACCTTTAACAAGGTAACGGTCGATTCCGACACCTCGACCAACGACACCTGCATCATGCTTGCCTCCGGCGCCGCTGCCGCAGATGCCGAGCCTATCGTCGAGGGCTCCGATGCCTTTGACGAGTTGGCATTTGCCGTGCACGAGGTGTGCGAGAGCCTGGCGCGCAATATCGCCGCCGATGGTGAGGGCGCATCTAAGCTTGTTACGGTCAACGTTACCGGCGCCGTGAACGACGAGGAAGCCGATATCGCCGCCCGCGCCGTTGCCAACTCGCCGCTCGTCAAGACCTGCATCGCCGGCCACGACTGCAACTGGGGCCGCGTTGCCATGGCGCTTGGCAAGTGCGGCGTGAAGTTTAATCAGGAAGACGTTTCCATCGACATGATGGGCATGCCTGTCTGTCGCGACGGTCTGACTGTTCCGTTTGACGAGGACGAGGCTCTGCGACGTTTTGAGGCGTCCGAGATTGTGATCTCGGCAGACCTGGGCGCGGGCGACGCGGCGACCACCGTGTGGACTTGCGACCTCACGCACGAGTACATCTCCATTAACGGCGACTACCGTTCCTAGATTCCAGGCACGCTGCGCATCTTGCCGCGATTGCGGACGGCGGAGCACGGCGCGATAACGATACGAAAGACGAGGCAGATTATGAAATTCGCACGCGATTGTCGTTCGAGCGAATCCAACGAAGCAACCGCGCAGCTGCTGTTCGAAGCGCTGCCGTGGATTAAGAACCTGACCGGTAAGACGGTCGTTATCAAGTACGGCGGTGCCGCCATGGTTGATGAGCAGCTGCGCCGCGACGTGATGAGCGACATCGTGCTGCTCAAGATCATCGGCATGCGCCCTGTTATCGTGCACGGTGGCGGCAAGGCCATCAACGAGGCGCTTAGCCACTACGACATCCCCGTCGAGTTTAAGAACGGCCAGCGCGTGACCACGCCGGCGACCATGGATATCGTGCGCGAGGTGCTGGGCGGTAAGGTCAACCAGGAGCTGGTCGCGGCGCTCAACCATCACGGCAACCTGGCCGTGGGCGTTTCAGGCAGCGATGCCGGTACGCTCATCGCCGAGCCGCTCGACCCCGAGCTCGGTCGCGTGGGCAAAGTGACGCACGTCAACACCGACTATATCGAGCGCCTGCTCGATAGCGAGTACATCCCCGTCATCGCTACCGTCGCGGCGGGGGAGGACGGCGGTTTCTTCAACATCAACGCCGATACTGCCGCCGGCGCCGTTGCGGCGGCGCTGCATGCGCATAAGGCGATCTTTTTGACCGACGTCGACGGCCTGTACAAGGACTTTAGCGATAAAGACTCACTCATCTCCAACCTAACGCTCGACGAGGTTAACGAAATGCTCTACGGCGGCGAGGTCGATAAGGGCATGATTCCCAAGCTGCGTGCTGCCGTCGATGCGCTTGCCGGAGGCGTATTTCGCGCTCACATCATCAACGGTACCACGCCGCATTCGCTGCTGCTGGAGCTGCTGACCGATGCCGGCGTCGGTACCGTGATCCATTCCACCGAGATGGCTTACGAGTTCGATACACATCCGCATCCGCTTTCGACGTTTGCTGCGCGTTTGACCGAGAACCTCGACGAGGTCGAGAAGCTTCAGACGGTCTAGCCGACCCGCAGCCGCCCCATTTCTGCACCCATAGGCCTGCGCCGTCCGGCGCTCAACGAAAGGCATCCCATGTCACTTGCAGCTCAGCAATCGCTTGAATCCCATTACGTTATGCATACCTTTGGCCGCTCTCCGGTCGAGTTTGTCGAGGGCCACGGCATGAAACTCACCGGCGACGATGGCCGTGAGTACCTCGACTTTCTTGCTGGCATCGGCGTGTGCAGCCTGGGTCATGGCGACCCGGCTGTGCTCTCGGCGCTCGAGGCACAGACCAAAAAGCTCATGCATGTCTCCAATTACTTCTACATTGAGCAGCGCGGACAGGTCGCGGCGCTGCTGTCCAAGCTTGCTAACGACGACGTAGATGGTGCGCGCGTGCTTGCCGATGCCATTGCCGCCGGCGATGAGACCACGGCAGCTGCTCTTGGTGCCCCGGCTGCGGACGAGCAGGTGTGGGAGACCTTCTTTGCCAACTCCGGCGCCGAGGCCAACGAGGGCTCGATGAAGCTCGCGCGCCTGTACGCCAAGCGTGCCGGTAATGGCGGCAACACCATCGTGTGCATGCGCGGCGGCTTCCACGGCCGTACGCTCGAGACCATTGCCGCCACCATGCAGGATTGGCTGCAGGACAGCTTCCGCCCGCTGCCGGGTGGCTTTGTGGCCTGCACGCCCAACGATGTCGATGAATTGCGTGCGATCTTTAAGCAGCTGGGCAGTGAAATTTGCGCCGTGATGCTCGAACCGATCCAGGGTGAGAGCGGTGTGCACCCCATGACCGAGGAGTTTATGGCGGCAGCGCGCGACCTGGCACACGAAGTGGGCGCCGTGCTTATCGCCGACGAGGTCCAGTGCGGTATCTTCCGCACGGGTAAGCCGTTTGCGTTCCAGACCTATGGCGTGGAGCCCGACATCATGAGCCTTGCCAAGGGCATTGCTGATGGCGTGCCCATGGGTGCCGTCGTCGCAAAGAAGGAGATTGCCGACGTGTTTGAGCCGGGCGACCACGGCTCGACCTTTGGCGGTAGCTGCTTGGCCATCGCGGCGTGTGCCGCGACGCTCTCCGCGCTCGTGCGCGGCGATTATGCCGACCACGCTGCCAAGGTGGGCGCCTATATGGAGGCAAAACTCGCCAAGTTACCGCATGTTACCGATGTGCGCGGTCGCGGCTTGATGCTCGGCTGCGACCTGGATGATGCCGCGGGCGACGCGCATGATATTGTTGCCCGCGCGCTGGCCGCCGGTGCCGTGATTAACGCTACGGGTGCCCATACGCTGCGTTTCCTGCCGCCGCTCGTGTGCGAAGAGGCCGACGTGGACAGCCTAATCGAGATCCTGGCGGGTGTCTTGGGCTAACGCGGCGCAATAACTCAATTTGGACCGGGTTCCGGACTGCGGACGTGCCATATGCGGCACGATTCGGCGGTCTGGAGCCCGTTTTGCCATAAATCTGCAATGGCCAGGAGAGCCTTTGGACAAAAAATGCCAAATATGAGTACTGTCACCAGTTGAATCTCATATGAAACCGACTACCTAGGATTAGTTAGACCACACATGTTCAGTTATGTTAATGGGAAAACAGCTAGTAAAGGCTTCAAATCGCTGATTCAGAGCTAGATTTATCCAGCGAAACCCAAAAATCGCTGCTACAAAATTGGTAACAGTACTCATTTTTGCCATTTTTTGGCCACGGCCTTTGTGACGGACGTGCTGGCGGGTTCGAATCCCTCTGCGATGGGCCCAAAAAAGAAAGGCCTCCATCACTGGAGGCCTAACAAATCAGTGGTGGGCGATGAGGGATGTCGCGTGCGGCTGACGCCGCCCGCTCTCGCTTCGGGCCTACGGCCCTCGCGTGCTGCGCTGGAAAACGCTTCGCGTTTCCTCAGCTCCGCACCCTTGCGGGTTCGAATCCCATGAAATGGGCCCAAACAAAAACGGTCCCCTTGCGAGGACCGTTTCCAAATCAGTGGTGGGCGATGAGGGATTCGAACCCCCAGCCTTGTGCGTGTAAAGCACCTGCGCTAACCGTTGCGCCAATCGCCCGTGCGGAGAGAGTATAGCAAAACAATCGCCTCATTCATCTCATATCCATTAAAGGTAACCGGCGCGTGTCACAGCGGAGCTGATTCAGTTGAGATTGCCTGAACATTCCGCCCCTCTTTACGCCCTCGGGTATACTCAAAAGCTACTGATTCGATTTGATGCCCAGCAACAGCAGAGGGGATAGTATATGTGCGGTTTTGTCGGTTTTGTCGGTGGGACGGATAACCAATCCGAGGTGCTCACCAAGATGATGGACCGCATCGTCCATCGCGGTCCCGACATGGGCGGTCAGTTTATCGACGGCCGCGTTGCCCTGGGCTTCCGCCGCTTGTCGATCCTCGACCTGACCGAGGCCGGCGCTCAGCCCATGGCCAATGAGGACGGCAGCGTCGTTATCGTCTTCAACGGCGAGATCTACAACTTCCAAGAACTCCGTTCCGAGCTCGAGGCCAAGGGCTACCAGTTCCACTGCGGCGCCGACACCGAGAGCCTCCTGCACGGCTACGAGGAGTGGGGCGAGGCAGTACTCGATCGCTTGCGCGGTATGTACGCCTTCGTCATCTGGGACAAGAAGAAGAACAAGCTTTTTGGCGCCCGCGATATCTTTGGCATCAAGCCGCTCTACTACTATCCCATGGCCGATGCGGGCGACGGCGCTCCGGGCGTGCTTTTTGGTTCCGAGATCAAGAGCTTCCTGGACTACCCGCACTTCCACAAGGCGGTCAACAAAAAGGCCCTGCGTCCGTACATGACGCTGCAGTATTCGGCAACCGAGGAGACCTTCTTCGAGGGTGTCTACAAGCTGCCGCCGGCGCATTACTTTACCGTAGACATCCCGACCGGCAAGATGAACATCGAGCGCTACTGGGATTGCGATTACTCTGCCGTCGAGAAGCCGTTCGAGGAGTACGTCGATGAGCTGGACGAGGTCGTGCACGAGAGCGTCGAGGCCCATCGCATCGCCGACGTCAAGGTCGCGTCGTTCCTCTCCGGCGGCGTCGACTCCAGCTACATCGCCGCTTGCCTCATGCCCGACAAGACCTTCTCGGTGGGCTTTGACTACAAGAACTTCAACGAGACCAACTACGCCAAGGAGCTTTCCGATAAGCTCGGCGTCGAGAACGTTCGCAAGATGATTACCGCCGACGAGTTCTTCGGTGCGCTCGAGGACATCCAGTATCACATGGACGAGCCGCAGTCCAACCTGTCTTCCGTGCCGCTGTGGTTCTTGGCCGAGATGGCCCGTAAGGACGTCACCGTCGTGCTTTCGGGCGAAGGTGCCGACGAGCTCTTTGGCGGCTACGCCTACTACGAGGACACGGTCCCGGTCCGCAAGTACAAAAAGATGGTGCCGCTGCCCATCCGTCGCGCGCTCGGTAACCTGGCGTTGCATATGCCGTACTTCAAGGGACATAACTTCCTGGTCAAGGGTGCCGAGATCCCTGAGAAGTCGTTCCTGGGACAGGCTCTGGTATGGCCGGAGCGCGAGGTCGACGGCGTGCTCAAGCCCGAGTACAACACCGGCGATGGCGCCTTCGAGCTTGCCGCTCCCATCTATGCGCGCGTGAAGGGTCAGCCCGAGCTGGTCAAGAAGCAGTACCTGGACATGAACATGTGGCTCCCGGGCGACATTCTGCTCAAGGCCGACAAGATGTGCATGGCGCACTCGCTGGAGCTGCGCGTGCCCTTCCTGGACCGCAAAGTCATGGAGTTCGCCGAGCACATTCCCGACCGCTACCGCATCAACGAGAACGGCAACAAACAGGTACTCCGCCACGCTGCCAACAAGTCGCTGCCCGATGAGTGGGCCACCCGTCCCAAGGTGGGCTTCCCGGTGCCGATTGTCTACTGGCTGCGCGAGCAAAAGTGGTACGACTATGTCAAGGAGTACTTCACCGCGCCGTGGGCAAGTGAGTTCTTCGATACCGACGAGCTCATGCACCTGCTCGATCTGCACTTTGCGGGCAAGGGCGATTTCCAGCGCAAGATCTATACGCCGCTTGTGTTCCTGGTGTGGTACAAGCGCTTCTTTATCGACGAGGACCAGCCCGCTGCTCAGGCTGCCTAGCCTCGGCTTACGAACGCCTGCGCGTAACGGCTCCTCCGGGAGCCGTTTTTGCGTGGGTGCGTTTCAGTTACTATAAAACCGTCCCTGCCAAATGGCTGAGAAAGGTGAAAGATGCACCATTCGGATTCCGCGACCGTGACCACGGTCGATACGCTTGCCAAGCTTCTCGACGTGTGCGGCGAGCTGCGCGCATCAGAGCAGGTTGACGAGCGTACCGTGACCGGCTGCTCGTTTGATTCGCGCGCGGTCTCGGCAGGTGACGTGTTCTTTTGCAAAGGTGCTGCCTTTAAGCCCGCGTTTTTGAGCATGGCGCTCGATGCGGGTGCCGTCGCATTTGTGTGCGAAGAGTCGCTGGTCGAGTCTCTGGAGCCGCTGGCGCAGGAGAGCGGTGCTGCGATGCTGGTTGTTGATAGCGTTCGCACGGCCATGGCCCTGTTGCCGCCGGAGGTCTACGACCGTCCCGACCACGACGTCAAGATCGTGGGCATCACCGGTACCAAGGGAAAGACCACGGCCGCTTTTATGCTTCAGTCCATCATCAAGGCAGCGGGCGAATCCTGCGGCATGATCGGCTCGGTGAGTACCGACGATGGCATCGAGTGCTACGAGAGCACCAATACTACGCCCGAGGCCCCCGAGGTCTGGCGCCATATCGCCAACTGCCGTGAGTCCGGTCGCCAGTCCATGGTCATGGAGGTCTCGAGCCAGGCGCTCAAGTACCAACGCGTCGAGAATCTGCCGTTTGACGTGGCGTGCTTCCTCAACATCGGCCGTGACCACATCTCGCCGATCGAACACCCCACGTTTGAGGATTATTTTGAGAGCAAACTCAGGATCTTTGACCAGGCAAAGACCGCCGTGGTGAATCTGGGCACCGAAGAGGTTGACCGTGTGCTGGAGGCAGCGTCGACGGCCGAGCGCTTGGTGACCGTTGGCGTCGAGCATCCCGAGGCAAGCCTGTGGGCGAGCGATGTGCGCATGGTCGGCTTTAGCATCGAGTTCAACTTGCATGGTCTGTGTGCCGACGAGTCCGAGGCGGGGGAGAAGATCCTGCTGGGTATCGCGGGAGACTTTAACGTGGAGAACGCGCTGGTCGCTATCGCCGCTGCGCACGAGATCGGCATCGGTATCGATGCCATCAAGAAGGGCCTCTCCAAGCTTCGTGTGCCGGGCCGCATGGAGGTCGTGGAGTCGAAGGACGGCCGCGTGATCTGCGTCGTTGACTATGCGCACAACCAGCTTTCGTTCCGTTCGCTTTTCTCGTCGGTCAAGCGCGCGTTTCCCACTAGCCCCGTCATTGCAGTGTTTGGCGCTGCCGGCGGCAAGGCGCAGGAGCGCCGCGAGCAGCTTCCGCGCGAGGCCGCACCATATTCCGACCTGATGATTTTTGCCAACGAGGACCCGGCTCACGAGGACCCGATGAAGGTCTGTCGCGAGCTTGCCGAACATGTTCCCGACGATACGCCGAACAAGATCATCCTCGACCGCGAAGCCGCTGTGCATGCGGCGTTCAAGGCGGCGCGCGAGGAGTACGTCAACCCCGATGCTCCCACCATTGTCTTGCTGCTGGCAAAGGGTGACGAGGAGCTCATGCACGTGGGCGACGAGTTCGTGCCCATCGAGAGCGACCTTTCGTTGGCCAATCGCCTGATCGATGTTACCCAGTTTGACTAATGAACCATGACGGCGGCGGCGCCCTGAGTGCGCTGTCGCCATAAGCGTGTTCCCTCAAGCAAGGCATGCCGTCCAAGTCCAAACCCTTCTACGTAAACGGAGTAACCATGTCCCACAACACCCTGCCGACCGTTGCCGAGCTTTCGGGCGAGATGCGCGAGCGCTTGGCCAAGGTCAAGTACGTCTTTACCGACCTGGATGCCACGATGCTCGCACCCGGCTCGTGCGTGCTGCGCGACAACGACGGCAACCCCTCGACCAAACTCGTCGAGGCCGTCGTGGCACTTGCCCGCGCTGGTATTCAGGTGGTTCCCACCTCGGGCCGCAACCGCACCATGATCCACGAGGACGCGCGCGTGCTCGGCCTCAACTCCTACATTGGTGAGATGGGCGGCCTGGTCATGTACGACCTCAAAGCCAACGATTGGGGGTATCTGACCGGCGACATGCCCTACGACCCCTCTTGCGGTCTCACGCCGCACCAGGTGATCGAGCAGACCGGTGTGTGCGAGAGGATCCTCGCCCGCTGGCCGCACAAGATCGAGTATCACAACGACATGTCGACCGGCTACAAGTACCGCGAGGTCACCGTCGGCATGCGCGGCGACATCCCCGATGACGAGGCGCAGGCCATCCTCGACGAGGCCGGCTGCGGCCTGGTGTGGGCCTGTAACGGTCACCTGACGCATCTGTCCAAGCCGACGACGCTCGAGCTTAATCGCGTCGAGGACGGCCGCGCCTTCAACATCAATCCGGCGGGCCTCAACAAAGGCGTCGCCATTGCGCGCTTCTGCGAGCACCTAGGGATCGAGCGCGAGGAGACGTTGGCGCTTGGTGACTCCGAGTCCGACTTCTACATGGCCGATCACGTGGGCACGTTCTGCCTGGTCGAGAATGGCCTGACGAGCGCCGGCGCGCCCGAGTTCCTGGCTGCTTGCGAGAACGCTTTCGTTACGCGCGGCAAAATTGTCGATGGTTGGGCGGCGACGGCAGAGCTGCTGGTCGCGGCGCGTTCGTAGCGCGGCGTCGCCGCACTTGGACATGTCTTTTCGAGAGAGACTGGTGAGGTAATGTCTGATATCGAGAATCCGGCAGGCGACACGCGCCCGATTGGCGTGTTCGATTCTGGTTTGGGCGGTCTGACGGTTGCGCGCGCGATTGCGACGGCGTTGCCGCACGAGTCCGTCTACTACTTTGGCGACACCAAGCGCTGCCCCTACGGCACCCGTACCGAGGATGAGGTGCGCTCGTTTGCGTTGCAGGCGGGTCGTTGGCTTTCGAAGCACGACGTCAAGATTATGGTCATCGCCTGCAACACGGCGACCGCTGCGGCCTTGCGTCTGGCCCAGCAGGTGCTCGACGTTCCCGTGATCGGCGTGATCGCGCCGGGTGCCCGTGCGGCAATCAACAGCACCCGCACGCGTCGCGTGGGCGTGCTCGCCACCAACCTCACCATTCGCTCGGGCGCCTACACGCGCGCCATTCAGGATCTAGATGCCGGCGTCGATGTATACGGCTGTCCTGCCTCGAGCTTTGTCGAGGTTGTCGAACACGAGCTCGCCTCGGGTGCACATCTGCAGGAACAATGGCTTGAGAACGAGGACATCTTCGATACGCCTGCCGTGCGTGCGCTGGTGGGTGCCACGGTTGAGCCGCTGCGCGACCACGGTATCGATACCGTGGTGCTCGGCTGTACGCATTTTCCGCTGTTGGTGGGACCTATCCGCCATGCGCTGGGGCCTGGGGTGCGCGTCGTGAGTTCCGCCGAGGAGACCACGCGCGAGCTGACCGATATCCTCACGCGCCGCGAGCAGCTGGCGGGCGACGCCGCCGAGCCGCAGCATCGTTTTGCCACGACGGCCGATAACATTGCCGAGTTTGCGGTGGCGGGCAGCTTTATCTTTGGTCAGCCGCTCAAGAGCATCGAACATATCGATATCGATGAGCTGAAGTAGATGTAAGGCAGCCGCCAAAGCTTTCGCCACACCTTTTGCCGAAAGGATTTTTCTATGGAGTACATGCAGGTCAACCGCGCCAACGGTCGCGCCGCCAACGAGTTACGCCCCGTTAAGCTCACCCGTGGCGTCATGAAGCACGCCCACGGCTCGTGCCTGGCCGAGTTTGGCGACACGCGCGTGCTGTGCGCCGCCACTATCGAGGAGGGCGTGCCGGGCTGGCGAAAGGGAGCTAAGGCCGGCTGGGTGACCGCGGAATACGCCATGCTGCCGGCGTCGACCGGTAAGCGCTGCAAGCGCGAGCACGCTAACCGCAAGGGTCGCTCCATGGAGATCGAACGCCTCATTGGCCGCAGCCTGCGTACTGTCGTCAACATGAAGGCGCTCGGCGAGTACACCGTTACCATCGACTGCGATGTGATCCAGGCCGATGGCGGCACGCGTACAGCGAGCATCACCGGCGCCTGGGTGGCGCTGCACGACGCCCTCGCCATGTGGGTCGAGGCAGGCAAGATCGAGCGCATCCCGCTTACCGGCCAGGTGGCTGCCATCTCCATGGGCGTTGTCGACGGCAATACGCTGCTTGACCTCGATTATTCCGAGGACAGCCACGCCGAGGTCGACATGAACCTCGTCGTTACCGACACCGGCGAGATGATCGAGCTCCAGGGTACCGGCGAGCAGGCGCCCTTCGACCGTAAGCGCCTCAACGCCTTGCTCGACCTGGGCGACAAAGGCATCGCCGAGCTCATCGAGCTCCAGCGCCAAGCCCTCGCCTAACCTGCCAAAAAGGGACAGGTTTATTTTGGCAGGTTTTATCTGCGGAGACGTCTAGACACAAGACTGCCGTTGATTGAGAGGGGAGAGGCGGAGGCCCTCGTCGCCCTCGGCGCGGCATTGCTATAGAGACAAGGAGACCACTCATGGCACTTGAGAAGATCGACATCGACACCCTCGACCCGGCGGCGACCATTGTCGTGGCAACGGGCAACGCCCATAAGCTCACCGAGATCGAGGCCATTTTGGGCAAGGTCATGCCCGAGGTTCGCTTTGTGGCGCTCGGTCAGCTGGGCGATTTTGAGGACCCCGAGGAAAACGGCACGACGTTTTTGGAGAACGCCATCATCAAGGCGCAGGCTGCCGTCGAAGAGACGGGGCTCATGGCCATTGCCGACGATTCGGGCCTGGTCGTCGACGCACTGGACGGTGAGCCCGGTGTGTATAGCGCGCGCTACGCGGGCGTTCACGGCGACGATGCCGCCAACAACGCCAAGCTGCTCGTGAATCTGGAGGGCGTGGCCGACGAGGACCGCACTGCGCGCTTTATGAGCGTCGTCGCGCTCATCGATACGGACGGCCTGGTCACCTATGGCGAGGGCGCCTGCGAGGGCGTTATCGCGCACGAGGGTCGCGGCGATCACGGCTTTGGCTACGACCCGCTGTTCCTGCCGGTCGATACGCCGGGCAAGACTATGGCCGAGCTCACGGCGGACGAGAAGAACGCCATCAGCCATCGATTCCATGCGCTCGAGCACCTATCCGCCAAACTGACGGGCGAGGAGTAAGCCGTGCGTGCGGTGGTGCAGCGCGTACTCAATGCCGGCGTGACAGTCGACGGCGAGTGCGTGGGCAAAATTGGGCGCGGCTATCTGGTGCTGTTGGGCGTGGGCCACGGCGACACGCGCGCCGAGGCTGATAAGCTGTGGGGCAAGCTCCGCGGTTTGCGTATTAACGAGGACGAGAACGGCAAGACCAACCTGGCACTTGCCGATGTCGACGGCGAGGTTCTCGTGGTGTCACAGTTCACGCTGTTCGCCGACTGCCGCCACGGCCGCCGTCCGTCGTTTACCGATGCAGGCGCCCCCGATGTTGCCAACGAGCTCTACGAGTACTTCCTGACGCTCGTTCGCCAAGATGTCGAACACGTGGCGCACGGCATCTTTGGCGCCGATATGAAAGTCGACTTGGTCAACGACGGCCCATTCACCATCGTCCTCGATACCGACAATCTGTAAGTAGCCAAATTAGCTACTTGCGCGTGTTTGTAACAGGGTGCTATAGTATTAGAGTTTTGTCTATCTTAGGGGTATTATCCCCTTTTTGAATTGCACCTTCTGGAGGCCCTGTTCATGGAAGAGATGGAAGTCAATCACGTCGACGACATCCACGAGAAGCTGACCGATATGGTGGGCGATCGCGTCAAGGTGAAGGCCAACATGGGCCGCACCCGCGTCGTCGAGCGCATGGGCACCATCAAGAGCGTCCACCCCGCCGTCTTTATCGTCGAGGTCGACGAGCGCCGCGGCCGCAAGTCGCGTCAGTCCTACCAGTATATCGATGTCCTCACCGGGCAGGTCGAACTGTTTGACCCCGAGAGCGGCGAGCACATTTTTACCCCGCTCGGCAACCAGCTTGAGGAGCACTAGCGGTGACCGATCGGTCCCTCACCCTTACCGCGCCGGCAAAGATTAACCTCTACCTGGGGGTTCATACCGAGCGCGATGACCGCGGCTACCACAGGGTCGATTCCCTGATGGCAGCCGTCGGTCTTTCCGATACCGTGACGGTTACGCCGGCGCAGGCGTTGACCGTCCAGACGGTTCCGGCATCAGATTTTCCCATGCAAAAGAATACGGCGTATCGGGCTGCGGTTGCTATGGCCGAGCATTATGGTCGCGAGGCAAACATCTGCGTGACGATTGAGAAGCGCATTCCTTTGTGCGCCGGCTTGGGCGGTCCCTCGACGGATGCTGCCGCGGTCATTGTCGCCTTGGCGGAGCTCTGGGGAATTGATCGCACCGATCCCGCGCTGGACAACATCGCGCGCGGTATTGGCGCCGACGTTCCCTTCTTTTTGCACGCGAGCCCTGCGTTCTACGTAGGTGGGGGAGACGTGCTGGCAACTGAGTACCCTGCGCTGCCCGCAACGCCCGTCGTGTTGGTCAAGCCGCGCGAGGCAAGTGTTTCGACAATTGAAGCCTATCGACGTTTTGACGAGGCCCCGGTGCCTGCAGACAAGCCCGGCGCGATAGCTTCTGCCTTGCGTGCTGGTGATGCCGAGACGGCATATGCGCTCATCCATAACAACCTGGGTGTCATTTCCGCACAGATGGAGCCGCAGATTCAAACGGTTCTCGATTGGCTGCGTAAACAGGACGGCACCGTTGCTGTAGATGTGTGCGGATCGGGCGCCTGCTCGTTTGCCATTTGCGACACGGCCGTCACGGCCGAAAGGCTTGCCGACACTGCCCTGCAAAACGGCTGGTGGTCCTGCGCGACGGAGCTCATTCCCAACACGGTTCGCATCGAAGTGCCAAAGAAGTAAAAATTTCTCTAGCACACGACGGAAATCTTTGTTACTATAGTCGAGCTAACGGGTTGTGGCTCAGTTTGGTAGAGCACTGCGTTCGGGACGCAGGGGTCGCTGGTTCAAATCCAGTCAACCCGACCAGAGCATGAGGAGGGACCGCTTCTTGCGGTCCCTTTTTTTAGCTATTGTTGTGATACCGCGATACCCGCGGTATACTCATTCGAGCTTGTCTCGCTGTATTGTGGAGGTCTACATGTTTGGACTGAGGGCTCCTGAGCTCATCATTATTCTCGTCGTTGTCCTGATTATCTTCGGGCCCAAGAACCTGCCGAAGCTCGGCAAGTCCCTCGGCTCTACCGTCAAGAATATCCGTGAGGGTATGGAGGGCGACGATAAGGCCGAGACCAAGCAGGCCGAGGAGGTCGTGGTCGAGCAGTCCGAGGAGGACAAGGAGATCGCAGAGCTCGAGGCCAAGCTCGCTGCTGCCAAGAAGAAGCAGGCAGAGGACAGCGACGCGGACGCAGAGTAGTCCCATCCCTTTGGGGTGAGCACCTGACCGGCTTGCCCGCAGGCTAGCCGGTCTTTTTCGTTTTGTTGACAGTTGATTGTTTGATCAGAGTTGGAGAGATATCCGTATGGACGCAAGCCAGATCGTACTGACCGCTGAGGGCCGCCAGAAGCTCGTCGAGGAGCTCGCTTGGCGTGAGGGCGATTACGCCAAGGAGATCGTCGAGGACATCAAGGAAGCCCGCGCGTTCGGCGACCTTTCGGAGAACTCCGAGTACGATGCCGCTAAGGACAAGCAGGCCCAGAACGCCGCTCGTATTGCCGAGATCCAGGCCATCCTTGCCAACGCTCAGGTTGCTGCCACCACGGGCGATCTGACCGTCTCCATCGGTTCCACCGTTTCTCTGATTGATCCCAACGGTGAGGTCATGGAAGTCACGCTCGTCGGTACCACCGAGACCAACTCGCTCGAGCACAAGATTTCCAACGAGTCTCCGGTCGGTCACGCCATCATCGGTCACGGCGAGGGCGACTCCGTCGAGGTCGTTACGCCTTCTGGCAAGACTCGCGTCTACACCATCGCCAAGATTGCACGCTAGACCACGGTCCCGCGTAAAGGTATGTTTTCGCTCCCTGGGACCGAATCCTGGGGAGCGTTTTAGTTTGAGGAGCTAACTTATGGCAGAGAACCAGAACGCCGCAGATCAGGCATCGACGCTCAACGACGAGCGCGCCACCCGCCTGGCCAAGCGCGCCGCCCTGTTCGAGGCGGGCCAGAACCCCTATCCCGAGCACTCTGAGCTTGAGGACTACGTTGCCGATATCGAGGCTAAGTACGCCGAGCTTGCCGATGGCGAGGACACCGAGGACGTCGTGAAGATCGCCGGCCGTGTGGTCGCCAAGCGCGGTCAGGGCAAGATCATGTTCATCGTCGTGCGCGATGCGACTGCCGAGATTCAGCTGTTCTGCCGCATCAACGACATGGACGAGGCTGCCTGGAATACGCTCAAGGCCCTCGACCTGGGCGACATCCTGGGCGTGACCGGCGTGGTCGTGCGTACCAAGCGCGGCCAGCTCTCCGTAGCCCCCAAGAGCGCGACCCTGCTTTCCAAGGCCGTTCGCCCGCTGCCCGAGAAGTTCCACGGCCTTTCCGACAAGGAGACTCGTTATCGTCAGCGCTATGTCGACCTGATCGCCAACGACGACGTTCGTGAGACCTTCCGTAAGCGTTCGCAGATTCTCTCCACCTTCCGTCGCTTTATGGAGTCCGACGGCTACATGGAGGTCGAGACCCCCATCCTGCAGACCATCCAGGGTGGTGCCACGGCCAAGCCGTTCATTACCCACTTCAACGCGCTCGATCAGGAGTGCTACCTGCGCATTGCTACCGAGCTGCACCTCAAGCGCTGCATCGTCGGCGGTTTTGAGCGCGTCTTCGAGATCGGCCGTATCTTCCGTAACGAGGGCATGGACCTTACCCACAATCCCGAGTTCACCACGATGGAGGCCTACCGTGCCTTCTCCGACCTCGAGGGTATGAAGGCGCTCGCCCAGGGTGTCATTAAGGCGGCTAACAAGGCCATCGGCAACCCCGAGGTCATCGAGTACCAGGGCCAGACCATCGACCTTTCTGGTGAGTGGGCCAGCCGTCCCATGACCGACATCGTCTCCGACGTGCTCGGCAAGCAGGTCACCATCGACACGCCGGTCGAGGAGCTTGCTGCTGCCGCGCGTGAGAAGGGCCTGGAGATTAAGCCCGAGTGGACCGCCGGCAAGATTATCGCCGAGATCTACGATGAGCTGGGCGAGGACACCATCGTCAACCCGACCTTCGTGTGCGATTACCCCATCGAGGTCAGCCCGCTTGCCAAGCGCTTTGAGGACGACCCGCGCCTGACGCACCGCTTTGAGCTGGTTATTGCCGGTCACGAGTACGCCAATGCGTTCTCCGAGCTCAACGACCCGGTCGACCAGGCCGAGCGCTTCGCTGCCCAGATGGCCGAGAAGGCCGGCGGCGACGACGAGGCCATGGAGTACGACGAGGATTACGTGCGCGCCCTCGAGTACGGTATGCCTCCCGCGGGCGGCATCGGCATTGGTATCGACCGCGTGGTCATGCTGCTCACCAACCAGGCTTCTATCCGCGATGTACTGCTGTTCCCGCACATGAAGCCCGAGAAGGGTTTCCAGTCCGGAGCCGCTGCCGCCAAGGCTGCCGAGGCCGGCAACGCCGCAAGCCCGTTCGTCAAGCCGCTCAAGCCCACGGTTGATTACTCCAAGATCGCCGTCGAGCCGCTGTTTGAGGAGTTCGTCGACTTTGATACCTTCTCCAAGAGCGATTTCCGCGCCGTGAAGGTCAAGGCATGCGAGGCCGTCAAGAAGTCCAAGAAGCTGCTGAACTTTACGCTCGACGACGGCACCGGCACCGATCGTACCATCCTCTCCGGCATTCACGGTTATTATGAGCCCGAGGACCTGGTCGGCAAGACCTTGCTCGCCATCACCAACCTGCCTCCGCGCAAGATGATGGGCATTCCCAGCTGCGGCATGCTCATCAGCGCTATCCACGAGGAGGATGGTGAGGAGCGTCTCAACCTGATCCAGCTCGACGCCTCCATCCCCGCCGGCGCAAAGATGTACTAATTTGTTGCGCGGTTCTACGAACCGCGCAACGGCTCGACGCTTCCGCGTGCCGCATTTGGACAATCTGACGTTCAACTTCAAGGGCGCGACCAGAAGGTCAGCGCCCTTTCGTTTCACGTCACCTTGTCTCAAATGCGGCCCGCTCGCTGACTTATGCTCAACCTATGGTGTCATCTCGCCCCAAAAGGACCTTGCTCGCTCTGGCGGGCTTTCGCTGTCGTTGCCAAAACATCGGCGTTGCCTTGGCCGTCAATAGTCATTGGGGACGGTCTTAAACGACTACCCAACGGCTATTGTGCACATGGTTCGCATGACAGCCGTCTCTTTTATGTTTCCTTTAGCCGTCGCTGCCTAGGATGGGGGTTAGTCGGCAGGAAGGGAGCGTCTATATGGACGACGCGAGCGATCGTGCAATCGAAGAGGACATGCTCGATCAGTTCAACTATTTTGATGATGAGGACGAGGAATTGATCGATCGTCGCGAGCCGGCGGCGCTCGATGCTTTCGACCTTGTTGATGAAGGGCCCGACGAGGACGAGGTCGAATCGACGGAACCCCCACAGCCTTCGCACCATGATTCGTTGCTCTCAAGAGTCCCCATGCACCACGGTGTCCGTGCCGGCGCACTCCATATGAAAACTGACTGGCACCAGATCGTGACGGCAGGCGATGAGCTTGCCGTCGATGCGCCGCTCACCGATAAGTCATCCATCATCTGCCGCACCGGTATGCTTATGCTCGCGAGCGGAACGGGTGCCTGGCGTGTACGCGATACCATGAATCGCGTCGCCGCCGTACTCGGTGTCACCGTCCACGTTGACTTAAGTCTTCTGTCGTTTGAGTGCACCTGCATCGAAGATGGCCACTGCTTTAACGAGGTTGTCAGCCTGCCCACAACGGGAGTCAATACCCATCGCATTTGGATGATGGAGAGCTTCCTAAAGGAAATCGAGACGTATGGGCGCCGGTTTACCGTGCACGAATACCACGAGATGCTCAAGACCGTTGAGAGTTCAAAACCCGATTACTCTCCCTGGCAACAGGGCCTTGCGGCAGCTTGTGCTTGCGGCGCCTTCGTCTTTTTGCTCGGCGGCGGCCCTATCGAGATGGCCTGCGCATTCGTAGGCGCTGGTGTTGGCAACTTTGCTCGCTCTCATATTCTCAAGCAGGGTCTTGGCCAGTTTAGCGCGCTGACGATTGGCGTTGCGCTCGCTTGCGTTTCGTATCTGCTGGCATTGCTCGGCCTTGGCCAGGTCGTACCGGGGGCAATGTCGCACCAAGAAGGCTATATCGGCGCCATGCTCTTTGTGATTCCCGGCTTTCCCCTCATTACGGCAGGCCTCGACATCGCTAAGCTCGATATGCGAAGCGGCATTGAGCGTCTTTCGTATGCCGTGTCGATTATTGTGATGGCGACCCTTGTGGGCTGGATGGTTGCCGAGTGTGTGGGGCTGGCGCCGGACGACTTTGCTCCGCTCGGGCTCTCACCGTTGGCTCTTACACTCTTGCGTGTGGTGATGAGCTTTGTCGGAGTATTTGGCTTCTCGGTTATGTTCAACAGTCCGATAAAGATGGCCGCGGCGGCAGGGCTCATCGGCGCCGTGTCTAATACCTTGCGCCTTACGCTCGTCGATGCGCCGACGCTGTTTCCCTTCTTGGGCCTGAGTGCAGGCATGCCTCCCGAGGCGGCTGCGTTTACCGGCGCGCTGGTATCGGGGCTGCTCGCGAGCTTGGCCGAAATCAAGCTCACCTACCCACGTATCGCCCTCACGGTGCCATCGATTGTCATTATGGTGCCGGGCTTGTATCTGTATCGCTCGATGTATTACATGTGCACCTTCGACACGGTCAATATGCTCGGCTGGTTTGTGCGCGCGGTGCTCATCGTGGCGTTTTTGCCCGTTGGCCTGGGCGTGGCGCGTACGCTCACTGACCCTCGCTGGCGCCACACCAGCTAATTGGTGCAAGGGGGACAGGTTACTTTGCACCAAATGAGTTGCGGTGAAATAGGGACTGAATTGCTGCTTAAAGGGTCAAAACAGTCCGTATTCCACCGCAACTTATGGGGTCGGGGGATTATTGGTGCCCTGCATCTCCATAAACTCAACGCTTACGAAGCGCGGGGTTTTCGTGCTAGGCTGGTTCCACCACATAAGTAGTCGCAGACGCGCGTACAACGGGCGGGCGAGATGAAGTCCCAACAGCTCCATCTTGCCCGCCCGTTTTTGTTGCGTGGTGCCGCGGCGTAACACAGAAAGGATTTTGCCCTTTATGCCTATCAACAAACGAGAGAGCCTGCTGTTCACCTTTATCATGTGCTTTTGCATGGTGCTTTGGATGAGCATCTACAACGTTGCCCTGCAGCATGGGGCCATCAACGGCGAGGTTGTTGCCGCCGCGTGGCTCGGCTTCCCCGTTGCCTACGTTTTTGCCATGTGCTGCGACTGGTTTGTTGCCAGCCCCCTTGCCAAGGGTTTCGCCTTTAAATTCCTGGTCACGCCGGGCAAGAGCTCGCCGCTTGCCATGACGCTCGCCGTCAGCTCCTGCATGGTCGTTCCTATGGTCATCATCATGTCGCTCTACGGTGCGTGCGAGGGCCTATTCCACATGCCCGGCGGCCCGCTCGCCAACCTGCAGCTGCTGCCGATGATGTGGCTCGTTAACATTCCGCGCAACTTTATCATGGCCCTGCCCTGGAACCTGCTGGTGGCCGGTCCGGTTGCTCGCTTTGTCTTCCGCCGCGCCTTCCCCATGGGCACAGTCTTTGCCGAGCCGCACATGGAGCTCGTGCGCATGCCGGGCGCTCCCGTTGCCGATGCCGTCAATGACGTTGCCGAGAGCATGGACACCGAGCCCGCCTGCTAGACAGCAGCTCAAAACCAAACCGCCAAACGGACCCGAGCAATTCCTTTTTTGTAGACGTTGTCGCGCGGCTACGGGCGGGAAAGGTCCCAACGGTTAACATATACTCCATATGGGTAAAGAGACCAAAGCGCTGCCGCGGGGCGGCGCTTTGCGTTTGAAAAAAACTAGCTCGTCTAAGAGGAACTAGCATGTTAGACCGTTTTACCGATCGCGCGCGCAAGGTCATGTCCATGGCCAAGCAAGAAGCGCTCGATCTTCACTCAAATAAGGTGGGTACCGAGCACCTGCTGCTCGCACTCGCCAAGGAGGACGAGGGCATTGCCGCCGAGGCGCTGCGTTCGCTCGACATCTCCTACGATGACATCATGGATACTCTTAAAGAGGTCCAGACCACGGTTCCCGAGCCCAGTGAGGAGACCGAGGCGGCCAAGCTCGCCTTTACGCCGCTCGTCATTAGCGTGATGGAGCGTTCATTCCGCGTGGCGCGTGAGAACAACCAGACCTACGTGTCGACCGAGCACTTGCTGATCGGCATCGTCGAAGAGGGCAACGGCATGGCCATGGACATCCTCATGCGCTTGGGTGTGTCGTCCGCCTCCATCAAAAAGGCTATCGAGAAACTCACCGCCAAGGACCAGGATAAGAAGCGTCCGCTCGCTGGCGCCGGTGCTGGTCGTCCCGGTACGGGCCTGCCGTTCTTTAGCGGCTCGGATGCCTCCCAGCAAAAGGGGGGCGGTACCGATACACTTAAGCAGTTCGCGACCAACCTTACGCAGAAGGCGCGCGACGGCGAACTCGATCCGGTGATCGGCCGCGAAAAGGAAGTCCAGCGTATGATGGAAATTCTTTCGCGTCGCACCAAGAACAACCCGCTCATCCTGGGCGACCCTGGCGTGGGTAAGACGGCCATTGTCGAGGGTCTGGCCCAGCAGATCGCTGCCGGCAACGTGCCCGAGAACCTCATGAACCAGAATATCTGGACGCTCGACCTGCCGGGTCTCGTTGCGGGCGCCAAGTATCGCGGTGAGTTCGAGGAGCGCCTCAAGAACGTGATCCAGGAGGCAACCGAGGCCGACGACGTCATCCTGTTTATCGATGAGATGCACACCATCATCGGTGCCGGTTCC
Organism: uncultured Collinsella sp.; assembly: GCA_934654795.1. Classification (GTDB taxonomy): domain Bacteria; phylum Actinomycetota; class Coriobacteriia; order Coriobacteriales; family Coriobacteriaceae; genus Collinsella. Next base: position 26,709 of record CAKUGT010000005.1, read on the forward strand.
GCCGAGGGCTCCATCGACGCGAGCTCCATGCTCAAGCCGGTGCTCGCGCGCGGCGCCTTCCAGATTATCGGTGCTACCACGGCCGAGGAGTTCCGCAAGTACCTCACCAAGGACCCGGCCTTCGAGCGTCGCTTCCAGACCATCGATGTCGAGGAGCCGAGTGTCGAGGACACCGTCAAGATCCTGACCGCGCTCAAGCCGCGTTACGAGGAGCATCACCATGTGCGTTACACACAGGGTGCCATCGAGGCCGCCGCGAACCTCTCCAACCGCTACATCCAGGATCGCTTCCTGCCCGATAAGGCAATCGACCTCATCGACGAGGCCGGTGCCCGCGCTCGCATCGCCGCGAATCGCGCGCCCGAGCCGGTGCGTGAGGCCGAGCATCGCATCGAGGAACTCAAGGCCGCCGCGCAGGAGGCCACCGAGAGCGACGACATGAACAAGGCCGCCGAGATCACCGAGCAGCAGAAGGCCGCCGAGATTGAGCTCGCCGAGGCCAAGGCCGCCTGGACCGCCGAGCTCGACGCCAGCCCGCTCACCATCGATGTGAGTCAGATCGCCGACATCGTGTCCGTGACTTCGGGCGTGCCGGTGTCCTCGCTTACCGAGAGCGAGAGCCGTCGCCTGCTGCAGGCCGAAAGCGTGCTCAAGACGCGCATCATCGGTCAGGATGAGGCTGTCGAGGCCGTTGCCAAGGCCGTGCGCCGCAGCCGCTCGCCGCTCAAGGATCCGCGTCGCCCCGGCGGCAGCTTTATCTTCCTGGGTCCCACCGGCACGGGCAAGACCGAGCTCGCCAAGACGCTCGCCGAGTACCTCTTTGGCAGCAAGGACGCACTCATCAGCTTCGACATGTCCGAGTTCGGTAGCGAGTTCGAGGTCTCCAAGCTCATCGGCAGCCCTCCGGGTTACGTCGGTCACGATGAGGGCGGCCAGCTCACCAAGGCCGTTCGTCGCCACCCGTACTCGGTCGTGCTGTTCGACGAGATCGAGAAGGCGCACCCCGACATCTTCAACATCTTGCTGCAGGTGCTGGAGGAGGGCCGCCTGACCGATAGCCAGGGCAAGACGGTCGACTTCCGCAACACCGTGATTATCATGACATCCAACGTGGGCGCCCGCGAGATCGCGCAGGATGCGAGCGTGGGCTTTGGCACCACCGGCGAGCAGGGCCTCACGTCGAGTGAGATTAAGGGCCGTGCGATGGGCGAGCTCAAGCGCCTGTTCCGCCCCGAGCTGCTCAACCGTATCGACGACATCGTGGTGTTCCAGAAGCTTTCGGGCGAAAACTTGACCAAGATCGCGCACCTGCTGGTGGACGACCTGCGTCAGCGCCTGATCGCCAACGGCATGAACATTAAGCTCACCGATGCGGCCTATGACAAGATCGTGGCCGAGGGTACCGACCTCACCAACGGCGCACGCCCGCTGCGCCGCGCCATCCAAAAGCTCATTGAGGATCCGCTGTCCGAGGAGCTTCTGGCCGGCGAGTGGGGCGAGGGCGACACCGTCCTGTGCGACGTGGCCGACGGCAAGTTTGTCTTTAGCCACGGCACGGGCGAGATTCCGGCACCGCGTCCGGCGGGTGCGCTCGGCGGCGATACCGCTCCGGCGGCACCGCACACCGGCAGCGCCGCGCCCGTGAGCGGCGGCGTTACCTCGGGCCCCGGTGGCATGATGCAAGCCGGTTCCGGCGCGCTGTAGGGATTGAGCATAACCTTGCAAGATGGGGGCGTTTCCGATGAGGAAGCGCCCCTTTTCTTGTAGAGAAGAGTTTCCGGTAACGATAAAATAATTGAAAAAGTTCTGCTGGATGGCAAAAGGAGTTACTATGGCGAATAGCGCTCAAAGAATTGAGATGTCGTTCGATAACATGAGAAAAATCGGAATGGTTCTTTGTGCCGTGCTGGTACTTATAGCCATCGCTACCATCGCCGTCTTTGGTTCGGCATTTGTTGTTGCATACCAAAGTATTTTGAACGGCGCAGTGGTAATCGAGGGGGTCGTTGAGCTTGGTAAGGGCGGCAGCATCGCGCTCCCAAACTTGGCGCTATGGGCGGTTTTGCTCCTTGCAGGGGAGTTCACATTGTTAAGCATCAGCTTCGATGTCGCCCGTCGTCAATCGCCTTTTACTATTCGACATGCACGGATGATCACCGTCATTGCTTGCCTATTTGCAATCAATGCCGTGATGGGCTCTCTACAGATTGGTAGCGATTTAAAAATAATGATGGGCAATTGTATGTTGAGCTGTCGTATGAATTCCGCTCTCCTTCAGATTGGTGACTCAGGCATCACTTTGGATGTGGGATCCATCATTGCAATGATGGTCGCTTTCGCTTTGTCAATCTTCTGGCGCTATGGGGCGCTTTTGCAGTCCCAGTCTGATGATTTGGTCTAGGTGATTGACCATGGATTATCTCATTATTGAGGTTGAGACGCTTTTGCTTAAGACTGGGAAAACAAATGCCGATCTAATTAGGGCGACTGGGCATACGCCAGCTAACATTTCTAAAATCCGAAATGCAAAAATCAAGGCCATACGTTTGAAGACATTGCTCGATATCTGTGTTGAGTTGGATTGTCAGCCGGGAGATTTGATCCGTCGCGTGAGTGAAAAAGAACTTGAGGAACTTACCATCGCGCGCGCGCGGAACAAGATTTTGCAAAGACACAATCCCGACCCCTCCGAGACATTGCCCACAGAGGTTTACGTAGTAGATCTTTCTAAGGAATAGGAATAACAAAACAGAATAAGAAGACAAACACGTATATATGCAAGGCTCCTACCGCAAGCGATCGGTAGGAGCCTTAAATTATTTGGAAAAAAAGTTCTTGAAATCATAAGGTTATCGATATACGATAACGGAGTATTAAAACAGACGATAAATCGAAAGGGGGTAATTATGAACTGGGTAATCGATCCGTGTAGCAACGTGCAGGGTGGCGGTAGTGGCTGCCGCAATTACCATCCATGTTCGCGCTGTAGCTGTTTTGGCGTATATGTCCATTTCTAGCAAGACGAACGTTAATGCTGGCTAAGACAGCAGAGGGCAAGCAGCGTGGTCGATAACTGCCATCCATCGGCCGCGCTGCCTTTTAATGAGGTTCATGAAACATGGGTAATGTGATTTCAGTCAAGGATCTATCAAAACGCTACGGCAAAAGTTGGGCGTTGTCTGATGTTTCATTTGATATAGATGAGGGCGAAGTTTGCGCTCTCGTTGGGGAGAACGGCGCGGGGAAGAGTACGTTGATTGATATTCTCCTCGGTTTGCTTAAGGCAACGAAAGGCTCAATCAGTATTTTCGGTGAGTCTGGGGGAACAAGTCTGACAAGAGCACGCAGAAATATCGGATTCGTCCCCGACGGCTGTGGGGCATTCTTGAACTTAACCGGTCGAGAAAACTTGATCTCACGCTGTATCGAGTGGGGGCTGCCGAAAAGTGAAGTTAATCGAGTGCTCGCTGCTGTTGGCCTAGAAAATGCGGCGGATGCATCGGTAAAACAATACTCGCTCGGCATGAAGCGTCGTCTGGATATCGGAACGGCGCTTCTGGGCAACCCGCAACTACTCATCATGGATGAACCCATAAACGGGCTCGATCCAGTGGGTGTGATTGAGGTGCGTGATCTCCTGCTGTCGTTGAAGGACAAACGGGATAAAACGGTGCTCATTTCAAGCCATAACCTAGATGAATTGGAGAAAGTTGCGACATCTTTTGCTTTTCTCCATCAAGGCAGACTTCTCGTTAAGGAAGAAAACTCCTACAAAGACAGAAGTCTGGAAAAGCGGTTTTTGGATTTGATCGGGGAGGCAGATAATGCAACTTCTGCGACTGATTAGATGCGAAGCCCGTCGGTTGCTCAGAAATCCAGCCTTTTTCGTGTTGTTGATCTGGGGAGCTTGGATTGTTAAAGATGTCTGTAATCCAAATATGTATGGGACTTATGGAACATCTGATTTAGGGGGAGTCGGCAAACAGATTGGTTTCTTTGCAAACATCCTCGACAAGACTGACCCGGCTGGTTCGGCGGTTCGGACGGCACTATTCATGACCTACGAGTGGTTTTTCGTTCTAGTCGGATGCGTTGTTCTTTCCTGCGCCATGGATTATCAAAGCAGGTCTTCTGAAGTGACGTATGCAAAAGGGACGGGTGTAGCAAAGGCCGTTGTCGCAAAGTGGCTTGTTCTGGCGATTGCAACTTCAACAGCGTTCAACCTGTTTTCGGGATTCGCTCTCTTCAAATCTCCGCTTGGCTGCTATGTGGATGGGCGGGTGTTTCTTGATAGATACCTACCCGTGTTGCTTTTGATTGATGCTATTTTGGCTGCATTAGTAGCTCAGTCGATGGCAGTTTTCTATTTACTTAGAAATGCACCGCTTAGCATTATGTTGGTGTTGGTCGGGACGCTGCTCGCCTCCGATGAATATACGCTGGTGGTCTTTTCCAATCACGCGTCGACGCAAATTCCCTGGTGGCTCTCAGTCGGACCATACTTACGCCATCTTGGAAATCTGTGCTTTCAAGGCCTAGCCATTAATCAGATCATTCTTTTCTCTGTTATTTGCACCGTTGTTTCGTTGCGGCTCGGGGTCATGGGAATCAAAGCGAGGAGGGGGTAGAAATGCGCTACGAAGATATGATGAAGGCTGAAGCCTATCGAGTTATGAAGAGCAAAGCGCCTCTTCTGCTGATTGCGGCAGGTTTCGTGCTCGCATTGCTTTATTCTGTGTCTTATGAACCATGGAGAGCCTACGGAACGAGCGATTGGCTTGGCGACGGTGTTATGGGCTTCTTTCCAAACCCACAATATGGTTTCGGGGGAATTCCGGGAGACCTCGTTAAAGATGGAGCTCGCTACCTTTCCGCTGTGGCACCGCTTGCCCATTCTCTGTTCTTTCCTATTGTTGCTGTTCTCGTCATCGGCTATGCGTTTCGAGCTCCGATAACGGGATCTCAATGGCTTGTTTCCTATGCAAGGGGAATGAAAACAGTACAGTTGTTGGTTGCAAGGACTCTTGTCTCGATTGTCACGCTTGTCGGTGGTTTTGTTCTCTTTTCGATACTCGTTGGTGCGGTCCAAAGCGCGAGTGGCACAGGAATGACGATGGATATGATCGGAGAGTTTCTTCATCGGCTGTTTCTTGCTGCCTTGATTTGCGCAACGTTATGCCTGCTGCTCGTCCTGGCCATCTCGCTCTTTGGAAATGGCGCGTTTGTTCTATCGTTCATCATCCTGCTGCTTTATTTGGGGTACGGGAATGCAAATATGCCACTGCACTTGACATGGCTGGCGACCATTGCGTCCCCGCGGCCAATTCAATTCATCGTGCCGGGGACGTTGCTATTTGTAGCGCTGGCAACAGTCGTTCCCATTGTCATCCTCGGGCTTTGTTGGGCTATCAAGGGTGCTATCAGAAAACGGAGCATATAAATGAAAGAGTCTGAATTTAACGTTATTGAAGAGAATGATGTGAACGGTATCACTATCTACAATACCCAGTCTGGTGGCGTTCTCGACCTTGACGCTGCGCACACGAATGAGCTGAATTTATATCGCAAGGGTGCCGCCGCCTTGGATGGTGATTTCGAAGAGGCCCTTAAGATAGGCGGCATGTTGGTAGATGACGATGTTGACGAGCGGCGACTGTTGATGCTCGAGAGCCTGTCAGCAAGGTTTGCAAATGACTATTTAGGACTGACGATTGCTCCAACGCTGGCGTGCAACTTTAGGTGCCCCTACTGCTATGAAAAGGGCTGCTCGCACCCCACTATGTCAGAGGAAACAATGACGGATGTCGCAACGTTTGTGCGTTCCGGCTATTCCGGGATCAACGATCTTCACGTTGACTGGTATGGAGGCGAGCCCTTACTTTGCGTGGATATGATTGAGCGGCTGACAAAAGAACTGAGAGGAGCGATTAGGCCAGGCGCCACTTATTCTGCCGGAATGGTAACGAACGGATATCTCTTGACGCGAGAAATTGCTCAAAAGCTTGCTGATTGTCAGGTCGGTTCGGTTCAAATCACTATCGATGGCTCAAAGAGGGATCATGATTCGCGGAGGGTCCCAGCTGACGGTCGCCCGACATATGACGCCATTATCGACAATATCATCTCATGTGCCGACGTTCTTCAGATTACCATTCGCGTGAATGTTGATGAATCCAATAGCAAAGAGGTTGATGCGTTGATCGATGAGCTTGAAGCTAGGGGGCTTCGCGGTAAAGTCGCGATTTATCTTGCGGCGGTCGACAATGTTAACGATACCTGCTCAAATGACATTCATTGTTTCTCGCAGCGTGGGTTCTCTCAAGTTGAAACATTCTTTATGGATAAAGCTAGCGAGCGCGGATTCAACGTTATTCCGTTTACGCCGTATGAACCAGGTGTCTGCTGTGCGGTTTCCCTTAATTCGTTTGTCATCGATCCGCTTGGTAGACTTTTTAAATGTTGGGATGAGGTTGGCAAGGGCGAGTGCGCCGTTGGAAATGTTCGAGAAGGTGTGAAAGCTAATTCGAACTATTTGAAATGGATGGAGTATTTACCAAACGACCCAGTATGTGGCGAGTGTGTAATGTTTCCGGCTTGTATGGGCGGATGTCCCCACGCCGCGATGGAGGGTCAGAGAAAATGCGCGAGCGTTAAATTCAATGCCAGGCAGAGAATGCGATTGGCTTGTAATTATCAGTATTCGCATGAGGCAAATCACGATGTTTAGATTTTGGAAGATATATCTCCTCCATAAGCCAAGGCTTTATGTCTATCTGCTTCTCGATGTTTTGTCTCAGCTGTGCAGCCTTGCTGAACCATATCTGTTGGGACTGACTGTAAATATGCTGGCGGCAAAAAATGTCCTCGGTATTAGTTCGCGGACACTAGTCTTATGTATTATGGCGATTGGCGTGGTCGCCATTGTGAGGTCGGTGTTGACCTATTGGACTTCCCTAATCTATGTCGACCTTCAAGCGCATGCAGGATATCAACTTAACGCTGACACACTTGAACATGTCAAGCGCTTGCCCCGGAAGTTTTTCATCGGATTTGATGCTGGCTATTATAATCAACAAATCAATCACGATTCAAACGATCTCATAGTATTCGGAATAACATCGGCGTCAAATATTATTGGCGGTGTTGCAACGATAATATGTTCCTTGATTATGTTGATGAATATAAACACTGCGATGGCGATTGCCTGTTTAGCCTGCATCGTTGCGGGGGCAGTAGTTTATCGATTGTTTAGCGGGCTGCTGTTCAATCGAGGCTTTGAGTTTCAAGAAAAGACCGCTACTTTCTTTGGGACTCTTCAGAGTCAACTGGAGAGCGTCTCCTTTCTACGTCGCCATTCGTTATTTGATTTCTATTCTTTGAGGCTGCAGAAGGCTTTCGATGGTCTTTATCCAGCTATATTGGCTAACCAAAAAGCCGGATCAAGGTTCGAACTTGCGAATCAGTTGATTTTTTCCTTTGCGCAGTTCTGTTTGCTCGCGATTGGAGGCTGTGAGATTGTCGCAGGCAAAATGCCGGTTGGTTTTCTGCTGACGGCATTGAGCTATTATTCGAGCGCCAATTCTGCTCTGGTGAACTTGCTTTCTTGGGGCAAAAGCTACCAGGCGAGCAAGGTGAGCGCCCAACGCCTTAAGCGCCTTTGGGCAATGGATGAAGAGGCGAACGGCTCTGTCCGCATTGGTTCTCCTGTTTCACTTGTGTGCAAGGGCCTGTCGATTTGTCGTCCTGATACCGATCGAATCATAGATTATCCAGAGCTCATCTCGCTTAATCGAGGAGTCTTATACGGCGTGTCGGGCGCAAACGGAAGCGGGAAAAGCACGCTTCTCGATGGCATAGCTGGTCTATATCCCGATGATTGCGTTGGGACTATTGCTTATGACGAGGTTGATTTGAGCCAGATTGATTCTATAAATCTACGCTCGCATGTCGTTGGTATTGCCGAGCAAGAACCCGATGTCGTTAACGGAACACTCAGAGAGAATCTGACGCTACTCGCGGGCGATAATTGTCCAATTCTTGAAGTCGGGCGACTTGTAGACCAGTTTGGTCTGACCAAACTGGTCTCAACACTTCCCAATGGTCTTGATGGGGTGCTGGACGAGCAAAACCATAATATATCGGGTGGTGAGAAGCAGAAGATTGCGATTATTCGTGTATTGCTCAAGGACTCGCCCGTCATGTTATTCGATGAACCGACGTCGGCTCTTGACGGAGCGAGTAGGTCAGCGTTCATTGATATTCTGCAACAGAAGAAAGAAGATCATATAGTGGTTGTTGTCTCGCATGATCCCGAGTTGCTTGAGGCTTGCGACGAAGTGATTGAACTGTAAAAGCTTGTGCATGGCGCTTCGTTGCGGGACTCATTGCCTGTGGATAGCGAATTGCAGCTGATGTGGGCATTTATCTCAAACATGTATCAGCTTCTTTTATTGACTAATCCCACAACGGCAAACCCGGTCAAACGAACGCTTCAGTACTGAGGCGTCTGTCTGTCTGACAAATTGCTATACTTAATAAAGGAAAGCGTGTAGCAAAAGGAGCCAACATGTCTATGTCGATACTAGACTCACGGCCGGTTCAGATGAACGTGCGTATAGATCGTCAGCTCAAAGAGGCGGGAGACGCCGTCCTGACTCATATTGGCATGACGCCGTCGCAAGCCGTTCGGGCGCTTTGGGAGTATCTGGTCGTTAACGGACGAATGCCCTCGAAGGGGGACACAGCGGCTCCGGTTTCTGACGGAGTGGAGCCCCGGCGCATGGAGTCAAGGGCCGCGCAAGGCAGTCATATCGTTCGCGATTCGTGCCTCAAATACGGCATCCCCATCCCTGACTTCTCGGGAGACTATGACGACCTCTATGCGGAGGCCATGGCGGAGCGCTATCCCGAGTGGGTGGAACTATGAGTGCGGGCGGAATCCTCAAGTTGCTCATCGATACCAATGTATGGATGGATTATTTTTCTGGCAGGTCTGACCGTACGGCAAACGTCGTCCATCTGATCGAGATTGCCGACGCCTCGGAGCGGATTGCCCTGTTTGCCTCGTCGCTTTCGGTCAAAGACGTTTCATATCTTGTCTCGGCGGCAATCAAGCAGGAGTGTCGAAGAAAGACTGGCTCACTGAGCGATAACGCCATTGCGGCGGCAGACGAAACGGCCTGGGCATGCGTTCGACAGATGCGCGAGCTGGCCCTCATTGCCCCGGTCGGTGCAGACGAGGTCTTCGACTCCTTTGTGTTCAAGTATCATCACAACGACTTTGAGGACGACCTGATGCTGGGCGTCGCCAATCGCATTGATGCCGATTACGTCGTGACGGAGGACAAGAACCTCATTAAACATACCAATGGCGTATGCATAGACGTTGATCAAGCGTTGAGGTTGGTTGGAGAGGTCAACAGCTCATCCGCCCTGCCCATCTAGCCTGCTCCATCTTGATAAAGTGACGTTTCCTCGCCGTTAGCCGATGATGCGAGGGCGCTCGGCGTTTTCGACTGGTTTATGCACGCAAAGTCTGGGAATATACAAGTCGCATGTCTTACTGTCTAACCGTTGCGCCAAGGAGGCACCATGGACTACAAGATTACCGGCTACGAGCCCGCCCAGCTGTTCCATTTCTTTGAGGATATCAGCGCGATTCCCCGCGAGTCCGGCAACGAGAAGGGCATCAGCGATTTCCTGGTCGCGTTTGCCAAGGAGCGCGGCCTCGACGTGTATCAGGACGAGGTCTACAACGTCATCATTCGCAAGCCCGCTTCTGCCGGCGCCGAGAATGCCCCGGCCGTCATGCTACAGGGCCACATCGACATGGTGTGCGACAAGCTGGGCTCCGTTGAGCACGACTTTACGACCGACGGTATCGACCTGGTCGTAAAGGACGGCGTCCTCACCGCTAACGGCACTACCCTGGGTGCCGACAACGGTATCGCCGTCGCTCTGATGCTCACTGTTCTCGATGACGATTCGATCGTTCACCCCGCCCTCGAGTGCGTATTCACCACCGACGAGGAGACTGGCCTGGTCGGCGCCGAGACGCTCGACAAGTCCCAGATTAGCGCCCGCACCATGATCAACCTCGATTCCGAGGAGGAGGGCGTGGCCACCGTCAGCTGCGCCGGCGGCGTCGTCGTTACCTACACCTGCCCCATCGTGCGCGAGCACAAGACCGGTAGCACCCTCACGCTCGACATCTCCGGCCTGCTGGGCGGTCACTCCGGCAGCGATATCCATCTGGAGCGCGGCAACGGCAACCTCATCATGGCTCGCATCATCGACCGTCTGATGGTCGCCGGCGAGCCTGCCATCGTCAGCTTTAACGGTGGCACCAAGGACAACGCCATCAACCGCGAGTGCAAAGCCGAGCTGATTTACGCCGACCATGCTGCCGCCGAGGCGGCGGCCGAGATCGCCCGTGGCATCATCGCCGACGTCGCCGCCGAGCTCGAGGTCTTCGACCCCGGCTTTACCTGCACCGTCGAGATTGCCGACAATGCAGAGGTCGAGGCCATGGACGAGAAGTCCGCGCTCGCCCTCATCCGCGCCCTGCGCCTTGCCCCCAACGGCGTGATTCGCCGCAACGTCGCCATCGACGGCTCCGTCGAGGTTTCCTCCAACATCGGTGTGGTTGCCACCTCTGACGATGAGGTCAAGATCATGCTGTCCCCGCGCTCCTCGATCACCTCGCTGCAGAACGAGTTCAAGGATCGCCTCCAGACGCTGGCCGATGTCTTGGGCTTCGACGCCAAGTTCGAGTTCGAGTATCCCGGCTGGAGCTATGCCGAGCATTCGCCGGTCCGCGACGTCTTTGTCGAGAGCTATCGCGAGCTCTTTGGCTCCGAGCTGCGCATCGAGTCCATTCACGCCGGCCTTGAGTGCGGCCTGTTTGCCGAGGCCCTGCACGGCCTGGACGCCATCGCCGTGGGCCCGACGCTCTCCGATGTCCACACCCCGGACGAGAGCATGGAGCTCGCTTCTGCTGAGCGCTTCTACGAGCTGCTCATCGACGTGCTCAAGCGCCTCGCTGCGTAAAGGTTGCGCTGACGGCAGTCCGAGCAACGTGCTAGCGGATTGCAAATGACATTACGAGAGGGGGCACCCAGTCTTTTGCGACGGGTGCCCCCTCTCTTTTGTTTGTTAATTGCGAAATTGCGGGCGTCTAGTCCATATCTGCCCTGATGAGGTCGAGGGTGCGCTGGCAGTTTTCGCGGACGGGGCCGAGCATATGCTCGCGCAGGTCCGCCATGCCGGGCAGGTCGGCGTATTCGTCCATGACCTCTTCCATGCAAATGGGTACCTCGTAGGCGAGGTCCATCATGGTCGCAAAGCAAAACTTCTCGGTCAGCCCGGCATCGGTGAGCGCCGCCTCTAGGGCGGGGTCGCCCATACCGTGGTATCGGCGGATAGCACCTGGACCGATGCGCCCAACGCGGTTCTCGCCGCCAACGCTCATGGCAAGGCGCGCTTTTCGCCGCATGCGTTCGTATGCCAAACCCGACGCGACATCGTACATTCGAGCCATCATGGCTGCGCCGTCGTTTCCAAGGAGCAGGGAATAGTTTTTCGCATGCGCATCTGGTGCGCCGATAATGGCGTTGAAGAACAGTATCTGCGTAAACAGATACAGGTTAAGTTGATGGTGACTCGTGTTTACGAGGAGCTCTTGAATGTCGCGTGTGGTCGGGCCGCCGTCTGCCGTGTACTTTTGGGCGGGCATCACCCCAAGTGCCTGACAGAGGTCTTCTTGATGTAGGCGCCTGATCGTTCCGTCTTCGACTTTCACGCGGTCATAGCGCTCAACAATGAGGGCAGGTTCGTCCTCAAACATACGATATTCGACGTTTGCCGTTGCGATACCGGCGCGCTGGGCGCTTTTCATGCAGACAAACTCATTGAGAGCCTCAAGTTTAAATCCGATAACGCCATTTTTGAAAATGTGCGTCGTGGGCGAGGAGCCCATGCATTCGCACCAGCGGCCGTTTATGAACGCGAGCGCGAACTTGCCCTGGTTGCCTCCAAGTGACCAACTTTCATCTAGACCCATCCATGATGCATCGCGGTCATCTCTGATCGACTTGAGGCGTAGGGCAATCTCGTGGTCGTCTATAGGACGGTATTCGCCGGTGCGATGCAGGACGGAAGCGATATCTTCTTCGGCGCAAAATTGCACTCCGCCCGGACAGTCGAGTCCAATATGGCTGAGCAGCGCAACAGGATTGTTGGGTCTAACGTCGAATTCGGCGGCAATCGCTTTTCGTTGGTCCTCGCTGTCGGGTAGAAGGCCAAACAGGTACGGATTCATGACCTGTTGTCCGTATGTACGATTCGATACGGGTATGTTGGTCGATAGGGCTGGCCCGTCATAGTCATGATCGTAGGTAAAGCTGATAAGACCGTTCTCATCTTGCATGAGCGTTCCCGCAGGTACGTCGCAAATAATGGTCCGAAGTGATGTTCTGGCCATTGGCTATTTCCCTTCGGGCTTGGTTTGGTTAGATGCGTTTGCGGCAATCGAGACTCCGAGATTAGACTTGGCGAAATCTGCGAAGACCTCATCGTAGAGTGTGGATGTAAAGGGGGCATCTGCAAGAGCCGGAATGGCGGTACTACGACGGTTGCGATGATGAGGACGTTGAGTGTGATGGCGCCTGGGGATGCTGCGAGACAGCGGATTGGCATGCGGGGCGTCGACTGGTCGCTCGTTTTTCGCTTCGCCGATATCCCCTTGAGCGGCGAGCGCCAGTCCAAGAGCATTGAAAATCGTCAACAGCTTGTCGAGTCGAATACCTGTGGCATCTCCTAGCTCGAGCGATGCGAGCAGACGCTCCGAAACGCCGGCTTTTTTAGCAAGGACGGCACGGGTGATTCCTTGCGCCTCGCGCGCCTGGCGCACGTAGACGCCAGCTTGGCGCGGTGTGGTGATGGGAAGGGTATCCATGACGATCTCCAAACATGCAGACTTCTGCATATTAGTATGACATGCAAAAGTCTGCACGAAAAGGTCTCATGCAAAACTCTGCATGAGGCCTTTCTATTGGCATTGAGTTTTGAGCGATTGAGTTTGGGCGCTACAGCATCAAAATCCCCAGGTGCTCCAGCAGGATCTTGAGGCCGATGAGGATGAGCACGACGCCGCCCACGATGGTGGCGGGTTTTTCGTAACGTGCGCCAAAGGTGCGGCCGATCGCTACGCCGGCGACGGAGAAGATAAACGTTGTGACGCCGATGAGCGACACGGCAGGCACGATGTCGACCGAGAGCGCGGCAAACGAGATGCCCACGGCCAGGGCGTCGATTGAGGTAGCAATGGCCAGAATCAAGTATTCACCCAGGTCAATCTTCTCGGCATCCTTGCCGTCGCCTTCATCCTCGTTCTCGTTCTCGGTAAAGGCCTCCCACAGCATTTTGCCGCCGATAAAGGCGAGCAGGATAAAGGCGATCCAGTGGTCGATGGGACCGATAATTCCTAGGAATTGGCTACCGAGCGCCCAACCGATCACGGGCATGCCGGCCTGGAAGCCGCCAAAGAACAGGCCGAGCACTACGGCGACCTTCAGGTTGATCTTCTTCATGCCAAGGCCTTTACAGATGGATACGGCAAAGGCGTCCATCGAAAGGCCGATGGCGAGCAATGCGAGCTCGGCGAGTCCCATAGTCTGGCTCCCTCTCTGCGGGCGAACCCGCGTGTACCTCTTGGAGGAGCAACAAAAAAGACCCGTGGCGTACGCGTTGCGCGCACAGCCACGAGTCTCGTTCATTAAGGCAAGCCAGGCCGCATCGGCCAGTGTGTTGACTTGCCGCGCCACCGGAGGCGAACCCGATCACGCGACTACTCCCTCATTTATGCGAATCCCGATGCTACCACATAAGCAGCTCATTTGGATTGGGGCTCTCAGCTGTGTTCGCTCATTCTGTAAGCATCGGATTTTGCGGGCGTCACAGGGGCAAACCGTGAGAAACTTATTGACGTTTATGGAGCGTATACGATGGGAGCGATGCCTTGGATAAGAACGAGCTGCAAAAGCGTATGGAACAGGCTATTCGCCTGACTGCCCCCGGTCAGCCGATTCGCACCGCCCTCGACATGATCATTGCCGGTCACCTGGGCGCCCTTATCTGCGTCGGCGACACCGAAAACGTGCTTGCTGCCGGTAACGACGGCTTCCCGCTCAACATTTCGTTCACCTCGAACCGCCTGTTCGAGCTTTCCAAGATGGACGGCGCTATCGTCATCGATGGCGACCTTACCCAGATTCTGCGCGCCAACTTCCACCTCAACCCCGATCCCTCGCTCGCTACGAGCGAGACGGGTATGCGTCACCGCACCGCCGCTCGCATGTCGGTGCTCACCGACGCCATCGTGATCTCGGTCTCGGCCCGCCGTGCCGTCGTCAACGTGTACGTCCACGGCAAGAGCTACGAGATTCAGCCCGTCACCACCATCATGAGCTCGGTCAACCAGCTCGTCGCTACGCTTCAGACCACCCGCCAGTCGCTCGATCGCTCCCTGTTGCGCCTGACGGCCCTCGAGCTCGACGACTATGTCACCCTTGCCGACATCACCGGCATCTTCTCGAGCTTCGAGATCATGCAGCAGGCAAAGACCGAGCTTAAGGATTGCATCGTCAAGCTGGGTAACCAGGGCAAGCTCGTGCAGATGCAGCTCGAGCAGCTCGCAGGCTCCAGCATGGATACCGAATACGACCTGATGATTCGCGACTATGCGAGCGACTCCTCCGAGACCAACGCCGAGAAGATCCGCGCCGAGCTCAGCCGCATGACACCCAAGGACCTGTCCGACCCGCAGCACGTGGCGGCGGTTCTGGGCTACGACGATCTGGACGAGGATTCCGTCATGACGCCGCTGGGCCTGCGCACACTTTCGCGCGTGTCTGTCGTTCGCGACGGCGTGGCCGAGAAGATCGTCGACGAGTACGGCTCGCTCCAGGAGCTCATGGACGACATCAGCGAGGACCCGGAGCGCCTAGGCGACTTTGGCGTCAACAACCCTGCCATTCTTGCGGACTCGCTGTACCGCATGAAGGGCACCAAACAGGGGAACGCATAATGGCGCCCGTATGCGCCGTGGTCGTTGCCGGCGGCAGCGGCCAGCGCTTTGGAAATCCCGGCGGCAAGCAGCTCGTTAACGTGGCGGGCCGTCCGCTCATGAGCTGGTCCATCCGCGCGTTCGACCGTAGCGACAAAGTCGGCCACATTGTGGTGGTGTGTCCTGCCGAGCGCCGTGCCGAGATGCGCCGCCTGGCCATCGACCCGTTTGACTACGACACGCCCATCAGCTTTGCCGATGCCGGCGATACCCGTCAGGATTCCACCCGTGCCGGCGTGCACGCGGTGCCGGCGGGCTTTGAATATGTCGCCATCCACGACGGCGCCCGTCCTCTCATTACCACCGAGGCCATCGATCATGCCATCGACGTGCTTGTGGGCGATCGCTCACTCGACGGTGTCGTGTGCGGTCAGCCCGCGATCGACACGCTCAAGATCGTCGACGGCGATAACATCGTCGAGACGCCGCCGCGCGAGCTCTACTGGGCTGCGCAGACGCCGCAGATCTTTAGCGTCGACGCCATGAAGCGCGCCCATGCCGAGGCAATTGCCGAGGGCTTTATCGGCACTGATGATTCGTCGCTGGTCGAGCGCATGGGCGGACGCGTCCGCTGCGTCCAGAGCCCGCGCGACAACCTTAAGGTGACGGTGCCCGAGGACCTGCGTCCCGTAACCGCGATTCTGCTTGGCCGTATGGCCGAGGGAGAGGACCTTCCCCATGTTCAGTAACCTGCGCATTGGCCACGGCTACGACGTCCACCGTTTGGTGGAGGGGCGTCGATGTATCATCGGCGGAGTCGACATCCCCTACGAGCGCGGCCTGCTGGGCCACTCGGATGCCGATGTGCTCGCGCACGCGTTGGCCGACGCCATTTTGGGCGCCTGCCGCGGGGGAGATATCGGCAAGCTATTCCCCGACACCGATCCTGCCTACGAGGGTGCCGACTCGATGGTGCTGCTCGCCCGCGTAATGGACTACGCGCGCGAGCTGGGTTTTGAGTTTGTCGATGCCGACTGCACCATTGCCTGCCAGCAGCCCAAGATCACCCCGCACCGCGATGCCATGCGCGCCAACCTGGCTCATGCCCTGGGCGTTGACGTCGAAAACGTTGGTGTCGCCGCCACCACGACCGAAAAGCTCGGTTGGGAAGGCCAGGGCGAGGGAATTGGCGCCTGGGCCGTCTGCCTGCTACAGAAAACCGTTAAGGAGTAACGAATGCGTATCTACAACAGCGCTACCCATAAAAAGGAAGAGTTCCAGCCCATCGAGTCCGGCAAGGTCCGCATGTACGTGTGCGGCCCCACGGTCTACGACAACATCCACATCGGCAACGCCCGCACGTTCATCAGCTTCGATGTGATCCGCCGCTGGCTCATCGCGAGTGGCTACGAGGTCACGTTTGCCCAGAACCTCACCGATGTCGACGACAAGATCATCAAGCGCGCCAACGAGCAGGGCCGCACGGCTGCCGAGGTCGCCACGGAGTTTTCCGACAAGTTCATCGGCGTCATGCGCGCCGCCAACGTGCTCGATCCCGATGTGCGCCCCCGCGCCACCAAGGAGATCGGCCCCATGATCGCCATGATCAAGACGCTTATCGAGCAGGGCCATGCCTATGCTGCCGATAACGGCGACGTGTACTTTGCCGTGCGCAGCGATCCCAACTACGGTCAGGTCTCGGGCCGCAACATCGACGACCTGATGGTGGGTGCGCGCATCGAGGAGAACGAGGACAAGAACGACCCGCTCGACTTTGCCCTGTGGAAGGCCGCCAAGCCCGGCGAGCCCAGCTGGCCGAGCCCCTGGGGCGAGGGCCGTCCCGGTTGGCACACCGAGTGTGCCGCCATGGTGCATCGCTACCTGGGCACTCCGATCGACATTCACGGCGGCGGCTCCGACCTTGCCTTCCCGCATCACGAGAACGAGTGCGCCCAGGCCACCTGCGCCTGGCACCAGGGCTTCTCCAACACCTGGATGCACACGGGCATGCTGCTGGTAGACGGCGAGAAGATGTCCAAGTCGCTCGGCAACTTCTTTACGCTGGCCGAGGTGCTCGAACAGCACTCCGCTGCCGCCCTGCGCCTGCTGATGCTGCAGACGAGCTATCGCTCGCCGCTCGACTTTTCTTGGGAGCGCCTGGAGGGTGCCGAGAACTCGCTCACGCGTATCGTCGGTACGGTCGAGAACCTTCGCTGGGCCGCGAACCATGCGACGGCCGATGCCGATGAGGCAGCATCCGAGGCGTTTGCCGCCAAGGCCGCCGAGACCCGTGCCACCTTTAAGGAGTGCATGGACGACGACTTTAACACCGCTGGTGCCATGGGTGCCGTCTTTGGCTTTGTGACCGAGTGCAACCAGTACCTGGAGCAGGCGGGCGACGCTGCCGACAAGGCCGCCGCGCTTGCCGCCGCCGACACGCTGGCCGAGCTGCTCGATACGTTTGGTGTTGAGCTTCCCGAGCCCAAGGTCGAGCTGCCGCTGGGTCTGCTGGGTGTTGCCGCCGGCCTGGTCGCCTATACGGGCGACGACGTGGACGAGGCTGCTGCCAAGATTCTCGAGGCCCGCGCCGAGGCCCGCGCCGCCAAGAACTGGGATCTGGCCGACGCCATCCGCGACCAGCTCAAGGACCTCGGGCTGACGATTGAAGATACAGCCGCTGGCACTCGCATCAAGACTCTCTAGTATTTGTCGACCGTTCGAGGTGCGGCAGATTGCCTTGAAAGAGGAGGGCATAGACCTGGTGGTCATGCCCGACGATTGAAAGGCAAGGTGCCGTGGCTCGGACGGTCGATTCTTGTTCGTTATCTATTTAAGGAGGCCGTTTTATGGCCGACAACCGCAAGCGTGCACCGCGTGGAGGCAAGCAGGCTGCTTCTGGCTCGCGTCCGATTCGCCGCAACGACCGCGCTGCCACTCCCAAGGGCCAGCGCGAGCGCTCCCAAGCCCAGGCTGCGCGTCCGCAGCGCGATCGCAACCGCGACAACGTTCAGGTCCCCAAGGGCGAGTTTATCGAAGGTCGCCGTGCTGCCGCCGAGGCCCTGCGCACCGGCTTTCCCGTCAAGTGCGCGCTCATCGCCGAGGGCGGGGAGCGCGATGCCGCCTTGTCGCGCCTGGTCGACGACCTCAACGCCGCGGGTGTCCGCATTAAGTATGTGCCGCGCGCGCAGCTTGATGCGCTGTCGAGCCATGGCGCTCACCAGGGCATTGCGCTCGAGGTGGGTAATTTCCCCTATGCTGATGTCGCCGATATCCTCGATCGTGCGGGTGACGGACCGGCGCTCGTCGTCGTGCTCGACCATGTGACCGACGATGGCAACTTTGGTGCGATCGTGCGCTCCGCCGAGGTCGTGGGCGCGGCGGGCGTCATCATCGCCAACAAGCGCGCCGCCGGTGTGACCGTGGGCAGCTACAAAACCTCTGCCGGTGCCGTCATGCACCTGCCCATCGCGCAGGTTCCCAACATCGCTCGAGCGCTCGACGACCTCAAGGCCGCTGGCTTTTGGGTGGGCGGTGCTTCCGAGCATGCCGAGGGCAGCTGCTGGGATGCTCCCTTCGAGGGCCGCGTGGCGCTCGTTATGGGCTCCGAGGGCGACGGCATCTCGCGCCTGGTGCTCGAGAAATGCGACTTTTTGACCAAGCTTCCCCAGCGCGGCATGACCGAGAGTCTCAACGTGGCCCAGGCGACCACCGCGCTGTGCTTTGAGTGGCTGCGCCGCAATGCCGGCGAGCTCATGGGGGAGGAGTAGCGCATGTCCAAGAAGAACCGCGCCAAGTCCAAGGCCAAGCGCTTTGGCGAAGGCTCGGCCAAGCCGATTGTTTCGGCCGCGACCTACGGCGTGGGCAGCAATGCGTTTGCGCAGGCTATCGCCGATCCAGTCTCGACAGTGCATTCCAACAAACCCGAGCTGTTGGTGGTCGACGGCTACAACGTGATCCACTGCACGCCGCGCTACGAAAAGCTCGTGTACGACCATTCCGACGATCCGTATTCCAGCGACGTTCACGATATGGCGCGCACCGCCCTCATTAACGACGTGGCGGCGTTTGCCCAGGGTCGCTACGAGGCCGTGATCGTGTTCGACGGCGCGGGCAATATCTCCAACGAGCGCCCCAACCTGCCGGCCCGCGGTGTGCGCATCGAGTTTTCGCCGACGGGCGTCTCTGCCGATACCGTGGTGCAGAAGCTCTGCATCGAGGCACGCGAGGAAGGCCGCGCGTGCTCCGTGGTATCGAGTGACGGCACGATCCAGGCCGTTGTCATGGGGAAGGGCGTTACGCGCATCTCGAGCCGTATGCTGGTGGACGAGATCAAACAGATCGATAACGACGTTCACGAGGCCGAGGAGGCCCCGCAGATCAAGATGACCCTGGGCAGCCGCTTGAGCCCCGATGCCCTGGCCAAGCTCAAGGCCCTGCGCGGGAGGTAGGAAACCTTCTATGGGGAGCTGCTTTCTCGATTGACCAACCAACTAGTTTGTAATCAATGAGTTGCGGCTTGGCATCGTCAAAACGAATAGTTTTTGGTTTTGGCGAACGGATAAAACTATTCGTTCTGACGAAGGGTTTTGAGATGTGGTCGGTCAAAGGGTCTGTTGCACCCCGTCCGCAATTCCTTTATTCTTAACTGGCTTCGCGCGAAAGCGCCAAGTGTGCCAGTGTGGCGCAACGGTAGCGCAACTGATTTGTAATCAGTGGGTTGCAGGTTCGATTCCTGTCACTGGCTCCATGAGAGTTTCGGGTTCTGTTCCCTTGTGGGACAGGGCCCGTTTCTTTTATGTCGATAAGTCAGCGTGTTTAGCGCCAACCAAGCTTCAGGTTTGTCTCGATCCGTAACACGAGTGGGCTGAAGACCCTCCTTATAGTTACAGATCGAGACATTGCCAAGGGACGGCCGATAACATCTCGATTTGTAACACGAAGAGGCTGAAAACCGTTCTAGCTGTTACGGATTGAGACGTTAAGACGGGTTGAGCGGGAAACATCTCGATCTGTAACAGATAGGGGAGGAATAACCCTCTTACTGATACAGATCGAGACGGAAGCCGGGGTGGGGCTGATCGCCCTCATCGGGCGTGGATTTTCGGACGTACGAGCGTGGAAAAACTCCCGCTTAGTGAATGAGCGTGGATAATCTGCCACTTTGGATTCGATGGCACGGCAAAGTGGGAGATTATCCACGCTCGATTTCAAACGGAAGAAAATCCACGCTCGAATCTGCCGCGGAAGCCCGATCTCGACCTATATATAGGTGCAAATAAGCCGTTATCGAAGTTCGATCCTGAAGGTGTACTCCACTAAACCAAAGTGTTATCTCGGGAAACGTCACCTCAGTATCCAAAGCTATCGACCTTCATATCCAAACTCAACAAAACCGCAGGTCAAAAGCATATAGATACGCCCGGAACCGTGTATCTAGAGGTTTTCGTTGACAGCCCCCAAGGTTGCATCGTATTATCTTCTTCGTTCGCGGGGGCGGCGGTCCAAAAGACCAAAGAACCTGCGGATACTTGAACGATTGGGAGTTTGCCCGAGTGGTTAATGGGGACGGGCTGTAAACCCGTTGGCTCTGCCTACATAGGTTCGAATCCTATAGCTCCCACCCGTCAAGTGCCTGTATAGCTCAGTCGGTAGAGCACTTCGTTGGTAACGAAGAGGTCACCAGTTCAAGTCTGGTTGCAGGCTCCATCCGGCGGTGTAGCTCAGTTGGTTAGAGCACACGGTTCATACCCGTGGCGTCACTGGTTCGAATCCAGTCACCGCTACCATAGGTAACACGGTGGCTTCTCAATAGTATGTTGAGAGGCCACTATGGTATAAAGGCAAAGTCCCGTCCGGGGACGACCTGTTTAGAGGAGGGCTTTATGGCCAAAGAGAAGTTTGAGCGCACTAAGCCGCATGTTAACATCGGCACCATTGGTCACGTCGACCACGGCAAGACCACGCTGACCGCTGCCATCACCAAGGTTCTCTCCGAGACCGAGGGCTGCAAGGCTGACTTCACTGCGTTCGAGAACATCGACAAGGCTCCCGAGGAGCGCGAGCGCGGCATTACGATTTCCGTCTCCCACGTCGAGTACGAGACTGCTGCCCGTCACTACGCTCACGTTGACTGCCCGGGCCACGCTGACTACGTCAAGAACATGATCTCCGGTGCTGCTCAGATGGACGGCGCTATCCTGGTCATCGCCGCTACCGACGGCCCCATGGCTCAGACCCGCGAGCACATCCTGCTCGCCCGTCAGGTCGGCGTTCCCTACATCGTCGTCTTCCTGAACAAGTGCGACATGGTCGACGATGACGAGCTCATCGACCTCGTCGAGATGGAGACCCGTGAGCTCCTCTCCGAGTACGATTTCCCCGGCGACGACATCCCCGTCATCCGTGGTTCCGCTCTGGGCGCTCTCGAGGGCGACGCCAAGTGGATGGACGCCATTCGCGAGCTCATGAACGCTGTCGACGAGTACATCCCTACGCCTGCTCGTAACAACGACCTCCCGTTCCTGATGGCCGTTGAGGACGTTATGACCATCTCCGGCCGTGGTACCGTTGCTACCGGCCGTGTCGAGCGCGGTGAGCTCAAGCTCAACGAGCCCGTCGAGATCGTCGGCATCAAGGATACCCAGAACACCGTCTGCACCGGTATCGAGATGTTCCGTAAGTCCATGGACTTCTGCGAGGCTGGCGACAACGTCGGTCTGCTGCTCCGCGGCATCAAGCGCGAGGACATCGAGCGCGGCCAGGTTCTCTGCAAGCCCGGTTCGGTTACCCCGCACACCAAGTTCACCGGCGAGATCTACGTTCTGACCAAGGAGGAGGGCGGCCGTCACACCCCGTTCTTCGATGGTTATCGTCCTCAGTTCTACTTCCGTACCACCGACGTTACCGGTACGGTCAAGCTCCCCGAGGGCACCGAGATGGCTATGCCTGGTGACCACATCACCATCGAGGGCGACCTCATCCACCCGATCGCCATGGAGGAGGGCCTGCGCTTCGCTATCCGCGAGGGTGGCCACACCGTCGGTTCGGGCATCGTCTCCACGATCATTGAGTAAATTAGCTCTTTGATATAGCTGACTTAGAGAACCCGGCACTTATATGGGTGCCGGGTTCTTTTCTGCAATGGATATTGAGCCGTTGCTGGTGTCGAGAGGATCGATAATGGTCCTGGATGCACCGTCGATTAGCTCTCGATGGCTTCATTGATGTGTTCCAAATATGAATGGATCCACCGAGAACCAATTGACTCGAGGTTTTCATTGACAGCACTTACGTGGAGCTGATAAAGTAACAACTCGTGCCCGTACGGGGCGGAAATGAAAGGTTCAGGATACATGCGTACTCTAGTTACTCTTGCGTGCACTGAGTGCAAGCGCCGCAACTATACGACCACCAAGAACAAGTCGACCATGCCTGATCGTATGGAGATCAAGAAGTATTGCCCCTGGTGCCGTCACCACACGCTGCACAAAGAGACTCGCTAGTCTCTAGTCACATACGCCAGTAGTTCAATTGGTAGAGCATCGGTCTCCAAAACCGAGTGTTGAGGGTTCGAGTCCTTCCTGGCGTGCCAGTCATTATTCCGTAAGCTCCCATTTGGGGGCTTACGGTTTACTCATGTATAAGCGCATTGCGCGGAGGTAACCCAAATGGCCAACAAGAAGAACAAGAAGAAGGCTCAGCAGCAGGCGCCTGCCAACAACGCTGCCGCCAACTCCAAGGTTGAGGCCAAGAAGGCCGTTGCCAAGAAGAACGAGAAGGCTGCGAAGTCCAAGAAGAACGAGAAGCCTGGTTTCTTCGCCCGCACCAAGAAGTATTTCGCTTCGGTCAAGTCCGAGATGAAGCGTGTCACGTGGCCCGACAAGAAGGAGCTCGTGAACTACTCGGTTGTCGTTTGCGCTTCTCTGATCGTCGTCGGCGTCGTCATCGCTCTGCTCGATGCTGGCTTTGGCGAGGCTCTTGCTCTGTTCTCTGGATTGAGGGGCTAAACCATGTCTAAGCGTTGGTACGTCGTTCACACTTACTCCGGATACGAGAACCGCGTAAAGTCCGATCTCGAGCATCGTATCGAGACCATGGGCATGCAGGACCGTATCTTTGATATCGAGATTCCTATGGAGCGCGTCACTGAGATCAAAGAGGGTGGCAAGCGCGAGACCAAGGATTCCAAAATCTTCCCGGGTTATGTCCTGGTCCGCATGGAGATGGATGACGATGCTTGGACGTGTGTTCGCAACACGCCCGGCGTCACCGGTTTCCTGGGCGGCAACGGTAAGCCCGCACCGCTTTCCCGCGATGAGTACAATAAGATGACTCGTCGTCCCGGTAAGGGCGATTCGCCCAAGCGCACCTCGGTTGATATTCAGGTCGGCACGTCCGTCCGCGTCACCGATGGCCCGCTTACCGACTTTGATGGCAAGGTCTCCGAGGTTAACACCGAGGCTGGCAAGCTCAAGGTCACGCTGATGATCTTTGGCCGCGAGACGCCGGTCGAGCTCGACTTTAACCAGGTCGCTGTCATCGCTTAAGTTTTCGTCCGTTCGCGCGAGCGTGCTTCTTCTGTGACTGCTCATCTCAGGAGTGCTTCTAACACGTGCGTGCTTACGATATAGCAAGTACTTCACACTCGTGATTCGAAAGGAATGACCATGGCTGAGAAGAAGGTTGCCAACGTCATTAAGCTCCAGATTCCCGCTGGTGCCGCTAACCCCGCTCCTCCCGTCGGCCCCGCCCTGGGCGCTGCTGGCGTGAACATCATGCAGTTCTGCCAGGCCTTTAACGCCGAGACGCAGGACAAGAAGGGCGACATCATCCCCGTTGAGATTTCTGTCTACGAGGATAAGTCCTTCTCCTTCATCACCAAGACCCCGCCGGCGGCTCACCTCATCAAGAAGGAGCTGAACCTCAAGTCTGGTTCCGCTAAGCCCCAGGCCGACAAGGTCGGTCAGCTCTCCCAGGAGCAGCTCACCAAGATCGCCGAGATCAAGATGCCGGACCTCAATGCCAACGACATTGACGCCGCCAAGAAGATCATCGCCGGTACCGCCCGTTCCATGGGCGTCACCATCGCTGAGTAGCGATTTCTTTAGGTAATGACGGGTGCTCCGACCGGGGCGCCCGTTATATGTGTGCAATAGGGCACACGATACGATGTGGGAGGGCATAAGCCCGTTTAACCACAGGAGGTAATGCACATGGCTAAGCATGGTAAGAGCTATAAGGCCGCTGCCGAGAAGATCGACCGCGCCACGCTCTACACCCCCCTTCAGGCTGCCAAGCTCATCAAGGAGCTCGACACCGCCAAGTTCGACGAGACCGTCGAGGCCCACTTCCGTCTGGGTATCGATACTCGTAAGGCTGACCAGAACATCCGTGGTTCCATCTCCCTGCCCCACGGCACCGGCAAGACCGTTCGTGTTGCCGTCTTCGCCGAGGGCGAGAAGGCCCGCGAGGCCGAGGCTGCCGGCGCCGACATCATCGGCTCCGACGAGCTCGTCGCCCAGATCCAGAAGGGCGAGATCAACTTCGACGCCGCTATCGCTACGCCGAACATGATGGCCAAGGTTGGCCGCATCGGTAAGATCCTTGGTCCCCGTGGCCTCATGCCGAACCCCAAGCTCGGCACCGTGACCATGGACGTCGCCAAGATGGTCTCCGAGCTCAAGGCTGGCCGCGTTGAGTACC
The DNA here is from genome assembly GCA_934654795.1 of uncultured Collinsella sp. Lineage (GTDB taxonomy): Bacteria > Actinomycetota > Coriobacteriia > Coriobacteriales > Coriobacteriaceae > Collinsella. The sequence goes on from CAKUGT010000005.1 coordinate 51,475, forward strand.
GCGCCGACCGTTACGGCATCTGCCACGTGCCCCTGGGCAAGAAGTCCTTCTCCGAGCAGCAGCTCGTTGAGAACTACGCTGCCCTGTACACCGAGATCCTGCGCGTCAAGCCCTCTTCTGCTAAGGGCAAGTACGTCAAGTCCATCTCTGTGTCTTCCACCATGGGCCCTGGCGTCAAGGTCGATCCCGCTGTCCAGCGTGACTTCCTGGCTGAGTAACTGTTAGTTACTGCCTGAGCAAAGCAAGCATTGCTAAAGGAACCCGGTTCTGCCTCGCGCAGGACCGGGTTTCTTGCTAGCTCGGGGTAAAACCACCTCAAAGGGGACAGTGTCCCCTTTGAGGTGGTTACCAGGGTGTTCTGGCGGTAGAGGACTCGATGGCCTCGTGGCGCTTGAGCTCGCGGCGCATGGTTTGCGAGTTGAGCCAGGCTGCCTGCCATCCGCGGATGGGGTAGCGCGTCTGGTCGAGCTCAAACTGCGTATAGCCGCAGGCGTTGATGATCGTCGTTCCACACACATGCTGCCGCTCGCGCTGAAAATCGTAACCGTAGCTTTGGTGTACATGCCCATGCACCATATAGTCGGCCCCCCAGGACTCAAGTGCTGTGTTAAAGCACTCAAACCCTCGATGCGGCAGATCATCCAGATCACCCATACCGGCGGCGGGTGCATGGGTAAGCAGAATGTCGCACCCGCCGACCATCCTAACCTTACGCGACAGCTTACGCATGCGCTTGGACATCTCGCGTTCGGTGTACATGTTGGCGCCGTCGCGATAACGCATAGACCCGCCAAGGCCCGCAATGCGAATCCCTCGGTACGTGTACACGCTGTCTTCCACGCAGATACATCCGCCCGGTGCATGACGTGCGTAGCGGTCGTCGTGGTTGCCGCGAACGTAGATGAGCGGTTTGTTGATGACGGTGACCAAAAACTCAAGATAGTCCGGGTCCAGATCGCCGGCAGACAGAATCAGGTCGACACCCTCAAAGCGCTCCTTGTGAAAGCACTCCCAAAGGCATCGTTCTTCGGTATCTGCTATGGCAAGGATCTTCATAGGGCGGTAACTCCCGGCTCATCGTCGAGCTGCGGAATGGTGCCTACCACGTTGTCCGCCAGCCAATTCATCTCGACAATCTGCGCGCTCGGCAGTGGGGGAAAGCCCTCGATCTGCACCACGCCGTCTTGGCTATGAAGCTCGCCGCCAAATGGATTGATGGAGCCCTCGACGATGCCATTGCGGAGCAGCTGCACCAGTTTGCGCGTCTGATAGGGCAGGCCCGGAGCGTAGCGAATGTCGATGACGCCCGAGCTCATGCCATACCAGTAGTTGACGGCGCGAACCTGGCTGTCGTCACTGGTCTCATCCCAGGTGCCATGCAGCAGGCTTCGCACGATAAGCTCGTAGTATCGGCCCCAGTTCCAGACCGGCATGGCGATGCCGACGACCTTGCCATCGACCAGGCGGTGGAGTCCGTAGGCCGTAGGGTCTACGAGCGACTTTGACATGTCAGCGCCGGTCATGACGCTCACGCCTTCGCGGCACATGGCCTCGGCAAGACCGCCGGCGGGCACATCGCCCCAGGTGAGGATAATTTGCGCGCGGGGGTCGAGCAGCGAGGCACCGATGGCAAAGGCATTGATCTCGCTGAGCGCGCCGGATGCGAAGACCGACGCGTGGTAGCCGATGCGATGGTTGTCCGCCATGCTGGCGGCAAGGGCGCCCAGGAGGAACTTGGCCTCGTACATCTTGCCAAAGTACGAACGGACGCTTTGGTGGGGAAGGCCGATAGAGCAGTTAAGGAACCGAACCTGGGGATACTCAACGGCAGCTCTGAGCGTGTATTCCATCAGGCGGTGCGAGGTCGAGAAGATGACGTTGTCTCCATGTTTGACAGCCGTTTCCACGGCGGCGTAGAACACGTCCGGATCGTGACAGTCCTCGAACGCCTCGGTGCGCACGATACCGTCAAAGTGCTCATCGAGATACTGACGTCCTTGGTCGTGCAGACTGTCCCAGCTCGATGTCGCACAGGGGAACTCATGGATAAAGGCGATACGCAGGGGGTTGGCCGCCGAATAGACGGTCTTGCCCATAAAGAAGTTGAGCACGCCGGAGGTGGACTTGGCGGGCGCCTCTTCCTCATCGACACTCGGTGCCTCGACAAGATCGACCTTGTCCTCGTCATTTTTGCCGGCAATGACCAGCTCGCGCCAGATCTTGCACAGGCGGTTTACGACGATATCCGTCGGCGTATCCAGCAGGCGGTCCTGGTTGTACACATTGAGGTAGACGAGCATGGCGTCGGCGGGCGTAATGTCCAGGTGGTCGCCGCCCGCGCGCAGGTAGGCGCGCTTAAAGAGTAGGAAGGTGTGGCGCAGGTAGTCGACCTTTTTCTGTGGCCACTTTTCGCCAAGGTCCTGGCCGAGCATCTTGGCGAGCGTTTCGTAGCTTCCCTCACGCGAGAACTCGATCTCGTATAGGGGGCAGACGCGCCAAAACGCGCAGAACTCGCCATAGAGGCGGCTTTCGACGGAATCCCATTTTCCAGGATAGAGGCGGGTGACCTTGGCCGAAACCGTCGGGGCGTCCAGGAATTTGAGGACACTGACGCGCTTGTTGCCCTCTTGGACGTAAAACCGATGCATAAACTCGGTGACGATGATGGGGTCGCGATAGCCCTCGGTCACCTGGATGTCGTAGAGGTTGGACCACTTGCGGGCGAACTCGGTGTTAAACGGCAGCAGGGGCATAAAGTTGCACGAAAAGGCAGACTGACGGCCCTTAGTAACCGTGCCGACGACCATTTCGAGCGGAATATCCCGCAGGCCGACATTCTCTCGCTGACCTAAGGGGAGCTGGGCAACCAAGCTGTCGAGGTCCGTGAGGTACGGGTGCTCGCTTTGGCTGATGGCGCGACGGCGTCCCTGCTCGCCGCGCTTGCGTGCTTGACGATAGGCCTCTTCCATGGTGTCTACTCCCTTAGTCGTTTAAACAACGATATGAACCATGGTACCACGATGCGAAACCACCACAAAGGTGCCTGTCCCCTTTGTTGTGGTTTAGGCGATGATGGGGGCGATGGCACGAATGCAGGCGTCGGCTGCCGTAAAAGTGGTGCTATCGTCGCTGACGATAAAGATGATTTTTCCCTTGATGCCAAAGTCGCCGATCTCGCTAAAGAGCACGTACGGCTCCTTGTCAAAGCCAGAGATGGGCGAGACGGCCGTTTTGGTTGCGCTCGTGAGCTCGTCTGCCAGCGCGTCAAGGGAAGCCCACTTAGACGTGTCCTTTACGGCAACGGGCACGGCCACGCGCCCAAAGGGCATCAGATGCACGAGCGTGTTCTTGGAGATGTTGGAGTTGGGCACAATGATGGTCTGCCCGCAGGCGTCCTCGATGGTCGTGTGACGCCAGGTGATATCTTGGACCACGCCTGACACGCCGCCGACCTCGATATTGTCGCCGGGTTTGATAATGCCCATAAAGGTCACCTGCATACCGCCGATAAGGTTCGACAGCGTGTCCTGAAAGCCGAGCGAGATGGCGATGCCGCCGACGCCAAGAGCGGCGACGAGGGCGTTTGCGTTGATGCCAAAACAGTTGTCGAGGATAAAGCTGCCGCCGATCATCCAGATGACGGCGCGCGCGATGTTGATGAAGATGCTCGATGCTGGGAGCGGGTTATCGTCGCGGTTAAGCAGGTGGTGCAGGGTCTTGGACGCGACTTTGGCGGCAACGGCGGTGCCGATGGCCAAGATACCGGCCCAGATGATGTTGTGGACCCATCGTTGTGCAAAGAAATGAAGAATTGGCTCAAACAATTCCATGTAGGTAAACCTCCTCATGATCATCCAACCATGATACCCACCAAGAAGCCCGTCCGATCAAATTCGGACGGGCTTCTGTGCTCGATATAAGGTTTGCGAGGCGGGGCTGCAAGGCCCGGCGGTGTAGCTTAGCGTCGACGTTTCCAGATGATGCCGAGGATGATGATGACGATGCCGCCGATGAGGCATGCGCCGATCACGGCTAGCGTGCGGTCTCCCGTTGCGGCGAGCTTGCCGGCCGTCTTCTTGGTGATGACCTTCGTGGTCGTCGCGTCCGTCTTAGGCGAGGGCTCAGGCGTCGGGGCCGGTGTGGGCGTGGGGTCCACGGCAGCGGAGCCAAAGCTGATGGTGCCCGCGAGCGAGGCCATCTTGCTCTCCCAGTCGCTCTTCCCGATCAATGCTCTGATCGCCGCCTCGCAGGTACCCCACTCGGTGTGCTTGGTGGCGTTTGCGAAGGTGGGGAAGTCAGTCGTGTTGGTGATGATGTAGTTGTTAGTGGCGACGGTATAGTCCTTGGCGGGATCAAGTGCCGTGCCGTCCTTGGTGAGCGTGGCGCTCACGATGCGCTTGCCCTCGGTCTGTGTCCAGTCGATGGTCACGTTGATGCCGCCAAAGGAAAGGACGCTGCCGGAGTCGTTGGGCATCGTGTACTTGTCTTGCGCCTCCTGCTCGGTGTGACCGGCCGCCACATAAGCCTGCTGAAGCTCGTAGCTGTCGTTGCAATCATCGCTGATCTGCAGCGAGTGCTCGAGCGCTGCCAGGAAGTCCGCACCGGTCATGGTCCAGGTCTCCACGGTGTTGCCGTAGGGCGAGATAGCGATGACGTTGCCGGCGGTCACATCGCCCGCAGCGATGCCGCCGCGGATGCCGCCCGCGTTCTCGATGGCAAGGTCCGCGCCCGTCAGGTCAAGATAGGAGCCGCAGATCACATGTCCGATGGTCTGGGCCTTGGTGGTGTCGCCCTCCTTGCTGGGGCGGAAATCGGTGGTGCGCACCATCTCCCAGCCGTGCGTGCCAGATGCGTTCTCGCCGTAGAAATAATTGGTAGAGCTCGTGCCGAGCACCTCGCTCGATGCGGAGCTAAAGGCATCGTCGAGCGGCTTGATCTTGTTGCCGTGGACCTCATCAAGGATGCTCTGATAGGTGGAGCCCTTGTTGGGATCGGTCAAAAGAACGTTTACATCCTTGGCGGTATAGAGCTTCTCGTCGCTTTTGTCTTCGTATACCGCCGCCGTGTCATCGTCGGTGCTTTCGGTGCCCTTGGTGTCGTACTGGTACGGAATGGAGAGCAGCCCCACCTCGGCAAAGGCGCTGCCCGCCTCGACAACGTGGATTGTCTTGTCGTCGGCCCCCGTCACCTTCTCGTTAAGGTTGATGTGCTCATGGCCTGCGATAAGGGCATCGACGCCACGGAGCCGCGTGGCAAAGGTCTTGGCGTCGAGCGTGTGCGCGATACACACAACAACATCGCAGCCCTCCTTGCGCAGCTGCTCTGCCTCGGCATTGATGGCGTTCGCGGCACTCGAGAAGCTGGTGCCCGCGACCAGGTCCGCGCGCAGCGAGGAGCCTAGCGACTCATCCATGGCTCCGACGACGCCGACCTTGATCTGGTAGGCGAACGTTGAGTGACCTTCACTGTCCCTCCAGGTGCGGTTGAGCGTCTTCGTGATGCTCGAGCTCCATACGCCGTTCGAGGACGTTGCATTCGCGCAAAGCATAGCGAAGGGTGTGCTGGTGGTGCTGGAGCCGGTCATGGTGCGAAGCTTGTCCGCGCCATAGCTCCAGTCGTGGTTGCCTGGCGTGGTCGCGTCGTAGCCATCGGCGTAGAAGGTGTCCATGAGCTCGGCGATGCTCTTGCCCTCGCTCATGGTGGCGAAGGACTGTCCGTGGAAGGTATCACCCGCATCGAGCAAAAGATCGGGGGCGTTGCCCTGGGCGCTATAGAGAACCGCCAGTCCGTCAAAGCCGACGGTGCCGGTGCCCTTGCTTTCGTTGTAGCTGTACTTGTAGCTGCCGTGGATGTCGTTGGTGTGCATGACGGTCACGGTGCCGTCAATAGCGGCGGGCAGGTTCCCCGCGAAAGCGAGGCTTGGGATGCCTGCGAGCGCGCCGGCAAACAACGAGACGGTTAACGCAAGGCGGGGGACGAGTCTTTTCATGGCAGTCTCCTTAGTCCTTAACAAAAACCACCACAAAGGTGCCTTTCCCCTTTGTGGTGGTTTTCTAAGTCGTTAGCTTAGTAGCATGCGGTCGTTGGCGAGCTCGCCGCCCGAGACCTCCTCAAACTTCTGAAGCAGGTCGGCCACGGTGAGCGACTTCTTCTCGTCGCCGGCCACGTCGTAGATCACATGGCCCTCGTGCATCATGATCAGGCGATTACCCAGACGGATGGCGTCGTTCATGTTGTGCGTGACCATGAGCGTGGTCAGGCGGTTCTCGTCGACGATCTCCTCGGTCAGGTTGAGCACCTTAGAGGCCGTCTTGGGGTCGAGGGCCGCCGTGTGCTCGTCGAGCAGCAGCAGGCGCGGCTTGGTGAGCGTGGCCATCAGCAGGGTGAGTGCCTGGCGCTGGCCGCCCGAGAGCAGGCCGACCTTGGCGTTGAGACGCGTGTCCAGACCGAGGTCCAGGCGCTTGAGCAGTTCAACGTACTCGTCCTTCTCGGCCTTGGTGACGCCCCATGAAAGGCCGCGACGCTGGCCGCGGCGCTTGGCGAGGGCCAGGTTCTCGGCAATTTGCATGTCGGCTGCGGTGCCGCGCATGGGATCCTGGAACACACGGCCCAGGTACTTGGCGCGTTGCGACTCGCTCAGACGCGAGATGTCGGTGCCGTCGAGCTCAATAACACCCGAATCGAGCGGATACACGCCGGCGATCATATTGAGCAGCGTGGACTTGCCGGCGCCGTTGCCGCCAATCACGGTTACAAAGTCGCCATCGTTGAGGGTGAGGTCGACGCCGGTGAGCGCGCGCTTCTCGGTGACGGTGCCCTTGTTAAAGGTCTTCTTGACGTGCGAGAGCTTAAGCATCTGCCTCATCTCCCTTCGTGTAGGAGCTGCGGAGCTTATAGCGCTCCCAAACCACGGGCACGCACAGGGCCACGGCGACGATCACGGCGGAGAGCAGCTTCATGTCGTTGGCGTCCATGCCCAGCTGCAGCACGATGGCGCGGATAAGGAAGTACACCACGGAGCCAAAGACGGCGGAGGCAAGACGGACGCTAAACTGCGTGAGGCCGCCGGGCAGCAGGCGACCGAGCACCTCGCCGATGACGATGGCGGCAAGACCGATAACGATGGCGCCGGTGCCCATGCCAATGTCGGCATACTTCTGGCTCTGGCAGATGAGCGCACCCGAAAGGCCAATGAGGGCGTTGGAGAGCACGAGGGCGATCATTTTGGTGGTGTTGGTGTTAACGCCTAGGGCGCGGATCATGTACTCGTTGTTGCCGGTGGCACGCAGCGCCGAGCCGATCTCGGTGCCAAAGAACCAGTACAGGATGGCAACGATCGCGACGGCCAAAATGATGCCCAGGATAATGGCAACGGTGGACTGCGGCAGGCCCGTCATGTTGCTGACGGACGAGAAGATGGTGCCCTTGGCGAGGATGGGCGTGTTGGACTTGCCCATGATGCGCAGGTTGATGGACCACAGACTGATCTGCGTAAGAATTCCGGCGAGGATCGCGGGGATCTCGAAGACCGTAGTCAGAATACCCGTGACGGCGCCGGCGATGGCACCGGCGCACATGCCGGCCAGCACGGCGAGCAGCGGGTCGACATTGTTATTGACGATGAGCACGGCGCAGACGCAGCCGCCGAGGGCAAAGCTGCCGTCGCAGGTCATATCGGGGATGTCGAGCAGGCGGAACGTGATAAACACGCCAAGCACCATAATGCCCCAGAGGACGCCCTGCGAAACGGCGCCCTGCAATGCAATGAGCATGCTTCATACCTCCTAGGATAGGGTGGACACGTGAGTCACCATGATAGCGGTAACAATGCATAAAAGAGTTGCGGACGGATGTTTTGTCTCATCCGAAACAAGCAGGGCGAACGCCGGTCTTTGGCGTTCGCCCCAAGGACTCAGATATTGAATAACGCGGCTGTGGCGCGCGTGCGGGCCCTAGACGCGTTACCGCGCATGGCGCTACTCGTCCAGAGCGGAAAGGTCGATGCCTAGGGCCTCGGCCATCTCGTCGTTCTTGACGACGACCAGGTCCTTGCTCGAGAGGTGCTTGATCGGCATATCCTCGGGCTTGGCCTCGCCCTTCAGGATCTTAACGGCCATCTCGCCCGCGGCGTAGCCCAGGTCCTTATAGTTGATGGAGAGGGTGAACAGGCCGCCGGCCATGCACATACCCTCCTCGCCGGTCACGAAGGGGAGCTTATTCTCCTTGCAGATCTGGCCGACCTGCGAAGCGCCCGCGGCGATGGTGTTGTCAGTGGGGGAGTACAGCGCGTCGACCTTGCCCACGGCAGACTCGACGACGGACTGAATCTCGTTGGAGCTCGAGACGGTGAAGTCAGTGTACTCGAGGCCTAGCTTGTCGAGCTCCTTCTTGGCGGCCTTGATCTGGACGTCGGAGTTGGACTCGGCGGTGCAGTAGAGCAGGCCGACCTTCTTTACGTCGGGCAGGACCTTCTGCATCATCTCGAGCTGCTCGGCGACCGGGGTGAGGTCGGAGGCGCCGGTGACGTTGGTGCCGGGCTTGTCGTTGTCCTGGACCAGGCCGGAGGCGGCGTAATCGGTGATGGCGCAGCCCACGATGGGGATATCGGCGGTGGCGCCGGCGGCAGCCTGCGCGGCGGGCGTGGCGATGGCATAGATCAGGTCGACGCCGTCGCCCACGAACTTGTCGGCAATGGACTTACACGTGGACTGGTCGTTCTGGGCGTTCTTCTGGTCGATCTTGACCTTAAGGCCGCTCCTCTTGATGGCCTTGACAAAGCCATCGTTGGCGGCATCGAGTGCGGAGTGCTCGGTGAGCTGCAGAACGCCGATGGTGTAGTCGGAACCGGCGGCAGCGGAGCCGGAACCAGAGTTGCCGCCGCATCCGGCGAGCGGAGCGAGCGCGAGCAGGCCAGCGGAGACCAGAAGGCTCCTGCGGCTGATGGTGATGTCCTTCATATCATTACCCCCAGTATAAAAATGGCTGGAAACACTGCACTGGGACAAAGTGCAAGTGGAACTATAGTAGCGCTGATGTCCATTTTTACAACAGCCTGGCGGGTTTTTTAATACAGAATCGGATGGGCGGTACGGGTAGTCGAATGGGCGGCGGAGGGTCTTATGCGGCGGAGGAGGCGTCGTCCTCGTCCAGGGCGGCGAAGAGCTTCTTGCCGTCGAGGAGACGTGTGGTGACGTTTCTCATGCGGCCGATCTCAACGGTGCGCAGCGTGTCGTCGGCGCCTCGCGCGTCATAGACCGTTCCCAGCAAATACGAGATGCCGTCTCGTTGCTTGATGGCAAAGGGCCGGAGTGTCATCCGTGCCACTTCGACCTCTCCGCGTGCCGTGACACTCGAAATATCAAAACTCACTGTGGTTCCGTGGTCGATGGCCTGCTCGATGAGCTCGCAGGCATCGATGCGCTTGACGGGCGTGCGTGTGGCCTTGGTGGATTTGCCGCCTGCGCTTGGAGCAGGCTCGGGTGCATCGAGGTAGCCGCGAACGTCGGCACTCGCCATGGCGACCAGGTGCTGCGCCATGCTTTTTCGAATGGCGATGGGCGTAGAGCGGTTGCGCATGACCATGCCGTGGAGTCGGATGATCTCTTCGTCGGTGAGCGGACGGGTCAAGAGCCGATACCCCACGCCGCGCTTGTACTCAATTTCGTATCCGGCATGGCGAAGTGCGGAGATGGCGGTGTAGATGCTGCGCCGCGCCGCCGAGATGGGCATGCGGGCGGGGTCGTCGGGATGGGCGAGGCGCCGGATCAACTCATCGGAAAGCATGGCCTTGTCCTCACCGGTGTTTTCGCTTAATAGTTGCAGGATGCGAACGGCGCGATAGGCTGCCATCGAGGCGGCGCCCCTCGTCGTGGTCTCGTAAGTTTCAACAGCGGTTTCGGTCATGGCGCCCACGTCCTTTCCGTTTTGGGTGGCGACGGTATGGAGCCTAGGACGCGGGGCTTTCCCGGGGGTGCAGGACGCCCTGGGCGGTCGGTAGCCGTCGGCAAGCGGCGGGTCGAGTTTTCAACAGCTCTGCCCAACTGACCAAAAACTTGCCAAAAGCTTGACGGATGCTGTTGAAAAAAGCGCCCCTCGGCTTGCCGAGAGGCGCTGGCGTGATGCGCTGGAACGCGTTTGGTGGCGCTGTGGCGATTAGAAGTCGGCGTTGCCCACGGTGCGCGGGTGCGGCAGGACGTCGCGGATGTTGCCCACGCCGGTCAGATACATGACCAAGCGCTCGAAGCCCAGACCGTAGCCGGCGTGCTTGCAGGAACCGTAGCGGCGCAGGTCAAGGTAGTACTTGTACTGCTCGGGATTCATGCCCAGGTCCTTGATGCGGGCCTCGAGCAGATCCAGGCGCTCCTCGCGCTGGGAGCCGCCGATAATCTCGCCGATACCGGGAACCAGGCAGTCGGCGGCGGCGACGGTCTTGCCGTCCTCGTTCATGCGCATGTAGAACGCCTTGATCTCGGCCGGGTAGTCGGTTACGAAGGTCGGGCGCTTAAAGTGCTCCTCGGTCAGGAAGCGCTCGTGCTCGGTCTGCAGGTCGATGCCCCAGCTGACGGGGTAATCAAACTGGTGGCCAGCAGCGACTGCCTGCTCCAGGATCTCGACGGCCTCGGTGTAGGTGACGCGGGCAAAGTCGGAGTTTGCCACGTGGTCCAGGCGCTCGATCAGACCCTTGTCCACAAACTTGTTGAGCATGTTGAGCTCGTCGGGGCAGGTGGCCATAACGTCCTTAAGGACGTACTTGAGCATGGCCTCGGCGTTATCCATGTAGTCGTTAAGGTCGGCAAAGGCCATCTCGGGCTCGATCATCCAAAACTCGGCGGCGTGGCGCGTGGTGTTGGAGTTTTCGGCGCGGAAGGTGGGGCCAAAGGTGTACACGTCGCCAAAGGCCATGGCGAAGTTCTCGGCATTGAGCTGGCCGGACACGGTAAGGCTCGCGTGCTTGCCAAAGAAGTCCTGGCTCCAGTCGACCTCGCCGGACTCGGTGAGGGGCGGATTTTTGGGGTCGAGCGTGGTTACGCGGAACATTTCGCCGGCGCCCTCGCAGTCACTCGTGGTGATGATGGGGGTGTTGACGTAGACAAAGCCCTGCTCCTGGAAGAAGCGGTGGATGGCGGCAGCCGCGACAGAACGGATGCGGAACACGGCGCGGAACAGGTTGGTGCGCGGGCGCAGGTGCTGTTGGGTGCGCAGGAACTCGACGGTTGCGCGCTTCTTCTGCAGCGGGTAATCCGGGGCGCTGACGCCCTCGACCTCGATGGAAGTGGCAGAAAGCTCGAAAGGCTGGGGCGCATCGGGGGTCAGCTTGACGGTGCCGGTGCAAATGAGTGCGGCCGAGACGTTTTGATGGGCGATCTCGTCGTAGTTGTCGAGTGCCTCGCGGTTCATGACGACCTGCAAGTCTCGGAAGCAGCTGCCGTCGTTGAGCGTGACAAAGCCAAAGTTCTTCATGTCGCGGACGGACTTGACCCAGCCGGCGACGGTGACGGTCTGGCCGCCGAGCGACTCGGCATCGGCATAGAGCTGCGCGATTTTGGTGCGGTTCACGTATCCTCCCATAACGGTTGAATGATAGTTATCCATACAGTTCGATATTCTAGCAGCTCGGCTCATTTGGGCTATACAGATAAGGCATTGGCGGGATGGTTTTTCAAACGAAAAGCGCCCGCGGCCAAATGGTCGCGAGCGCTTGACGAGGTGCCTTTTGGCTGTGTGGCGCGGGGCCTGGCTACTTGGTCTTGGCAACCAGCAGCGGGTCGCCCAGCTTGACGAGCGGGTTGCCGCCGATAAGCGTTCCGGACTCGCCGACATGGTCGATGCTCTTAAGACGATCGAGCTCGGAGACGATGACGGTCACGATGTCCTCGTGGCCGGCGGCCTTGATGGCCTCGCGATCGAAGCTGATGAGCGGCTGGCCTGCCTTGACCGTGTCACCCATCTCGACAAAGCGGGCAAAACCCTTGCCGTTCATTTCCACGGTGCCCAGGCCGACATGGATGAACACGCGAAGACCGTCCTCGGTAATCATGCCGATGGAGTGGTTGGTGACGGTGGTGGCACCGATGCGGCCGTTGGCGGGCGCATAGATGGTGCCGGTAATGGGCTCGATGCCATAGCCCTGGCCAAGCATGCCCGAGGCGATCGTCTCGTCAGGAACCTCGTCCAGGTTGACGAGCACGCCGTTGACGGGGGCATAGATGACGCCTTCGCGGGTGGCGAAGCTTGCTGCGGGCGGAACGGACGCCTCGCCGGTCGAGGTGAAGGTGGACTTAAGCGAATCGAGCAGACCCATAGTTGCCTCCAACTTAAATAGGCGCATATCGCGCGTTTGGTTTGCCGGAAACGTTTCATATCTGTTTCGCGGCTTGGTCAACACCCCCTATTCTACGCTGCTCAGCGATACCTCTGAGCTGGGATTATGTGATATATCAGTTGAAGGGAAACTTATTGCTGGCGTGTTTCTGCGTCACGGGTTCAAGTGGGGTACGCTTGAAGGCGAAAAACAAGGGCGCCTAATTTGCGCGAAGGGAGCACATATGATTGTCGAGAACCATGCACTGTGGGGCGAGGAGCCGACCGAGGAATATCCGGCGACGTTTACGTATTTGGGTGCCGAGCCGCTGCCTGATAAACCGAATGGCCGCCGCCCTGCCGTGATTATCTGCGGCGGAGGTGCGTTTACGCATATCGCTCCGCATGAGCAGGATCCCGTGGCGTTTGCGTTTTTGGATCACGGTTACCAGGCCTTTGTGCTCAACTATGTCACGAGTTCTACGGGTGACGTGAGCTTTCCGCACCCCCAGGCAGATCTCGCCAAGATGGTCGCCACGGTGCGTGCGAATGCCGACGAGTGGCATGTCGATCCCAAGCGCGTGTGCGTCGTGGGCTTTTCTGCTGGCGGCATGATTTGCGCCTCGCTGGCAACACAGTGGAAGACCGGCCCCTTTGCGGCACTTGCCGGGGCGTGTCCGGACGACATTCGTCCCGATGCCGTGGTGCTGGGCTATCCATTGCTCGACTTTGCCTATGTGCGCGACATGCAGACGCGCGATCCGCGCATTGACTTGCGTGTGCCCAAGACGGGCGGCAAGACGGGGCGCGATCTGCTCAACGACTACCTGTCGATGGTGACGGGTGGCGAGGCAACTGACGAGCATTTGGCCGATATCTGCCCCACCACGCATGTTTCGCGTCAGATGCCGCCGACCTTTGTGTGGGGCGTGTCCGACGACAAGACGGCGCCGATCGCGCAGGTCTATCCGTTTGCGCAGCGCATGGCCGAGGAGGGCGTCGCTTGCGAGATGCACGTCTTTGACCAAGGTGGTCACGGGCTTTCGCTCGGCAACGCCAACACCGCGGTCGATAACGAGGACAAACAGGTGGCAGTCCGCCCTTGGATCCGCCTGGCTTTCCGCTTCCTGGAGCGCCACGGGTTTTAGTTACGGCGTTTTACCAAACGCCGTAACCACTTGCCGCTCTGGCGGGCTTTTGCTGTCGGTCCCAAGACATCGGCATCGTCCTAGCTCTCAAGGGCTTGGCGCAAAGTAATCCGTCCCCCTTGCACCAATCTGTTGATTGAACGTCGTTGCGTGTTCGCGCTATGATGCATGGTTACAATTGGTTAGCCATGGCAAACGGTTAGCCAAGGTAAACAAAATGCAACGCCCTGTGGGCGCCGGGGGAGGAACACGGACGTGAAGCTCGATACACTCGAGATCGGAAAGGACGCCGTTGTCGCATCGGTGGCATCGGACGATCAGGCACTCCGACAGCATATTTTGGACATGGGTCTAACGCCGGGCACCGAAGTCACCATGATGAAGTACGCCCCCATGGGCGACCCGCTCGAGATTCGCCTGCGCGGCTATGAGCTGACGCTACGTAAGGACGATGCCGCCCGCATTGAGCTCGAGGGCATTCACGATACCGACATGGGTCCGCGCGCTAACGCTGCAATCGGCACGACGGAGCATCCGGCCCTGGGCGAGGGGACGTATTCGCCCCGTGCGGCAAAGACGGCCGTGCCCGAGGGCGCGCCGCTGCACTTTGCCCTCGCCGGCAACCAAAACTGCGGCAAGACCACGTTATTCAACCAGCTGACGGGCTCCAACCAGCATGTCGGTAACTTTCCCGGCGTGACGGTCGACCGCAAGGACGGCACTATCCGTAACCACCCCGAGGCGAGCGTTACCGACTTGCCCGGTATTTACTCGTTGTCGCCGTACACGGGCGAAGAGGTCGTGAGCCGTCAGTTCATCTTGGACGAAAACCCCGACGCTATCATCGATATCATCGATGCCACCAACATCGAGCGTAACCTGTACCTGACGCTGCAGCTCATGGAGCTCGACCGCCCCATGGTCATCGCGCTCAACATGATGGACGAGGTGACTGCCAATGGCGGCGCCGTAGACGTCAACCTGCTCGAGAGCCTGCTGGGCGTGCCTGTTGTTCCCATTAGCGCTGCCCGCAACGAGGGTATTGGCGAGTTGGTGGATCATGCCTTGCACGTGGCGCGGTTCCGCGAGCGCCCCGGTCGCCTGGACTTCTGCGCGCCCGATGGCCCAGACGGCGGCGCGCTGCATCGCTGCATTCACGGCATCGCCAACCTTATCGAGGACCATGCCGCGACGGCGCATATCCCGGTGCGTTTTGCGGCGACCAAGCTGGTTGAGGGCGACGAGCTGGTGACCGAGGCACTTCATCTGGACCGTAACGAACTTGACGCCATCGAGCACATCATTACCCAGATGGAGGGTGAGGCCGGTACCGACCGTCTATCAGCACTGGCTGACATGCGCTTCGGCTTTATCGGCGATGTGTGTGGGCGCTGCGTTGTCAAGCCGCACGAGAGCCGCGAGCACGTGCGTTCCGTCAAGATCGACCGCATCCTGACGGGTCGCTACACGGCCATTCCGGCGTTTCTGGTGATCATGGGCCTCGTCTTTTGGCTGACGTTTGGCGTGATCGGCGCGGCGTTGCAGGGACTTATGGAGGACGGCATCGCTGCCATCATCGCCTCGGCCGATGCGGGCCTCAAGGCGTTCGGCACCAACGACGTGGTGCGCTCGCTGGCTGTCGACGGCGTGCTTACGGGCGTGGGCAGCGTACTGACCTTCCTGCCGATTATCGTCGTGCTCTTCTTGTTCCTCTCCATTCTGGAAGACTCCGGCTACATGGCGCGCGTGGCCTTTGTCATGGATAAAGTGCTGCGTCGCTTTGGCCTGTCGGGCCGCAGCTTCGTGCCCATGCTCGTCGGTTTTGGCTGCACCGTGCCGGCTATCATGTCGACCCGTACGCTCCCATCCGAGCACGACCGCAAGATGACGGTCATGCTCACGCCGTTCATGAGCTGTTCGGCCAAGTTGCCGGTCTACGGTCTGCTGTGCGGAGCATTCTTCCCGCAGGCGACGGTCCCCGCCATGGTCTCGCTCTATCTGATTGGCATTGCGGTCGGTTGCATCGCGGCTTTGGTGCTCAATCGCACGGCATTTAAGGGCGACCCGGTGCCGTTTATCATGGAGCTTCCCAATTACCGCCTGCCGAGTGTCAAGACGACGGTGATGCTGGCATGGGATAAGGCCAAGGACTTTATTACCAAGGCCTTTACCATTATCTTTGCCGCTACCGTGGTCATCTGGTTCCTTCAGACGTTCGACATCCGCTTTAATGTGGTCGCCGATCAGTCGCAGAGTCTGCTTGCAGGTCTGGGCAGCATTATCGCGCCGGCGCTGGCACCGCTTGGGTTTGGCGACTGGCGTGCATCCACGGCGCTCGTCACCGGACTTATCGCCAAGGAGAGCGTCATCTCGACCCTCACGGTGCTTTTGGGTGCAACGTCACCCGCGGCACTGTCGACCATGTTTTCGCCGTTCACCGCCTATGTGTTCCTGGTCTTTACGCTGCTGTACCCGCCCTGCGTGGCTGCCATCGGTGCCGTTAAGAGCGAGCTAGGCGCGCGCTATGCCGTTGCCGTGTTCGCGTTTCAGGTGACGGTCGCCTGGATCGTGGCGTTTGTCGTGCATTCGGCTGGTATATTGCTGGGGCTGGCTTAGTTATTTATTGACGGCGCAACCTCTATGTACCGAATTGTTTTCGGCCCCGCATCTGTTACTGACGGATGCGGGGCCGTTGCTATATAATCGCCTCCGCTCAAAATGATTGGAGACGTTATATATGAGTCAGGCAAGGCAAGACGGTATCGCGCTCAAGCAGTGGCTCCCGCTTATCGGGCTCGCCTGTTGCGCGTTCGTGTTCAACACGTCGGAGTTTATGCCCATCGGCCTTCTGACTGATATTGCCGCGTCGTTCTCGCTTACCGAGGCCCAGGCAGGCATCATGATTTCGGTCTACGCCTGGGGCGTCATGCTGCTGTCACTGCCGCTTATGGTGTTTGCCTCGCGTTTTGAATTCAAGCGGATGCTGCTCGGCGTGCTTGCCGTGTTTTCGCTGGGCCAGTTCCTGTCCGCTGTGGCACCGACATATCCCATCCTGGTCTGTGCGCGCCTGGTGGTCGCCTGCGCGCATGCCGTGTTCTGGTCAGTCGCCTCGATTATGGCCTCGCGCCTGGTCGACACCCGTCACGGGGCGCTCGCCATCAGCATGATCGCCACGGGCTCGTCCATCGCACAGATCTTTGGCCTGCCGATCGGCCGCGCCATCGGCCTGGCCGTGGGCTGGCGCATGACGTTTGCCGTGGTCGGGGCTTTTTCTGCCGTCGCGGTGGTGTACCAGGCCGCCGTGTTCCCGGCCATGCCGGCGGGCGAGCGCTTTACCGTCAAACAGCTGCCCGAGCTGCTCAAGAACCCGTTCCTGATCGCGCTCTACGCGGTCACGGTTTTTATGGCGACCGGCTACTACGCGGGTTACAGCTATATCGAGCCGTTCCTGGCACAGGTCGCGCACGTCGACGCAAGCGCTATTACCATGACGTTGACGGCGTTTGGCTGTTCCGGCCTGGTGGGCAGCTGGCTGTTTGGTCGCCTGTTCGACGGGCACCGGTTCCCGTTCTTGGCTATCACGCTCTCCGGCGTGCCGGTGGCTCTGCTGCTCATGGGTCCGGCCGCATCGTCGCTCGCTGCGGTTCTCGCTGTTTGCGCGCTATGGGGTTGCTGCGCCACGGCCTTTAACGTGGCGTTTCAGGCCGAGCTCATCGAGTACACGCCGGCGGACTCGTCGGCCGTCGCCATGTCGATCTTCTCGGGCCTGTTCAATCTGGGTATCGGCACGGGTACCGCAATCGGTGGCGCCGTGGTTTCGGGCCCCGGTATCGCCTGGATCGGCTTTGCGGGCGGGGCGATCACCGTCGTGGGCGTCATCCTCGCCATCACCGTGCTGTTCCCGGCCATACACCGCGCAAAGCCCGTCGCCTAATCACGTCCCCTCATCAGTTGCGGTGAAATACGGACTGCTGAGCCCAATAAACCCGGCAAACAGTCCGTATTTCACCGCAACTTAGAAAGGGGCTGGGGTAGCTAAAAGAGCCCCGTCCCAAATTAGCTACCCTGCTGGGCATACAATGGATGTCGTTGTGTTGAGCTTACCGGGAGGTTGCTATGTGGGCATACGAGACGACGTTCTACCAGATCTATCCGCTGGGCTTTTGTGGAGCTCCGCGCGAAAACGCCGCACCCGTTGCCGAGGATGAGCTTGCCCAAGCTGCCGGCACCGCGCCCAACCCCGATGCGCCCATCATGAAAATCGCCCAATGGGCTGACTACCTGCAGGAACTCGGCGTTGGCGCTGTGTTGATCAACCCGCCGCTCGAGTCTGATAGCCACGGCTACGACACGCGCAGCCTGCGCCATATCGACCGTCGCTTGGGTGGGGATGCCGACTTTGCCGCCGTGTGCGAGACACTGCATGCCCACGGCATCCGCGTGGTGCTCGACGCCGTCTTCAACCACGTCGGTCGCGGCTTTTGGGCCTTCCGCGATGTGCAGGAGCGTAAGTGGGACTCGCCGTACAAGGACTGGTTCCACATTAGCTTTGACGGCGACTCCTGCTATGGCGACGGCTTTTGGTACGAGGGCTGGGAAGGCCATTTTGAGCTCGTGAAGCTCAACCTGCAAAACCCCGCCGTGGTCGATTACCTGCTCGAGTCCGTGCGCCGTTGGGCCGACGTCTTTGGCGTCGACGGCCTGCGCCTGGACGTTGCCTATATGCTCGACCGCGACTTTATGCGCCGCCTGCACGCCTTTGCCCGTGAGCTCAAGCCCGACTTTGTGCTGATCGGCGAGACGCTCCACGGCGACTACAACCAGATCGTCAACGATGAGATGCTCGACTCCTGCACCAACTACGAGTGCTACAAGGGCCTGTATTCCAGCTTTAATTCGGTCAACATGTTCGAGATTGCCCACTCGCTGCATCGCCAGTTTGGCGGTGACCCGTGGTGCATTTATCGCGGCAAGCATCTGCTGTCGTTTGTCGACAACCACGATGTGCCGCGCCTGGCGAGCATTCTTACCGACAAGTCCTGTCTGCGCCCCGCTTATGGCATGCTCTTTGGCATGCCGGGCATTCCGTGCGTCTACTATGGCAGCGAGTGGGGAATCGCCGGCGAAAAGGGCGGCCCCGATGGTGACTGGGCGCTGCGGCCTGCGCTCGATGAGCCTGCGCCCAACGAGCTGACGGCCTTCATCAAGCAGCTTGCACGCCTGCGCTCGGCCGACGACGCGGCGGCCCGTGCTCTCAACTACGGCGCGTACCGTAACGTGGTGATCCAGAACAAGCAGCTACTGTTCGAGCGCGCCTGCGACGACGCGACGGTGCTCGTGGCGGTCAATGCCGTGAACGAGCCCTATACCTTTGGAGCCGGCGAGCTCAACGGCTCCTTTGCCGACCTACTTGCCGACGGCGCGCCCACAGTCGAGCTAACGGGTGCCCTTGAGCTTGCACCCTACGAGGTGCGCTATCTGTTGAGAGCCTAGGCCATGGCTGCGTCCGACGAGAGCTATCAACATATTGAGCATGGGTTTGAGCCCGTGTTTGACGAGTGTTCGCGCGTTTTGGTGCTCGGGTCGTTTCCTTCGGTGCTTTCGCGCGCCAATGCCTTTTATTACGGTAACCCCCAGAACCGCTTTTGGCGCGTGATGGCCGCGTGCCTCGGTGCGCCCGTGCCGCCCAACGAGGGCGAACCTTAAAACGGAGTATTTGAGCATGAAATAGAAAGCCTGGTCAGTCCAGATAGTGAGAAGTTGAAGCTGAAGACCATCGCAGAATTGACAAATCGAAATTTGTGGAGAGGAGAAGTATCGATGGAGTGGACAAGTGAAAAGTATAAAAACAACCTACTGGAGTATGAAAAAAAAGATGGTATAAAAGCAATTACCGTATATTGCCTCATAATGGGCAGTGCATTTTTTCATGGCTGGCTTTATACAACAAATACAAGCGTGCTCATATTAAATCTGTCACAAGTTTGGATTCCTCTTGTCTTGATTTTACTTTTCGCATGCTTTTTCCATTACAACAAACAGAAAATAGACAGTGTTGGAATTAACACCGATAAGCTAAAAAACAGCATTATTCTAGGTGTTATTGGTGGAATTTTTCTGCTTGCTATACAAACGGTGCTGTTTAAGGCACAAGGGAAATCCATATCGTTTATGGAGCCCTTATTGATAAACTGGATCATTTTCTTCTTCGCTGCTCTCGAAGAAGAAATTATATTTAGGGGATACATTCAAACAAGATTGTCAGGATTGATAAGAAACCAGTGGATAGTTGGTATTATCAATTCGGTTCTTTTTCTTTCGATACATTACCCGGTAAGATGGGTAATTATTGGAAAGCTATATTTTGATGTGTTGCCGGTAGAGTATGTGATCTCCCTTCTGGCTTTGCACTTTTTTTGTGATGCAGTGTATAAAAGAACAAATTGTTTATGGGGCTCAGTTGTGCTCCATATTATCTATAACGCAGTAGGGGCGATGATTGCTGTTTAATAACTTCCAGCTTGTAGCGATGACATGAACAAGTGAAGTTTAAGGAACAGAGCTTTACCCTCTTTACCTATACAAATATATAGGGCAATTCAAGGTTTCACATGCTCGAAACCCTGGGTTTTAAGGGAAAAGGTGCGCTCCACCATTGCCTTGTACAATAGGGGTTGAGTATGTTTTTCCTTGAACAATCGAGTCATGGCACCTGGAGCGCCTTATTGAGCGCTGGCGCGAAGCCGTTGACTGGACCGCTCTCTAATTTAGATATTTGATTGAGCATGGGCGCCGAGGCGTTTGATGATGGCGCGCCAGATTGGTGCGGGCACGGCGGGCTTGACGTGCACCATGCCGTCGGTGTCGACGCTACTGGCATTTCCGCCGCCGAGCAGCTGCGCATGTTCAACCGAGCACCCCATGCGCACGGCGCCCACCAGCTTATCCGTCGCTTCGGAAAAAGGCCGACGCAGGAGTCCCATGCGCGGGGAATGGCGAAGCGCCGCGATGCCGCTGCCGGTGCAGGCGATAACGCCGCCGCACCACGTTAGCCTACGGAGTTCGCAAGCTTGGCGCAAGCGCTCGATGAGCATGCACGCCCCCTCGGTTCGCTCGCAGGCGGCTTGAACGACGACATAGACGCGCGTTCCCGTATCGCCAAAGCGATCGAGCGCTTTGGCGATGTCTGCCACTGCCTCGTCAACGGGCGTATCCTCAACGGCGAGCACGATGCCGTCGGCAGTATCGGCGCTATTCGCCTTCAAGTCGACTGGATGGGGGAGTGCGGTGCCGGAAAGCTGCGCGTAGGCTGCGATGGCATCCTGAAGGTCCCAGAGCAAAAACTCAAGATCGGTGCTATCGGGAATACTGACGTATGCGATCTTCTGCAGCGTTTTTGGCTTATTGGCCTGCTGGTTCGCCTCCATGCCATCTCCTTTCCAGTCCGTTTCCGTTTAGGTTACACCGTCTGGCGGCGCCCCGCCGCGCTATCCTAGTGCAACCCTTACGAAAGGAACGCCATGCGACTGCCCATGAATACCTCGCTTGCCACGCTCAAGCCCTCCGGTATCCGCCGAATCAACGCGCTCGCCGCCCAGCACCCGGGGTGCATCGCGCTTGCGCTTGGCGAGCCCGATTTTCCCACGCCCGATGTGATTAGCGCCGAGGTGACCGCCGCACTGGACCGCGGTGACACGCACTATCCGCCCAACAACGGGCGCCCCGCCCTGCGTGAGGCGTTATCTGCCTACATGGGGGACGCGGGCCTTACGTTTTCCGCCGATGAGGTCATCCTGACCGACGGTGCGACCGAGGCCCTGTCGGCAGCATTCATGGCTATGCTCAACCCAGGCGACGAGGTCATTATTCCCACGCCGGCCTTTGGCCTGTACGAGAGCATCGTCGTGGCCAATCACGCCAAGGCGGTCTTTTTGGATACGGAGCCTGCGCAATTCCAGATTGACGAAGACGCACTTCGTGCTTACGTGACGCCGGCGACCAAGGCCATCGTCATCTGCTCGCCCAACAATCCTACGGGTTGCATCCTCAACACGGCGTCGCTCGACGCCGTGGCGCGCGTGGCGGAGGAGGCGGGCATCTACGTGGTCTGCGACGACGTATACAACCGCCTGGTTTATGTGGATGGCTACGAGCGCTTTGCCCAGCGTCACCCGGAGCTGCGTGAGCAGACGGTCGTCATCGAGAGCTTCTCCAAGCCCTGGGCTATGACCGGCTGGCGCCTGGGCTGGCTCGCAGCAGCGGCACCCGTCATCGCCGAGATCGCAAAAGCTCACCAATACCTAGTATCGAGTGCCGTCTCCTTCGAGATGGACGCCGCGGCCCGAGCCCTGACCGTCGACCCAACCCCCATGCTCAAAGTCTACCGAGCCCGCCGCGAACGCGTACTCGCAGCCTTAGACGCCATGGGCCTCGACGTAGTGGAACCGGCAGGCGCCTTCTACGCCTTCCCCAGCATCAAACAATTCGGCCTGACAAGCGAAGACTTCTGCATCAAAGCCATCAAAGAAGCAAACGTAGCCCTAGTCCCGGGCGACTGTTTCGGAACCGAAGGCCACATCCGCCTCAGCTACTGCGTTTCCGACCAAGATTTGGACGAAGGCCTCCGCCGCCTGTCCACCTTCATTTCAACCTTGTAGCCCTCAGGGATGCAACACATCAGCCCACCGACATAAGGGTTATGCGTGGGGCGCGCCGGCCAACGGTAACCCTGGCTGCCCCAAAGTCAACACAGGTCGCGCCGCCAAAGGCCAGGCGCAAGCTTTTCGTAGATTCCGCACGAGCCGAAGAGCACTAAATGTGCTCTTCGTGCGAGCCCAGGACCTGACCGAGCGAAAAGCTTGCGCCTGGCCTTTGGCGGCGCGACCGAGATGGTGGAATTGTGTGCAGCCAGTGTTGCCGTTGACCGACGCCGGGGTCCCCGCCATAATACTTCAGGTTCACGCACGAATCCGCTGCCAGAGACAGCCGGCGCAAACGGGTCTTACCCGAGAGCTTAATGGGACTTCCCGCCAGCCGAGGTGGTCGAGTAGATATGTCTTCTCGCCCCCGTCGCTCATGCAGCGCGGGGGCTTTCTTTTTGGACATGCCCCCGTCACGTCCTTGTGGCGGACCGTGCCCGGAAAGAATTCGAGGAGGTGTAATTCATGCCCCAGCAGTACAAAATCGACAAGGTTGCAGAGATCGAGTCCCGTATCGCCGAGAACGCCGGTCTGTTCGTCGTCAACTACAACGGTCTGACGGTTAAGCAGGCTCAGGAGCTGCGTCATCAGCTTCGCGAGTGCGGCGCCGAGATGAAGGTCTACAAGAACAACCTGGTCAAGATCGCTCTCAAGAACCAGGAGCAGCCCGAGCTCGACGAGATCCTCGCCGGCCCCGTCGCTTATGTGTTCTACGAGACCGAGCCGGTCGAGGCCGCTAAGGCCCTTAAGGACTTCTCCGCTAAGTCCAAGGGCGTCCTTGAGATCAAGGGCGGTATCTCCGACGGCAAGGCCGTTTCCGCTGATGATGTTAAGGCTATCGCCGAGCTGCCCACCAAGGATCAGCTTCTCGGCCAGATCGCCGGTCTCATCTCCGGTTTCGCTCGCGACATCGCTGTCTGCGTCAACGGCGTTTCCTCTGGTCTCGCTCGTTCGATCCAGCAGGTCTCCGAGCAGAAGGCAGCCTAGTCGCTGTTTTCACCCGCGGCGGCAACGCCGCACCCCTGGCGCATTCGCGCCGTGTTTTAACTGATCTCCGTGCATCCGCACGGAAACCGAAAGGACTTAGAAATGGCTAAGCTTACCACCGATGAGATCATCGATGCTCTTAAGGAAATGACCCTTCTCGAGGCTTCCGAGCTCGTCAAGGCTATCGAGGACACCTTCGGCGTTTCCGCCGCTGCTCCTGCCGCTGTTGTCGCCGCTCCCGCTGCTGGCGCTGCTGAGGCCGAGGAGAAGACCGAGTTTGACGTCGTGCTCGAGGGCTTCGGCGACAACAAGATCCAGGTCATCAAGGCCGTCCGTGAGCTCACCAACCTTGGCCTGAAGGAGGCCAAGGAGGTCGTCGAGGGCGCTCCCAAGGCCGTTCTCGAGGGTGCCAAGAAGGAGGACGCCGAGGCTGCCAAGGAGAAGCTCGAGGCTGCTGGCGCTGCTGTCACCCTCAAGTAATCAGGCTTT